>JAICNA010000023.1 GCA_025928955.1 Gemmatimonadales bacterium | reverse complement strand
CCGTCCTTCGTATTTTCGCCCCGTCCGACCGTCCGACCGTCCGACCGTCCGACCGTCCGACCGTCCGACCGTCCGACCGTCCGACCGTCCGACCGTCCGACCGTCCGACCGTCCGACCGTCCGACCGTCCGACCGTCCTCACCCATGCCCCGTCTCCGAATGCGGCGCCGCTACCGGTTTCGACTCGGGGGAGCCGCGCTCGCGGAGGAAGATCGCGAGCACGATGATCGCGCCGACGGAGAAGAATTCGCTCTGCCAGTTCTGGAGGGATTCGAACCAGAAGCGCGAGGTCCCGGCGTATTCCAGGGTGGACACCGGCGAGCCGCCGTGGAGCAGCTGCTCGGCGCTGTACGCCTGCGCCCCGCCGCGGGCATGGAGATAGAAGGAAACGACGAAGAGCAGGAAGAGCACTCCGCTCAGCGAATGTTCGTAGAGCCGCAGTACCAGCCCCCCCTTCCTGACCGGCCAGGGGCGATCGGGATTCCGGGCGAGCCGCGGATCCTTGTCCACCTCCTCCGGCTCATCGAGTGATTTCGACTCCGCCGAACCCTTCTGGAAAAGCACCGCCGTGAGGATCACGAACGCGAACATCTGCAGGAACTCGCTCTCCCAGTTCTCCATGGTCGCTTCCAGGAACTCGCCGCTCGTGACGTACTCTCGGTAGGTGACCGGCGGCTGCCCATGGTCGGCGAGCTCGCTGTTCTCGTGCCGCAGCCCGACGAAGCTGAGCCCGATCTGGCAGCCGATGAAGAGCGTGAACAGCGCAACCGAGAGCCCGTTGTTCCGCAGGAAACGTCCCATCCACACCTCCGTGGTCCTACTCGAACGTGATGCCCTTCGCGGCCAGGTCCTGCATGACTCTTCCCATCGGGCCCATCATCCAGAGCTCGCCCACCTTCTCCTAATGTCCGGTGATTCCATGAGGGCCGACAGCTCCTGGGGACCGGCGTGCGGTGAAACGCGAGCAGCTGCTCGAGCTCATCGGTCGTGAAGCGGTTTGCATAGAGCGCGCTCAATCGGGTGACGAGGTTCGGCAGCTCCGCGGCGGCGCGCTCGTGAAGAGCGGAGCGAACCGCGCTCGGCATCGGCTCCGCGTCTGCGGGGAGATCGGAGAGGACCTCGATACCGTCCAGGATCGAGGTCGCGAGGTGCATCGTATCGATGAGCTCTCGGGCAAGAAGGATGCGGACCGAGTCCGCGGAAGCGGCCGCCCCTAGAGCTCCCACCCCTTCCGGTAGGTGGGCGTGATCCACTCCTCCGGCAGCTTCACGTTGGTGATCCCGCCGGACCCGTTCAGCTCGAGCGTCTTCCCGCTCCGCACGGCGAGGCAGCCGAGCAGCACCATTTCCGTGAGCGCTCCCGCGTGGCCACCGAAATCGGACTGGGCGGGAGCCCCACCCTTGCACGCCTCGATCCATTCCTGGTAGACGCCCTTCGAGCGAGGGTACTTCACGGCCGGCGGGGTGGCCTTGAGCTCCTTGTCGCGCACCGGGTCGAGGAGCGTCGGGTTCTCGCCGTACATCCCGGCGACGGCCATGCCGTCGTCTCCCACCCAGAGCTGCCCGCCGATGTCGGCCGTCGGCCACTGCATCTCTGCCGGGAGGCTGAGCGGGCGCGGCGGGCGGAAGTCGCCATCTCGCCAGTAGACGCGCACCGCGGGGCGCGAGCCCTTTGCGGCGAAGTGGTATTCGACCCGCGACGCCTTCGGTGCCGACTCGGTGTAGAGGGCGGTGGATTCCGGGATGATCCGCTCGGGATGACCGAGGTCGAGGATCCAGAAGGCGGCATCCATGCCGTGGCAGGCCATGTCGCCGAGCGCGCCGGTGCCGAAGTCCCACCAGCCGCGCCAGCGGAACGGCGCGTACGCCGGGTGGTAGGGCCGATCCGCCGCGGGGCCGAGCCAGAGGTTCCAGTCGAGCGTCGGCGCGGGCGTGTGCAGCTCGGTGGGGCGGTCGATGCCCTGCGGCCAGATCGGGCGATTGGTCCAGTAGTGCACCTCGCGCACCGTGCCGATGGCGCCCGCCTCGACGTACTCGCGGAGCAGCTTCGTGCCGTCGAACGTATGGCCCTGGTTTCCCATCTGGGTGGACACTTTCGTCTTCCGCGCCTGCGCGGCCAGCGCGCGCACCTCGTGCAGCGTCCGCGCGAGCGGCTTCTGGCAGTAGGTGTGCTTGTTGGCCTTGAGTGCGAGCATCGCGGCGGCGGCGTGCGAGTGATCCGGCGTGGAGACCGTCACCGCATCGATGTTGCCCGCCTCCCGGCTCAGCATCTCGCGGTAGTCGGAATAACGCTTCGCCTTCGGGTGCTTGCGGTAGCTCTCCTCGGCGGCCTTCTGGTCCACGTCGCAGAGGGCGTAGACGTTCTCCCCGCTCACGCCGTCAACGTCGCTCTTCCCCATGCCGCCGACCCCGATGCACGCGATGTTCAGCTTGTCGCTCGGCGCCACGAATCCCGGCCCCCCGAGCACATGCCGCGGCACGATCGTAAACGCAGCTGCAGCGGCCGACGACCCGACGAAGTCACGACGTGAAACAGGCATTTTTCCCCTCGGAGAAGATTGAAAAATCTTGTTCTTGAACGCGGAGGCGCGGAGGCGCGGAGGATACTGCCGGAGGATTCCCTGCGCGGGCAGGCTCCGTACTCCGCGGCAGACATCGCTGATGATTCTTGTGGGCTCCCTGGGCATCCGGCGCGCGGAGCCCACTGGTGAGACCACAAGAACACATCATTTATCCTGCCGGGCGCACGGAGCAGCACCCGCCACGGCACCCTCCGGCCGTGGCCTCCGCGCCTCCGCGTTCAAAATCGAAGCTTGCCATATCAAGCCGCCGCATCCGATGTCCGCCGCGGCCGGAAGAGCAGTGCGAAGATGACGAGGATGACGAGCGCGCCGATGGCCGGGACCTGCCAGATGGCGGGCCAGTCGTGGCCGTCGCCCACGCGGTGTGCGCCGGCGACGCGGCCGGAGACGAACGCGCCGATGAAGTAGCCGACACCGTTCGTGACGAAGTTGATGAAGCCCTGCGCTGCCGCGCGGATCTTCGGCCCCGCCTGCTGGTCCGTGTAGATCTGGCCGCTCACGAAGAAGAAGTCGTAGCAGATTCCGTGGAGCAGGATGCCGAGGTAGATGAGCCACATTCCGCTCCCCGCATCGCCCGCGCCGAAGGCGAAGTACCGGAGCGACCACGCCAGCATCCCGACCAGCATGATCGTCTTGATCCCCCACTTCCGCAGGAAGAAGGGAAGGAGCAGCATGAAGCCGATCTCCGACATCTGGCCGAACGTCTGGATGAATGCCGGATCGGGCGCGCCGATCTCGTTGAGGAAGAGATTGGCGAAGGTGTAGTAGAACTGCAGCGGGATGCAGAGGAGGAACGAGCCGAGCACGAAGACGGCAAAGGAACGGTCCCTGAGCAGGCCGAGCGCGTCGAGCCCGAGCGCATCGCGCGCGCTGAACGGTGCGCCGGCGCCGCGCGGCGGCGTATGCGGGAGCACGAGCGAAAAGAGCCCGAGCGCCACGGAACCGAGCGCGGCCACGCGCATCGGAGTGGCGAGCGCGTCCGCCTGGAGCACCTTGCCGACGAGAATGCCCGCCACGATCCAGCCGATGGTACCGAGCACGCGGATGGCGGGAAACTCGCGGGCCGGGTCGCTGATGTGGTGGAACGAGATGGCATTCGAGAGCGAGAGCGTCGGCATGTAGCAGAGCGCGTACAGGATCAGCACCGGATAGAACGCGCTCCAGTCGGTGAGGGTGCTGAGATACCACATGATCCCCCCGCCGAGCAGGTGCAGCACCGCGAGCAATTTCTCGGTGGCGAAGAACCGGTCGGCGATGACGCCGAGGAAGAACGGCGAGACCAGCGCCGCGATCGCCGTCGCGCCGTAGGCGAGCCCCACCTGGGATTCGGTGAACCCGAGCGTGCGCGTGAGATACGTGCCCATCGTGACGAACCAGCTGCCCCAGATGAAGTACTGGAGGAACATCATCGTCGAGAGCTTGAGTTTGGTCACGGGGCTCGGGGGTTGGGGGAAATGAGAGGATCGAGGGTGGCTCGCAGGGGGGTCGGAGGTCGTTTGGCAGCTAGGTAGCAGGTGGATGCAGTCCGGAGGCCGCCTTGGATCCGAAACTTGCCCACCCGTCAATCTCTGCTCACCTAGCTACCTAACTACCCCCCGACCGACCCCGACTACAGCTCCCGAATCCTGATATTCCGGAACTCCACCCGGTCCCCGTGGTCCTGCAGCGCGATGTGCCCGCGGGGAGAGCGGCCGTAGCCGGACCATTCGACGAACTTGCTGGCCTTGACCTTCGCCTCCCAGTCAGGGCTCCAGAGCTCGTACTCGGCGACTTTCTGCCCGTTGAGCCAGTGTTCGACGTGTGCCCCCTGCGCCACGATCCGGGTGCTGTTCCACTCGCCGGCAGGCTTCACGACGCCAGCCGGGGCCGCATAGAGGCCGTAGGCGGAGCCGGCAGAGGTGAGGCGGTTCTGTCCGTCCTGATGCGCGGCGTCGTCGAGGACCTGGTATTCGGGGCCGGTGCGGTAGGTGGAGCTGTCGGCCTCAGTGACGCGATACATGATCCCGCTGTTTCCGCCGCGCTCGACTTTCCATTCGAGCTCCAGCTCGAAGTCGCCGAACTGGTCGCGGGTGATGATGTCGCCGGCCTCCGCCGCGCGCACGAGCGAGCCGTCCTCGATCCGCCATCCGCCCGGGAGCGATTCCATCTGGTATCCGCGCCACTCGGCGGTGGAGCTGCCGTCGAAGAGGGTGCGCCAGGCGCTGCTGTCGGTCATGGCGGCGGGCCGGTTGTCGGTCGTTTCCGGCTTGTTGCCGGTGGAGCAGGCGAGGGCGGCCACGACGGCAACGCCTGCGAATCGAAGAGTCATCGGGAGTCCGGGAGCGCGAAAGGAAGTGCCAAGCTATGGCTGGAATTGTGGTTGCGCAAATCGGGCGGTCGCGGCGGCGGTCGATTACGGGCGCAGGAAGACAGCACCACACGAAACCACGAAAACACGAAAACCACGAGACGCCGCGTTCAAGTAAACACCATCATGACATTATCAACCCAGTAACTCAGTGCTTCGGCGCCAATCCGCCCCCTTTCGATCTTTCGTGTTTTCGTGTGTTTGTCGTTTGCGCGGCCCGGAATCGAACGGCCGCATACAGCCTCGATCTTTCCCTGTAACCCACGATCTGACAATGGTTTGGCAACGACTCTGAGCGTTGCGCCCGGGAACGTGCCCGGTTATCTTTCTGCGTTCTCCGGTACCCCCGGAGCCGGCGCCCCGCCGCGCACCACGTCTCCTACATCATCGCCCCATGACCGCACCGAACTCCCGCGAACGGATTCTGCCCCGCCTCATCGAAGAGGAGATGCAGCAGTCGTTCATCAACTACTCGATGAGCGTCATCGTCTCGCGCGCGCTGCCGGACGTGCGGGACGGGCTCAAGCCGGTCCATCGGCGGATTCTCTACGCGATGAACGAGCTCGGCCTCGTGCCGGGCCGCGGGTACAAGAAGTCCGCGACGGTCGTCGGGGACGTGCTCGGCAAGTACCATCCGCACGGCGACAGCTCGGTCTACGACGCGCTCGTGCGCATGGTGCAGGACTTCTCCCTCCGCTACCCGCTGATCGACGGCCAGGGGAATTTCGGCTCGGTGGATGGGGACCCGGCGGCGGCCTACCGGTACACCGAGGCGCGCCTCACGCGCGTCGCCATGACGATGCTGGAGGACATCGACAAGAACACCGTCGATTTCCAGCCGAACTACGACGACCGTCTGCAGGAGCCGACCGTCCTTCCCTCGAAGCTCCCGAACCTCCTCGTCAACGGCTCGAGCGGCATCGCGGTCGGCATGGCCACGAACATTCCGCCGCACAACCTGCGGGAGGTGGCCAAGGCCATCGAGCTCCTCGTGGACAATCCCGAGGCGACGATCGCCGACCTCCGGAAGGTCATCAAGGGCCCCGACTTCCCCACGGGCGGCTACATCTACGGCCGCGAAGGCATCAAGGACGCCTACGAGACCGGCCGCGGGCGCGTCGTCATGCGCGCGCGGGCCCAGATCGAGGAGAAGGAGTCGAGCGGCAAGTCGCAGATCGTCATCACCGAAATTCCCTACCAGGTCAACAAGGAGAACCTGGTCCGCGCCATCGCCGAGCTCGCGACCGAGAAGAAGATCGAGGGCATCTCGGACGTGAACGACGAATCGGACAAGGACGGCATGCGCGTCGTCGTGCAGCTCAAGCGCGACGCGATTCCCAACGTGGTGCTCAACCAGCTCTACAAGCACACCACGATGCAGTCCACCTTCGGCGTCATCATGCTCGCGCTCGTCAACGGCGCGCCGAAGGTCATGAACCTGAAGGAGCTCCTCGAGCGCTACATCGCGCACCGCCACGAGATCATCGTGCGGCGGACGCAGTTCGACCTCGAGGCCGCCGAGGCCCGCGAGCATATCCTCGAAGGCCTCAAGATCGCCGTCGACAACATCGACGAAGTCATCAAGATCATCCGCGGTTCGGAGACCACCGAGGAAGCGGATGCGCGGCTCCGGAAGCGCTTCAAGCTCTCCGAGAAGCAGACCGACGCGATCCTCAACATGCGGCTCGCGAAGCTCACCGGGCTCGAGATCGAGAAGCTCGAGGCCGAGCTCGCCGAGGTGCGCGCCACGATCGCCGAGCTCAAGAGCATCCTCGCGTCGAAGGAGAAGCGCGCCGGCATCCTCAAGGAGGAGACGGCCGACGTCGCCGAGCGGTTCGGGGATGCGCGGCGGACCGAGATCCTCTCCGATCAGGGCGAGTTCACCGTCGAGGACCTGATCGCCGAAGAGGACATGGTCATCACCATCTCCCATACCGGCTACATCAAGCGCATCCCGGTCTCGGCCTACCGCCGGCAGCGGCGCGGCGGCCGCGGGCTCACCGGCGCCGACCTCAAGGCGGACGACTGGGTCGAGCACCTCTTCATCGCCAGCACGCACGACTACCTGATGTTCTTCACCAATCAGGGGCAGGTCTACTGGCTCAAGGTGCACGAGATCCCGCAGGCGAGCCGCGCGGCGCGCGGAAAGCCGGTAGTCAACTGCATCGCGGTCCGGCCCAACGAGCACATCGCGGCGCTCGTGCCGGTGCGCGAGTTCAGCGACGAGAAGTCGCTCATCTTCGCCACCCGGAAGGGCACGGTGAAGAAGACGAAGCTCTCCGAGTACAGCCACGTCCGGAGCAACGGCATCCGCGCGCTCAACATCGACGAGGGCGATGAGCTGATGGACGTCCAGGTGTGCGACGCGAGCTGTGACATCGTCCTCGCCACGCGCGAGGGGATGAGCATCCGCTTCCACCAGTCCGACGTCCGCGAGATGGGCCGCGCCACGACGGGCGTCAAGGGCATCGAGCTCGCCGATGAGGACTGCCTGATCGGCATGGTCGTCATCCGGCGGGAGGCCACGCTCCTCGTCGTGAGCGAGAAGGGCTACGGGAAGCGCTCCGAGCTCTCGGAATACCGCGTGCAGAAGCGGGGCGGGAAGGGGATCATCACCTTCAAGGTCACCGACAAGACCGGCTGCATCGTGGCACTCAAGGAAGTGATCCCGGACGACGAGCTGATGATGATCACGCACAACGGCGTCATCATCCGGGTGCCAGTGGACGGCATCCGCGTCATCGGCCGGAACACCCAGGGCGTGCGCGTCATGAACCTCGACGATGGCGACCGCCTCCAGGGCGTCGCCCGCGTGGTGAAGGAGGACGAGAGCGGGCAGGAGGAAGGGGCGGGCGATACCGCCGCTCCGCCCGTCGCCGCGGAATGAGCGACGTCGTATCCGCGGAATCCATCCGCGAGGCCGCCGGCGGGCTCGCGGGCGTCGCCGAGCGCACGGCGCTCCTCCCGCTGCCCGATCTCGGCGGCAACGCGTTCCTCAAGACCGAGAACCGCCAGCCGGTCGGCGCGTTCAAGGTTCGCGGCGCATTCACCGCCATCCGGCGCCTGTCTGCCGCGGACCGCGCCCGTGGCGTCATCACGCATTCGAGCGGCAATCACGGCCAGGCCGTCGCCTTCGCCGCCCGGCATTTCGGCATCCCGGCCGTCATCGTGATGCCGGCCGATGCCCCGCGGGTCAAGCAGGATGGCGTGCGCCGCCACGGCGGCGAAATTGCATTCGTCCAGAACCGCTCGGACCGGCTCCCGCGCTGTGAAGCCCTCGCCGCCGAGCGGGGGCTCGTCATGATTCCGCCGTACGAGAATGCGGACGTCATCGCGGGACAGGCCACCTGTGGTCTCGAGATCCTCGAGGACCTCGCCGGCGTGACGACGATCGTGGTGCCGGTCGGCGGTGGCGGGCTCATTGCCGGAATCGCGTCCGCGGTGCGGCACTTCTCGCCCTCGGTCCGCATCGTGGCGGTCGAGCCGACCGGCGCGCCGAAGCTGGCGCGCGCGCTCGAAGCGGGGCGCCCCGTCACGATCGAGAATCCGCAGAGCATCGCCGACGGCCTGCTGCCGCAGGCGGTCGGGACGCTGCCGTTCGAGGTCATGGCCGGCATCGTGAAGGAGGCGGTGCAGGTCTCGGATGAGGAGATCGGGGCCGCGGTGCGCTACCTTCATCAGTCCACCGGCGAGCGCGTCGAGCCCTCCGGCGCCGCGGCGACGGCGGCGCTCCTCGCAGGGCGCATCCGCTCGCCGGGCACGGTCGTCGCCATCGCGAGCGGCGGCAACGTGGATCCCGACATTTTCGACCGCCTGGTGCGCTGAATGCCCCTTGCTCCCAAGATCCTCGTCGCCGACGATGATCAGGCGCTCTCCCGGACGCTCTCCTGGATCCTCAAGGAGAACGGCTACGACGTCGTGGCCATTCCCGGCGGCGAGCACCTGTTCGAGCACCTCGCCTCCGACCAGTTCGACCTCCTCCTCCTCGACATCATGATGCCGAAGGTGGACGGGCTGCAGCTCCTCCACCGCGTCAAGACCGATCCGAAGTACCAGGACCTCCCGGTCCTCATGATCTCGAGCATGCCCCCGGAGGAGGCGACGGTGCGGTCGCTCGGCCTCGGCGCGAGCGATTTCATCGCGAAGCCGTTCCGGGTGCGCGAGCTCCTCGCCCGGGTGAAGGCGCACCTGCGGGTCGGGCGCGAGCTCAACCAGGCGCGCACCGAGGCGCGCTCGCGCTCGGAGATGGTGGAGATCCTGAACGAGGTCGCGAGCTCGCTCAAGCCCGACGAGATCTTCCAGGTCCTCGTCCGCCGCGTCGCGCAGGGCCTCCGCATCTCGCGCTGCTCGATCATCCTCGCCGAGCCGGGCGCGGTCGAAGGCACGGTCGTGGCGGCGTACGAAAACCCGACGCTCCGGAACCTGCGCATCGACCTCCGCCGCTATCCCGAGGTGCGCCACGCGCTCGACAGCGGCGAGCTGGTCCTTGCGCAGGACGTGGCCACCGATCCGCTCTACCAGACGATCCGCTCCGAGTGGCAGTCCGAGGGGCGTGCGATTCCGTGCCGCTCCGCCATCGCCATGCGCTTCAGCCTGCGCGACGAGCCGGCCGGCGTCTTCTTCCTCCGGACCACCGACGACGACCTGCCGCTCAACCAGCAGGACGTGCAGTTCGCCGACCAGGTGATCAGCGCGGCCGTGCGCTCGCTCGAGCGGGCCTACGAGCTCGAGCACGCCATGTCGGACCAGGAGCAGCTGAAGCACCTCGCCTCCACCGACCCGCTCACCGGCACGCTCAACCGGCGCGCCCTGGCGGAGAAGCTCGAGCAGGAGATGGACCGGGCCGCGCGCTACGCGTCGCTCCTCACCTGCATGATGATCGACATCGACAACTTCAAGCAGATCAACGACACGCACGGGCATCTCGTGGGCGACCAGATCCTCCGCCAGATCGCCGCGCTCCTCAAGCGCGAGCAGCGCTCGCCCGATGCGGTGGCGCGCTATGGCGGCGAGGAGTTCGTGGTGCTCCTGCCGGAAACGACGCTCGTGGAGAGCCGGAGCTTCGCCGAGCGCGTGCTGCGGCGCGTCGCGGAGCACGATTTCGGCGAGTCGGGGCGCCCCGTCCGTGTCACCATCAGCATCGGGCTCGCGTCGTATCCCGACGAGCGGGTCACCGACGGCGAATCGCTCCTGCGACTCGCCGACACCCACCTCTACCGCGCCAAGACGGAAGGCCGGAACCGGTTCCGCGATTGAAGAACCGCCGCTGCCCGCGGTGCCAGAAGCATTTCGCAGCACCCGCGCGCTACTGCACCGTGGACGGCACCCCGCTCGTCGAGGTGTCGTTCGCCGCGCCCCCCACTCCTCCGGCGGCGCCGGGCATCCGCATATCCGCCGCGCGCCCCCGCCTCTCCGACGCCGACCGGCCCGAGGTGGCCCCCGCGGATGCGGCGCGCTTCCGTTCGCTCTCCGGCACGGTGCTCGACGACCGTTACGAGATCGGCCAGAAGATCGGCGAGGGGGGCATGTCGTGGGTCTATCAGGCGACCGAGCGCGGCACGGGCGAAAGCCTCGCGATCAAGGTGCTGCCGCCGCGCCTCACGCGGGACCGCGATTCCGTCGAGCGGCTCCGGCGGGAGGCCGAGATCGCGACCCGATTCGATCATCCGAACGTCTGCCCGATCCTCCGGCTCGGTGAGACCGCCGACGGCGTGCTCTATCTCGTCATGCCGTTCCTGCCCGGGGAGACGCTCGGCGACTATGAGGGCCGGGTGCGCGAGATCGACGTCGGTGAGGGGATCCGGATCCTCGTGCAGGTCTGCCACGGCCTTCAGCACGCGCACGACCTCGGCGTGATCCACCGCGATCTCAAGCCCGAGAACGTCATGCTCGTGCCCGAGGGGGTCGACGGCGAGCTGCCCCGCGCGGTGGTCATGGACTTCGGCCTTGCCAAGGAACGGCGGACCGGCGCCCAGGTGGCGCAGCTCACGCAGACGGGCATCGTGCTCGGCACGCCGGAATTCATGAGTCCCGAGCAGATCCGCGGGCGCGCACTCGATGGGCGGAGCGACGTGTATGCGCTCGGCGTGCTCGCCTTCGAGCTCTTCACCGGCGAGCTGCCGTTCACCGGGAAGAATGCGCAGGAGATGATGGTCGCCCGGCTGCGCGGCCTTCCGCGCTCCCTCCGCTCGGTGCGGCCCGGGCTGCCGAGCCGACTCGAGACGGTCATCGGGCGCGCGCTTGCGCTCGCCGCGGATGACCGGTATCAGTCGATGACCGAGCTCGCCGCCGCCTTCGAGGGCGTGCTGCAGACGGGTGTCCTCTCCCGCTTCTTCCGGCGGGTATAGCACTCCGGTCCCCGCAGGACCGATCCGCTCACCACACCCCGAGGTTCCGATGCGCCTCGCCGTTTCCCGCCTGGCCACGCCCGCGCTTCCCGCGCTGGTCCTATTCGCCGTCACCGGGCTGTCGTGTGCACGCGGTCCGGGGTCCCAGGGCGCGAGTGATACCGCCGCTTCCGCCGCCGCGGTCACGACGCACGGCGAATGGGTCAAAATTCCCCGCGGCCGCGATTCCATCCGTGCCTATGTGGCCTATCCGGAGCGCAGCGCGCCGGCTCCCGCGGTCATCGTGATCCACGAGATCTTCGGGCTCACCGAGTGGGAGCCGACGGTGGCCGACCGGCTCGCCGGCGCGGGCTTCGTCGCCATTGCGCCCGACCTGCTCTCGTCCCGCTTCGGGATGACGCCGGCAGCGACCGATTCCGGCCGCAAGCTCGTCGGGCAGCTCGAGCCGGAGCGCGTGACGGCGGACCTGGATGCCGTGTACGCGTACGTCGACAGCCTGCCGTCGGTGCGCCGGGGGGACATCGGCACGATCGGCTTCTGCTGGGGCGGGGGCCAGAGCTTCCGGTACGCGACGAACAATCCGCGCCTCAAGGCGGCCGTGGTCTGTTACGGTCCAGCGCCGGACAGCGCTGCGCTCGCCCGCATCGAGGCGCCGGTGCTCGGCATCTACGGCGAGAACGACGCGCGCATCAACGCCGCGCTGCCCGACGTCGAGCGGCAGATGCGTGCGCTCGGGAAGTCCTTCGAGAAGGAGATCTATGACAGCACAGGTCATGGGTTCCTGAAGCCCGGACGCCAGGGCTATGGCACGCCGGCGGTCGACCAGGCCTGGCGGCGCATCACGGAGTTCTATCGGGAGAAGCTCGGTCGGTAGAACCGGGTTCGTGCCGATGCTCGGCCGCGGGCTCTCGCTGGCGGTCCCGACGCTCTGCGGACTCGCGTGCACGCTTCCGCCGCTCCGGGGGGAAATGGAGATAGGGCGCGATGCCTATGTCGTGTTCGTGGGCGAGGGATCGGGTGGGGCGGATCTCTATGCAGCGCGGCCCGGTGGCGGAGTGACGATCGCGCTCACGTTCTCCCCGGTGGCCGAGTCGGCGCCGGCGCTTTCACCGGACGGCGCCTCGCTCGCCTTCATTCGCACCGCCGAGAACCTTCCGGCTACCGCGTGGCTCATGAACCTGCTGAGCGGCGCCGAGCGGGAAGTCGCACTTCCCCGCGAGGCGAACGCGATCCCGCGGCGCGTCGGATGGGCCCCCGACGGTTCGGCGCTCTACGTCGACACCGATCGCGGTATCTGGCGGGCGGACATCCCCCCGCGCAACGAAGCGGCGGCGCCGGTGACCGGGATGGAGCTGGCGATCGCTGATTCCTCGCTCAGCATTCTCGTGGGGAAGCCGGCGTTCGCCGCCGTGGAGGCATGCGAGGGCGCCGTTCCCGGACTCTGTGTCCGGTCGAACGGTTCGGAAAGCGTCGTGGCTGCGGGCGCGGAATTCGGCGCCCGCTGGGGGAACGACTCGATCGCCTACGTCCGGGAAGGCATCCTCGAGGTCCGTCCTGCCGGCCCGGGCCGGCCGCGCCGTGTCGAGTTCACCCCGGCGCGCACGGTCACGGGTGGCCTCACCTACTTTGCCGGGTCGCGCTAGCCTCTTCGCGCGGCAATCGCATCCCATGCCGCCTCGAGCGTGAGCCCGAGCTGCGGATGGTCGAGCGGCCATTCGCGGCTGCTCACGCGCTCCGCCGCGAATCCCACCATCGCCAGCCAGATCGACGCCCAGAGCTCCGCCGGCCCCGGCCGTATCACGCCGTCCGATTTGCCCGCCGCAACCACCTGCTGAAGTGCCGCCCGGAACTCGCGGGCCGTTTCGTGGCTCCGGTCATCGAGATACCGCTCTTCGCGGCAATGAAGCACCATCCGTACGGCCGCGGGATCCCGCTCGGCCCCTTCGACGATCCTCCGCCCGAGGCGCCTCAGGAACTCCGCGGTCCCGGGCGGACGGTCACCCTGCAGCTCCGAGACGAGCGCCGTGGCCCACCGCTGGGCCCCGCGATACGCCTCGTTGAGCAGCTCCTCCTTGCCGCCGAAATGACGGTAGATCGTGCCTTCCGCGACGCCGGCACGCTCGGCGATCATCGGCGTGGTGGCGGCCCGGAAGCCGACGGACGTGTACAACTCGAGCGCGGCGCGAAGGAGGCGCTGCCGCGTGGCGTCCGCATTGCGGGCCGGCGAGGTCATGCCTGAAACATATGCCCGGAGGTCGCGGCTTGAATGGGCCCGCCGGGCGCGGCTATTTTCGGGGGCTCTCTTCGATCATTTTTCAAAGGGTCGTCATGGACATGCTCGTTCTCGGCGCAGGCCTCCAGGGATGCGCCTGCGCGTACGATCTCCTCCGGAATCCGGCCGTCACGAAGGTGACGCTCGCCGATCTCAGGACCGACAGCCTCCCCGCCTGGCTCACCGAAGCGGGGAAGGGCCGGCTCTTCCCGATGCGGCTCGACGTCACCGATCACCCCGCGGTGCTCGGTGCGATGCGGGGTCATGCGGCCGTCATGAGCGCCATTCCCTATTACTTCAATGCGGACATGGCGCGCCTTGCCGTCGAGGCCGGGTGTCACTTCTCCGACCTGGGCGGCAACACGGAGATCGTCTTCGAGCAGAAGAAGCTGCACCAGACGGCGGCATCGAAGGGCCTGTCGGTGATCCCCGACTGCGGTCTCGCCCCCGGGATGGTCAACATCCTCGCCGCCGAGGGGATCCGGCGGCTCGATCGGACCGAGCGGGTCAAGATCTACGTCGGCGGGCTCCCGCAGCAGCCGGAGCCGCCGCTCAACTACCAGATCGTCTATTCCCTCGAGGGCGCGCTCGACTACTACACGACGCCGTCGTGGGTGCTGCGCGGCGGGAAGCCGACGCAGGTGGATGCGCTGAGCGAGCTGGAGGAGGTGGAGTTTCCCGAGCCGGTCGGTACGCTCGAGGCGTTCCACACGGGCGGCGGCATCAGCACCATGCCGTTCGCGTGGGAGGGGAAGATCGCGACGATGGAATACAAGACGCTGCGCTATCCCGGTCACGTCGCGGTGATGCGCCCGATCCGCGAGCTCGGCCTCATTTCCAACGAGCCGATCACGGTCAAGGGGCAGCGCGTCGTCCCTCGCGACCTCTTCATCGCGGCGGTGCATCCGAAGCTCTTCAAGCCGAAGGGGCAGGACCTCGTCGCGCTGAAGGTGGAAGTCTCGGGGACGCGCAACGGCAAGCCGGCGTCGACGACGTTCCAGCTGATCGACCGGTTCGACGCCGATCGGGGGATCAGCGCGATGATGCGGACGACCGGCTACTCGCTTTCGATCACCGGGCAGATGCAGGCGGACGGGCGCGTGACCGAGAAGGGCGTCCACACCCCGGACGAGGCGATGCCCTTCAAGCCGTACGTGGACGAGCTGGCGAAGCGGGGGATCCTGATCGAGGAGAAGTGACCTGGCGAACGGACCAGGCATCGCGCGAGGACACGAAAGGACGAACGGCGCAGGTGCCGAATCGTCCTTTCGGCGTTTCAGGCGGCGCGTGGGGGGAATCGCGAAATCGCGGAATGGAAAGGGAAACCGCGGAAGGGCCCGCGCGCCCTCTAATGCGGCAATGAAGGCGCGCGAGGAACGATCTCGGTGAGTGTCCGCGGCGGTGTCATCAGGTCAGCCGTTCCGGAACCCTCCGCGGGTCAGCCGTGGCTTTCGCGGTTCGCGATTCCGCCCATCCCGCCTTTCAGCGATCCCCGCCGCAGAATCCCGAACCCGACCGATCGCTCAGAACGCCCAGCCGCTCCCGATGTTGAACCGGATCGTGTCCGACCCGCGCGCCACGTCGATCACGAGGCTGGTCGATCGCAGGATGCGAAGCGCGAGGCCGGCGCCGGCGCCGACGTGCAGCTCGTCGCCGGTCAGGCGCACCTTCTCGCCCTCGAAGACGCGTCCCGCGTCCACGAAGAGGATGGCCGAGACCGCCGCGGCATTCTTCGACGTGAAGAGCTCGCGACGGAGCTCCAGGCTGCTGAACAGCACGCCCGTGCCGAGATAACGGCTGCTGCGGAGTCCTCGATTCGAGCTGCTGCCGCCATACATCGCGAGCACGTCTTCCCAGGCGGGGAGCTCGTAGCGGGCCGACAACGGCGGGTCGCCGTAGAGCTGCGAGGCGCCGATCCGTGCGGCGACCTGGGTCCGGACATCGAGCATCTTGTACCCGCGCACCATGCCATACAACCTCGAGTACCCATCCCCGCCGCTGCCGAACTGAAGGCCGGTCTCGGCCACGACGCCATTCCGCGGGTCGTATTCGTTGTCGCGGGTATCGAGGATCAGCGTCCCGCCCACGAGCGCATCGGTGCCGGTGATTTCCTCACCGAACGTCGAGCCGAAGAGCGTGTTGGATGCGAGCGAGATGTAGCGGGTATGCTCGACGCCGCCCCCGAGCGCGACCAGGAACGGCCCCGTAATCCGGTGGGAGACGTCACCCAGAAACTGGTAGCGCGTCTCCTGGACCCGGTAGCGGAGCCGGTCCTCCTCCGGCAGGTCGAAGTCCTGCACCGTCGAATTCCCAAGGCCGAAGAAATTCTCACGTGTGTTCCGCCGGGCGCCGGCTCGCGCGTTCACGCGGAGGTTGGGCGTGAGGAGTGGCGCGCGCAGCCGGGTCTGGAACATCCGGCTCCCATGGAAGCCGATGCCCCCCTCGACGGTCAGGTCGGCGCGGTAGGTCGAGCGCTCCTCGTAGGGGGAAGGCTGGAAGTAGCGCACCCGGGCCACGACCACCGGCCCGCCGCCCAGACCGCCGCCCACGAGGGGATAGTAGCTGAGCAGCCACGGATAATCCGACGGCGGCAATGACTCGACCACGACCGCCGGGGGCGGCGTCACCCCGGGCTCCTGTGCCGCCGCGGCCGACGCGCCGGCACCGAGGCCACCCAGCAGGACGAACAACGCGCGGATTCTCATCATCGGCTCTCGTATAGGAAAGCGGCGTCCCGAAGCGCTCCCTCGCGCCCGTCGTGTGCCGCGTATCGCGCGGGATAGAGCGAGGCGGCGCCGAGCTCGCCTCGCTTGTTCACCGCGTAGAACTGCAGACCAAAGGTCGGGCGCCGCCGCGCATCGAGGAGCCGCGGGGGCGTGGCGGCGACCACGCGCTTGAGCGTTTCGAGGCATGCGTCCGTCGGCTTCATCCCGCGCCGCATGTGCTCCACCGTCAGGAACCCGCCGCACACCATGATGTTCGACTCGCCTCGCCCGGTGGACCCGGCGGCGCCCACCTCGTTGTCGGTGTACTGCCCGGCACCGACGATGGGCGAATCACCCGCCCGGCCCGGGATCTTCCAGGCGAGGCCGCTGGTGGTCGTCACCGAGGAGATCTCGCCCTTCGCGTTGACGACGTTCAGGTTGATCGTTCCTGTCGGCCGCGCGGTCATCTTCTCCGATTCGGGCACGTCGAGCCAGTCGTCCGCCGTGCCGCGGTTGGCGCGCCAGCGCAGCCAGAGCTCACGCGATTCGGGGGTCAGCAGGTTCTCGGTCTCAAAGCCGTACGACAACGCGAACCGCCGCGCCCCTTCGCCGACGAGGAGGATGTGGTTCGTGTACTTGAGCACGAGCCGCGCCACCTCGCTCGGCGTCTTGATGCCCTCGAGCGCCGCCACCGCACCGGCCCGTTTCGTCGGGCCGTGCATGCACGACGCGTCGAGCTGGACGACGCCCTCCTCGTTCGGAAGCCCGCCGTACCCGACCGAATTGTCGGCCGGGTCGAGCTCCTGGATCTTGACTCCCTCGACCGCGGCATCCAGCGTGTCGGTGCCCGCTTCGACCAGCTCGAACGCGCGATTCACGGCGCGGAGCCCGTTGCCCGAGCTCACAGCCGCGAAGTGATTCTGGACCGGACGCCGGATCGCTGGAGCCTCGATGGCTCCGGCCGGACCCGGGAGCGCCGCGGCTGCCGCGGCAGCGCCGGCCGTACCGATGAAGGCGCGTCGGGAGAGGGGCTCGGGCACGCTGATAACCTCCGTGTGAGGTAACTGGCCAAGGAGACCGGATTTACGCGCCACCCGGGCCCCCTGTCAACTTGCCGGAGCTCCTGATACGCCCCTAACTTGTCGCCTTGACCGCCGAATCCGCTGTGACCTGGATACGGGCGCACGCCGCCGAGGCGTCGGCCAACCCGCTGGCGCTGCTGCGCATCGTGGTGGGCGCGTTGCTGCTCGTGGCCACCGCAGTGGCGCTGATCCTCGCCCTCGCGGGCCTCGGGTGGCGCGGCGTCGAGCTGGCGGGAATCTGCTGGGCGCTCTACGGGCTGGTGCTCGGCGTCCTCGCACTGGTGGACGCGGGCGTGGACGACCTTTCCGCGGTGCTGCAGAGCGTCGGACTGATGCGCGCCGGCGGTGGCTTCTCCGAGATCGAGACGCTCGAAGCCCAGGGCCGCTTCGCCGAGGCCGCCGACGCGTATCTCGAGCGGGCCCGGTCATCCCCGGATCGTGTCAACGCCACGCTCCGGCGGGCCGCGCTCCTTGGCGGGCCGCTCGGCGAGCCGCACGCCGCCGTGCAGTCGCTCCTCGATCTCCGCGCGGGCGCGCTCACGCCGGCCGAGGACATCGGTGCTGGGCTCGCCCTCGTGGACCTCTATGACTACCGATTGAACGATTCAGGGCGTGCCATGGCCGAGCTCCGCCGGCTGATCGACGAGTATCCCGACGCCCGCCACCAGCGGCGCCTCCGCCGGCTCCTCGCCGATCTCAAGGAATCCCATTTCGGCGACGTCGCCGGAGGACCGAGCCGATGACGCGCCGGCCCCGCCTCGACCCGGAAATCTTCAACCTGCCCGTCGAGAAGATGCGGGCGGGATACTACTCGGATAAGTATTTCGTGCGCGCGCGCGAGATCCTCCTCGCCGACCGGCACCGGCCGCGCGTCACCATGCAGGTGTTCGGCAAGCAGCACGCCTTCCTCGGCGGGATCGACGAGGCGATCGCGATCCTCAAGCTCTGCTCCGACGACTGGAGCGCCCTCGAAGTGCACGCGCTCTACGACGGCGACGAGGTGGAGCCGTGGGAGACGGTCATGGTGATCGAGGGGCCGTACGACGCCTTCGCGAACCTCGAGACCCTCTACCTCGGCGTGCTTTCGCGCCGTACGCGTGTCGGCACGAACACGCGGCGCGTGGTGGAGGCCGCGGCACCCAAGCAGGTGATGTTCTTCCCCGCGCGCCACGACCACTGGCTGGTGCAGACGGGGGACGGGTACGCCGCCCACATCGCAGGCGCGATCGGGGTCTCGACCGACGCGCAGGCGTCCTGGTGGGGCTCGGAGGGCCTCGGCACGGTGCCGCATGCGCTGATCGCCGCCTATGGAGGGGACACGGTGCTCGCGACACGGAAGTTCGCCGAGTTCATCGGTCCCGAGATCCGGGTGGTCACGCTCGTGGACTTCGAGAACGACTGCGTCCGCACCTCGCTCGAAGTGGCGCGCGCACTCGATGGCCGACTCTACGGCGTCCGGCTGGACACGAGCGAGATGCTGGTCGATCGTTCGGTCCTCCCGCAGATGGGGCGGTTCCGGCCCACCGGGGTGAATCCGCAGCTCGTCTGGAACGTGCGGCGCGCGCTCGACGCGGAGGGGTTCGCCGAGGTGCGCATCATCGCGTCGGGCGGGTTCACCGTCGAGAAGATCGAGATGTTCGAGCGGGAGGGCGTGCCGGTGGACGCCTACGGCGTCGGCTCGTCGCTCTTCCAGGGCCGGTTCGATTTTACCGCAGACGTGGTCCGCACCGACGACCGTCCCGTTGCCAAGGTGGGACGCGAGTATCGGCCGAATCCCAGGCTGGAGCTGGTCCGATGACCATTCGCCTTTCGCGCGCGGCGCTGCTGCCGCTCTCTCTCCTTGCGGGCGCCGCCGGCGCGCTCCGCGCACAAGGGACCGTCGTGAACGATCCGTATCTCTGGCTGGAAGACGTGCAGGGGGACAGCGCCCTCGACTGGGTGCGCGCCCAGAACGCCCGTACCGAAGCCGCGCTCGGCGCCGCACCCGGCTTTTCCGCGCTCGAGTCCCGCATCCGCGCGATTCTCGACTCGGACGCCAACATTCCCGACGTCTCGAAGATCGGGCCGTACTACTACAACTTCTGGCAGGACGCCGAGCACGAGCGGGGCATCTGGCGGCGCACCACGCTCGAGGAGTATCGGAAGGCGGAGCCCGAGTGGGAGACGGTGATCGACCTCGACGCGCTGAATCGGGAGGAGAAGGAGAACTGGGTATGGCACGGCGCCGATTGCCTGCGGCCGGCGTACGAGCGCTGCCTCGTCTCCCTCTCGCGCGGCGGCGCTGATGCGGATGTCACGCGGGAGTTCGACCTGAAGGCGAAACGCTGGGTCGAGGGCGGATTCTACCGCCCCGAATCGAAGGGCGCGCTCGGGTGGATCGACAGGAACCGGGTATACGTCTTCACCGACTTCGGCCCCGGGACCCTGACCGAGTCCGGCTATCCGCGGATCGTGAAGGAATGGCGGCGCGGCACGCCGATGTCGGAGGCGAGGGTGGTCTACGAGGGCACCGCCGAAGACATGTACATCTCCGCCTACCATCACGATACGCCCGGCTTCGAGCGGGATTTCGTGAGCCGCACGATCGCATTCTACAACGACGAGCTCTACTTCAGGGCCGCGGACGGGAAGCTCGTGCGGGTCGACGCCCCGAATTCGGCGAACAAGAGCGTGTTCCGCGATTGGCTCCTCCTCGAGCTGCGCGAGCCCTACACGGCCGGCGGCGGCACGTGGGAGGCGGGGACACTGCTCGCCGCGCGGTTCGACGACTTCATGGCGGGCCGGCGCGAGTTCACGGTCGTCTTCGCGCCGAGCCCCACGACGTCGCTGGCCGGGTACACGTGGACGAAGTCGCGGCTCATCCTCAACGTGCTCGAGGACGTCAAGAACCGGCTGTCCGTGCTCACCCCGGGCGCGCAGGGCTGGGATCGGGCTCCGTTCCCGGGCGCGCCGCCGCTCGGCACCGTCGGCGTCGCCGCGGTGGACCGCGACGAAAGCGACGACCTCTGGCTCTATGTCACCGACTACCTCTCGCCGACCACGCTGTCGCTCGTGACGCCCGGAGCCCCGCCGGAAAAGCTCAAATCGATGCCGCAGTTCTTCGAGGCCGGGAATCACGTCATCGAGCAGCATTTCGCGACGAGCAGCGACGGAACGCGTGTCCCGTACTTCGTGGTGCGACCGAAGGACCTGCCGTTCGACGGAACCGCGCCGACGCTCCTCTACGGGTACGGCGGGTTCGAGATCTCCCTGATGCCGTACTACTCGGGCACCGTCGGCGCCGGATGGATCGAGCGGGGCGGTGTCTACGCGGTCGCCAACATTCGCGGCGGCGGAGAGTACGGCCCCCGGTGGCATCAGGCCGCGCTCAAGGCCAACCGGCTCCGGGCCTACGAGGACTTCGCGGCGGTCGCGAAGGACCTCGTGGCGCGGAAGATCACTTCGCCCGCGCGGCTCGGCATCGAGGGCGGCAGTAACGGCGGGCTGCTCGTCGGCAACATGCTGACGCAGTATCCGGAGCTCTTCGGCGCCGTGGTGGTGCAGGTGCCGCTGCTCGACATGCAGCGCTACCACAAGCTCCTCGCCGGAGCCTCGTGGATGGCCGAATACGGCGACCCGGACGACCCCGCGCAATGGGAGTTCATCCGCACGTATTCGCCCTATCACCTCTTCCGTGCCGACGCGACCTATCCGCCGACGCTGTTCATGACGTCCACGCGCGATGACCGGGTCCATCCGGGCCATGCGCGCAAGATGGCGGCCCGCATGATCGATGCGGGGAAGAACGTCCGCTACTACGAGAACATCGAGGGCGGGCACGGCGGCTCGGCGACGAACGCGCAGGCCGCGCACATGGCGGCCATCGCCTGGACGTTCCTCTGGAGCGAGCTCTCGGGCCCGACGCCGTAATGGGCACGCCGCTGATCTTCTGGGACGTCGACACGCAGCACGATTTCATGCGCGCGAACGGCCGGTTGTACGTCCCTGGGAGCGAGGAGATCATCGAGACGGTCGGCGCGCTCACGGACTACGCGCACGCGAACCGCATCCCGATCGTCGCCAGCGCGGACGACCACGTGCCCGGGCATCGCGAGCTGAGCGACTCGCCGGACTTCCGCGAGACGTTCCCGCCGCACTGCATGCGCGGCACGCCGGGGCAGGCGAAGATCGCCGAGACGGCGCTGCAGGATCCGCTCGTGATCGAGCCGGAACGCGCGCCCGCGTCGCTCCGCGAGCGGATCCGCCGCCACCGGGGAGACTTCCTCCTCCTCAAGCACTGGTTCGACGTCTTCACGAACGAGAACGTCGACGTCCTTCTCGAGGTGCTCGCGCCCGAGCGGATCGTGCTCTACGGCGTCGCGCTCGATGTCTGCGACCGGTACGCGCTCGATGGCCTCCTGCAGCGACGCCCCGCGCGCTCCCTCTGGCTCGTCGCAGACGCCACGCGAGCCATCGATGCCGCGGCCGGCCGCTCGCTGGTCGAAGGGTGGCGTGCCTCCGGCGTGAATGTCGTGAGCGCGGCCGACGTGCTTGCCGGCGGCGTCGCGCCGTGACCGCACGCTCGAGCGCACCTTCCGAGGCAGATCTGCTCGCGAGGCTCGAGCGTCCGCTGCGCCACCTCTTCCGAACCACCCGGCCCGTCCTGCTCACCGACGCCGCCGCCTCGGGCATGATGGAGGCGGCTGTGCGGAACGGTGTACACGAACGGATGCTCGCTGTCGTGGGCGGGGCGGAGGGCGAAGCGTTCGCGCGCGTGGCGGAGGCGTGCGGGAAGGAAGTGGTGCGTGCGTTCGTCCGGCCGGGCGAGACCCTTCAGCCGCACCACCTCTCGCGCTTCCTCGAAGGACCGGGCGTCGATGCCGTGGCGCTGGCGCATGTCGAGCCGGCCTCGGGCGCGGTGGCGCCCCTCGCGGAGCTTGCCCGCGTCGCCCGCGCGGCGGACGACGTGCTGATCTTCGTGGATGCGCGCTTCTCCCTGGGTGCGGAGCCGGTAGAGTTCGACATCTGGCAGCTCGATTTCGTCTTTGCCGGCGGTGGCGGGCCACTCGGGCTTCCGCCCGGGCTTTCGCTCGCCGCCGCGTCGAAACGGCTCATGGGCCGCGCGGCCGCGCTGGAGGATCGAGGCTGGTACTTCGATCTCGCGCGCCTCGAGCGGGAGACGCGCGCGCGTGCCCTCACCATCCGGCCGGCGATTCCACACCTGCTCGAGCTCGAACGGAGAGTCCCGCTACCGGCCGGCGTGGTGTGAGCCTCGGCACGGCGACGCCGCCGCGCGCGCGGAAACTTCGCTCGTGACCGACCGAGCGGAGGAAGCGACCGATGCCACAGGGAGACAAGTCGGCCTACACGGACAAGCAGAAGCGCCAGGCACGAAAGATCGAAGCGGGGTACGAAGCGCGCGGCGTTTCGGAGGAGGAAGCCGAGCGGCGTGCGTGGGCCACCGTCAACAAGATGACCGGTGGCGGGAAGAAGAGCGGCTCTGGCCGAGGGAAGAAGGTGAACAAGGCACCGGCGAAGAAAGGTGGGCGGAAAGGTGGCGCCGCCTCCGCCGCGCGTCCGAAGGCGGCGAGATCCCGCAGCGCAAAGAAAGCCGCGGCGACGAGAATGCGTCGCGCGTCCCGTTAGCAGCCTGTGACGCACCGCACAGCGGCCCCCTACGAGCGGGATGATCTTCACCATGGCAGGCGGAGCGGACGGTCGGTGGTGTGCGAGACGTCCGGATCAAACCCGAGGCTCCCAGCCAAACGGTCGGATGAGCTGACTGACGCACCGCCTGTTGTGGTCCCCTTTCCCAACCCCTCTCTCTCTTCTAATGATCTCGCCTGAGGACGGGCGTCACCCGACGCCCGTTCTCCCCTCCTTTCCCCCCTCGATGCATCGGCGCCGGTCCCACCAGAGCCAGCCAGCCGACCCTGCGAACACCAGCATGAACATCCAGGGCGGGAGTGGCGTGAGGACGCGCCCTGGGCGCGAGGCCGACTCCCGTTGGCTGAGCGCTGCATGGAGGGCGGTCGCATGCGCCCGGGCCGCGGCCCTGGCGGCGTGCCAGGTCGCTGCGCCGGCGACGTAGAGTTCCAGCGTGTCGCCGTGCCCGATCGCGAAGTGCCTGCCGGGGTCGCGCGGCCAGAATTCGGT
>JAICNA010000185.1 GCA_025928955.1 Gemmatimonadales bacterium | reverse complement strand
GGCTGGCGCGGCGGGGTGTCGTGCTCACGGGCGGCGCGGATGCGGTCGTGCTCGCGCGCCTCACGGTGGGGGACTGCGTGAATCGCTCGCCGACGACGCTTTCGGCCGACGCCGCGATCGCCGCCGTGCTCGAACAGACACGACAGAGCCGCCAGACCGAGTTCCCGGTCGTGGACGGGGCGGGGCAGCTGGTCGGGATGCTGCCGCTCGCGGCGATTCGCGAAGCGGGGGAGAAACCCATCGAGGAACGACCGGCGTATGCCGCGGATCTCGCGAGCCGGAGCATCGAGCCGGTGACGCCGGATGATTCGCTGCTTACGGCGCTCGCGCGACTGGGGAGCCGGGACGTCGAGTACCTGCCGGTCGTTTCCACGCGGAACCGCTCACGCCTCGTGGGGATCGTGAGCCGGCACGATCTCACGGCGGCGTACGAGCGCGGGCTCGCCCTCGAGGAAGGATGAGCCCCATGCTGCCGCAGGCGTCGCTCACGCGCTTCGCGCCGAGCCCGACGGGCTATCTCCACCTCGGCCACGTCGTGAACGCCATCTGGACCTGGGGTGCGGCGCGCGCACTCGGTGGCAGGGTGCTGCTCCGGATGGAAGACCACGACCGCACGCGCTGCCGGCCGGAATACGAGGCCGCGATCCTCGAGGACCTCGACTGGCTCGGCTTCGAACCGGACATCGCGAGCACCGATGCGTTCCGCGCGGGGCCTTCGGAATTCCGCCAGAGCGACAGCACGGCGCACTACGAGAGGGCACTGGCGCAGCTGCGTGACGCGGGCCTCGCGTATGTGTGCGAATGTTCGCGGAAGGACATCGCGGTGACGGTTCCTGATCGCTTCAACGAGGAGATGCGGTATCCCGGCATTTGCCGCATCAGGGCGCTCGAACCGGGGCCGGGACGGGGATGGCGTGTCGTGATGGAGCCGGGTGACGAGACGTTCCGCGACCTTCGCCTTGGCGAGCAGCGGCAGTCACCCGCCGATCAATGCGGGGACGTCCTGGCCCGCGACCGGCTCGGCAACTGGACGTACCAGTTCGCGGTGACGGTGGACGACATGCGGCACGGAGTGGATCTGGTGGTGCGCGGGGAGGATCTGCTCGAGTCGGCAGGGCGGCAGATCAGATTGGCGCGGATGCTCGGGCGGTCAATGCCGCCGCAGTTCCTGCATCATGCGCTCATCCGGAGGCCGGGCGGAGAGAAGCTCAGCAAGTCGAGTGGAGATACGGGGATCCGCGAGCTGCGAGCGACGGGACTCCCGCCGTCCGAGGTCATCGGTCGCGCCGCGTTTCTGTCGGGGCTCTCCACCGAGGAGCGCGGACTCGACCCCGGCGAACTTCCCGCGATCATCGCAGCGGCCCTTGAAGCGTAGGCGGCCGGCGCCGCTCCTATTCCTGTACCCGGACCGGTTGCGGAGCGACGCGGCTCGGCGGGCCATCGGGGAATGGATACCAGTAGTGCACCGTGCTGTCGGAGGCGAGGATGCCGTAGGCTCCGGTTCCCACGGCGAAGTCGAGCCAAGAGTGGCTCGGCGCCAGAGGGGAAGGCGTGACGCTGATGAACCCGTCGCAGCAGTGAGGCTTGTAGCCCCAGATATGGAGCCCGCCATCGGTCCCGAGGGCCAAGACCGTTTCCGCGCGATCTGTAACGCGAGCGAACCCGCTTCGCTCGAGGCGTGGATACTGAATCGGCGCGGTCGATGGCGTGCCATTGAGGAAGGATCCCCAGCAAACCACGCTCGATCCGCTCGCAAGGCGTGCGCATTGGTTCCACCATCCCACCGTGACCTCGACGGCCGGCGGGATGCCTGGCACCGGCCGAGGCGACAGCGCTTCGCCCTGGAGGCCCGCGCGCTCCGCCGTCCCAAGCTCCGTTGCCCAGCAGTGCACCACGTACTCCAGCGACACCGCGCACACCCGGTCCGAGCCGCTCACCGAGATATCACGCCACCGGTCGGCAGACTCGACCTTCACCGGCAACGGCGAGTCGATGTTTCCGCCGGGGGTGATGATGCGGCCCCAGCACCACGCCTCGCCGGCCGTCGTCACCGCACAGGCCGTCGGGCCATCCATGTCGATATCGACGACGGAAAGCCCCGTCGCAGCCGGGACTGGCGTCACGCTCGGTTCCGTGGTCCCATTGCCGAAGAGCCCTGCGTCGAAACCGCCATTGGATCCCCAGCACCAGAGCGACTGGTCGAGCGCAATGGCGCAGGTGGTGGCGAATGAGCCGGCTATGGTCCTGAATCGCTGCGAAGTGAGCACGGGCCGGGCGATGTCGCTCGGATCCGTCGTTCCATCGCCAAGCTGCCCTGCATAGTTCTGTCCCCAGCACCATGCGCGCCCTTCGGCGTCGAGGGCGCACATGTGGCCGGACGCCGAGGCGTTCATAAGCGAGACCGCCTTGAGGACCGGCCCACGCACCGCGGTAAGCTCGAACGTCGCGACGTCCTCGAAGGGTTCCGCGCGTGCCTGGATTCGCTGTGCGCCGTCCGAGAAGCCGAGCACGGCGATGGCGCGGGCGATCCCGTCGCGATTCGTCACGGGCTCGACCGGTATGATCCGGCCGGTTTCGTCCTCGCTCGACCAGGTGACCATTACGCCGGGCAGCGGCTCACCACCGTCACCGATCACTCGTACCACGAGCCACTCGGGCAGCGTATCGAGTGTTGAGCCCGACTGGCCGCCGCCGTCCACCGCGATCAGGTGCTGCACGGGCGCCTTCGGCGCAACGCTGTCGCTGCAGGCGGCAAGGAGAGCGAGGGTGAGAGCGGACGAGATTGCGCGCGCGTATGACATTCGGGCCTCGAGGACGGTCGGAGCGCTACGGAAGCGGAACCGGTACCAGCTCGAACGACGCCTCGCTCACCACTTCCGGGATCGGGCCGAGCGAGAAGGCGATGCTGTCGCGTGCGGATATGACGTGCAGGCCGGTGGCGAGAGACAAGTCGCTCCACTCGACCCCCGGAAAGAGCAGGAGGGGAGATCCCCGGCCGGCTTCCAGATTGCAGCAGCCTCCGCTGTTCCAGACCCAAAGCTGACCCTGCGCGTCGAGAGCCGCACGCGCGAAGCCGTCGGAAACGATCTTCCGCACCGACGAGCCGAGCCGGTGAGAAGCGGGCCCGGGAGGATCGGGCGCCGCGCCGAAACCCCAGCATACAGCGGTACCGGCACCGTCCAGCGAGATGCCGCAGGCCCCGAATTCTCCCAGCGAGATGCCCTCGAGCGTGCCCACGATCCCGACAGGAAGCGGCGTATCATCGGGCCCCGCCTCCTCCGGCACGCCGATGAATTGCCAGCGGTCGAAGTCCGGATCGAACCAGCAATAGACGCCGTGGTCTTCCGCGACGGCGCACCGCCCATCGTCGCTCACGGCGATCTCGAGCCAGCTGCGGTCGCCAACGATCTCCGATGGCCGGGAGAAGTCGCCGGTGCCGGCGGTGCCGGAGGCTCCATCGCCGTCACCCCAGCAGTAAGCGCGGCTTTCGGTCGTGATGCCGCATGCGAAGCTGGCTTCGAGGTCGAAATCGCGGAAGCGAAACCCTCCCGCCGCGCGGACCGGGCTCGAACTCGGCTCATCCGTCGGCCCATTGCCGAAAACCGGGCTGCGCGCAGCATTCCGCCCCCAGCACCAGAGCTCGCCCGCCGCGCGAAGCCCACAGGTGTTGAAGCCTTCGCCATAGATGCTGGCGAACGTGTGGCCTCCCAGCACCTGAACCGGCACCGACGAAGCGGTCGTCGTCCCGTTGCCCAAGGTGCCGGCGGCGTTGCCGCCCCAGCACCACGCAAGGCTGTCCGCGGCAAGCGCGCACATGTGCGGCTGTTGCGCGGTGCTCGTGCTGCCGTGCATCAGCGCGATGGCCTTCAGCCCTTCGACGGCGCTCGCGGTCGCAGTGAACTCGACTGCCTCATCTTCTCCAGCGACGGCAGCCGATGCGTTGTGCCCGCCCGAGTCGAGACCGAGAATCCACAGTGCACGCGCCTTCCCCGCAGCGTCGGTGGTTGGGGCGACAGGGAGGAGTCGCCCGCCGCCCGCGCCCGCGGACCACGTGACGGTGCGCCCGAAGACCGGATCGCCCGCATCATCCACGACCGTGATCTCGAGCGGAAGGGCGAGCGTATCGAGCGCGACGCCGGTCTGTCCGTTACCGCCGCTGATGCGCACGTGGGGTACAGGCTCGGGCGGGACGATGTCGCCGCCGCAGCCGGCCAGGCCGGCAATCGCAACGATCCCTGCACCAAGGTGCCGGGTCAGGGTCGGGCGCAGGCGATGGAGCTCCACCAAGAGGTGCCTCCATGAGTGCTGATTCGGGGGATCACGAGGGGGGACGAGCAACCCGTCCCCGGGGTGCACGGTCCATGCCGCGCGACGAATGCCGGACTTCCGCACGAGCCTGCCCGGCTTACATTCCGAGGTTACCTCCCAGACCCCTTCCCGGAGCTCCATCCCGATGCACGCTGACACGCCTCGGCGCGGTATCCCGCTGCATACCAAAATCCTGCTCGGGCTCTTTCTCGGCGCTGCCGCCGGCGTGACGGCGAACCTGCTCTACCACGATCACCCGACGCTCCTCTGGATCGTGGACAACATCGCCTACCCGATCGGGCAGGTGTTCCTCCGCCTGCTCTTCATGATCGTGGTGCCGCTCATCTTCTGCTCGATCAGCCTCGGCGTCGCCTCGCTCGGGGATCTCGGCAAGGTGGGTCGCATCGGCGGCAAGACGCTCGGGTTCTTCCTCGCGACCACGGCGCTCGCCGCCATTCTCGGCCTGACGCTCGTGAACGTGGTCCGGCCCGGGGAGTCGCTCGACGTCGACACCCGCACGGCGCTGCTGGCCGAGTATGCCGATGAGGCCTCGGAGAAGACGGCCCTCGCGGAAAGCAGCGGATTCGGCGTCAATACGTTCGTCAACATCATTCCGCGCAACCCGATCGATGCCGCGGCACGGGGAGACATGCTGGCCGTGATCTTCACGGCGCTCGTCTTCGGCATTGCGCTCACGCGAATCGCCGCCGAGCGGGCCGCGCCGGTCATGCGGGTGCTGGAGGGAATCGGCGACGCGATCATGGTGGTGATCGACCTCGCCATGCACATCGCGCCGTTCGGGGTCTTCGGGCTGATCTTCTCGGTCACGGCGAAGTTCGGCTTCGAAGTGCTGCAGTCGCTCGCCTTGTATGTGGTCATGGTGCTCGCCGCGCTGGCCTTCCACCAGTTCGTGATCCTGCCGACCCTCGCGCGCGTCCTGGCCGGCATCAACCCGATCACCTTCCTCAAGCGGGCCCGCGCCGTGATGATCACGGCGTTCTCCACGTCCAGCTCCAACGCGACGATCCCCACCAACATGGAAGTGGCGCAGCGCAACTTCGGCGTGCCGAAGCAGATCGCCGGCTTCGTGATCCCGCTCGGCGCC
>JAICNA010000191.1 GCA_025928955.1 Gemmatimonadales bacterium | reverse complement strand
GCCCGCCTGGACAGCGTGGGCCAGGTGGTCTGGCGGCCGATGCGAAGTCTGCGCGACAACCTGCAGGAATGTCCGATCTGGCAGACCCGTTCTGCGACCCCTGCAGAACGCGCGCCGGTAGCCAGTGACATTCGGACGCTGGTCGTTACCGGCGAATTCGACCCGAGGACACCGATCGAGTTCGGCCGCCGCATCGCTTCGACTCTGTCGCGGTCCCATGTCGTCGAATTGCCCGGCGAGACGCACGGAGGGCGGCCCGGTGCGTGTCGGGCGGAGATCATCGCACGGTTTCTGAACGATCCTGAGAAGCAGCCGGACACGACGTGCATCACGCGGATGCAGTCGATCCAGTTTCGGACGACCTGGCCGCAATAGCGAAACGAGCCCCGGGGCTCGTTCCCCCAAGTGCTGGTGACGGCTATCTTCAACGACCTGTTTCGGCGCCGTAGCCAAGTGGTAAGGCAGAGGTCTGCAAAACCTCCATCACCGGTTCGACTCCGGTCGGCGCCTCTCCCGGAACATGCCCCATCGCCCCCGATGGGGCATTGCCGTTTCCACGATTTCCGCGGGCGTGCGGCGGCGGATCAGGCCGGGCCGGCGGCAGGGAGCCGCTGACCCACCGGTGGATCGGCGGGCCTGGGAGCGCCCACCCTGCTGTGTAACTCAAGCTCAGCCAACACGTTAGACCGGAGAACCGATCAGCGCGGGCAGGTGTCCCGGTCAATGGGCTCGATGCGAAGTCGAGGGGCATATGCATTGCTCTTTTGCCCCGCATGTCCGCCGATTCCGTCCACCGCCACCGCACCGTCGAAAGCGCCCCGGGAGACCGGGCGTTCCTCGCGACCTTCGTCGCGACCTTCGCGGGACTGGCGGCGCTTCTCGCGGGGCTCGTCTGGATCACGGACCCGACGGCGGCGTTCGGGACCGCGGTGCTGCCTCCCGTCGTCAGCGCGGACCGGGACTACAAGGCGTCCCTCTATCGCGATGGCACGGCTCGGCCTCAGGTGGTGGTGCTCGGCTCGTCCCGGGTCAAGACGCTCCGGCCTGCGTGCATCGCGTCGCTCGCCGAGGCGCCGGCGTTCAATTTCGGTGTCAATGCCGGTGTCGCCGAGGACTACCTCGCCATCTTCCGGTTCCTCCGATCGGATCCCGGCTTCGCGGTGCGCGAGATCCTGCTCGGCGCCGATCCGGAGGCGTTCACCGGCGAGCCCGGCGCTGGCCGCGCTCTCGAGACCTCGCGCATCCTCGGCGCGTATGCCCCGCGCGCGGGCACGGGCCCGCAGGCATCGCGAGCCGCGGATCTCTTCTCGCTCGAAAGCGTCGCCGCGTCGTTCCGCTCGCTCCGGCGCCACCTGCTGCCGGCCGCCGAGTTGCCGCAGGAGGCGATCGCAAGCGACGGCTGGCAGACGCACCCGAAGTGGGATGCCGAGATAGCCGCCGGCGAGTTCATCCAGCCGGTGCGCGTCAGCGAGTCGGTGGTTTCGGTGAGCCGTCGCTACCGCCCGGGCCTGCGGCTCTCCGCCGAGCGGCTGGAGCTGCTCGAGGAACTGCTGCAGGAAGCCCGGCGCGCCGGCGTCGCCGTCACCGCCTTCATCCCGCCGGTGCACCCGGATCTCGAGGGCAATCGCGCGGCTGAATCGCTCCCGTCGCTCACTGCCGACATGGAAGCTGTCCTGCGCGACGCCGAGCGGCGGGGCCTGCTCCGGTTCGTGGAGACGTCGGAGGGGGCCGGGTATCCGAACGACCCCGGCCTCTATTACGACGCCGTGCACATGATGCCGGAGAACGGAGACCGGCTGCTCACCTGGGTGTACCGCGGCACCGAGGGCGCGGGCTGTGCTGTTTAACAGCTACGGCTTCGTCCTCGCCTTCCTGCCGCTCGTGCTCCTCGGCTGGTGGGCGCTGCCGACTCCGCGGCTCCGCCTCGGCTTCCTCACCGCCGCGAGCTACTTCTTCTACGCCTGGTGGGACCTCCGCTTCGTTCCGCTGATGATCGTCTCGACGTCCGCGGACTACTTCGCGGGCCGGCTCATTGCGGATGCGAGATCCGAGGCGCGGCGGAAGACGGTGCTCGTCCTCCTCCTCGCGTTCAACCTCGGCCTCCTCGCCGTCTTCAAGTACTACGACTTCTTCGTGACGTCGCTCGACGGTGTCGGCCGCATGCTCGGCTTCGATCCGTCGTGGCCGCTCCTCGGCCTCATCCTGCCCGTCGGCATCTCGTTCTACACCTTCAACTCGATCAGCTACACGATCGACATCTACCGCCGCCGGCTCGAGCCCGCGCGAAGCTTCCTCGAGTTCTCGACCTTCGTCGCGATGTTCCCGCATCTCGTCGCGGGACCGATCGTGCGCTATGCGGACATGGCGGACCAGTTCGAGCGGCTCGCGCCGAAGCCGCGCGCCGACGAGTGGGTCGTGGGCCTCTGGATGTTCGGGCTCGGGATGGCGAAGAAGGTGCTCATCGCCGACGTGGTGGCGCGCGGGCTGGTGGATCCGCTCTGGGCGAGCGCCCCGGCGCTCGACACGGCGGAAGCGTGGATCGCGGCGGCCGGCTACACGGTGCAGATCTACTTCGACTTCTCCGGCTACAGCGACATGGCCGTGGGCCTGGCACTCCTCCTCGGCTTCCGCTTCCCGCAGAACTTCGATTCGCCGTACAAGTCCGCGAACATCGGCGAGTTCTGGCGGCGATGGCACATGTCGCTCTCGTTCTGGATCAGGGACTATCTCTTCATCCCGCTCGGCGGGTCGCGCGGCAGCGCGCTGCTCGTTACGCGGAACCTGATCCTGACGATGCTGCTCGGCGGGCTCTGGCACGGGGCAGGGTGGACCTTCGCGCTCTGGGGGCTCTATCACGGCGGACTGCTCGCGGGCCACGCCGCGCTCTCGCGCCGCGGCCTCGTTCCCTCGTCGCGCGTCCTCGCGACGGCCGCGACGGTGCTCGCCGTCATGATCGGGTGGGTGCTCTTCCGCTCGGCATCGCCCGGCGAGGCGTTCGCGCTCCTCGGGACGATGTCCGGGATGCGCGCCGGCGAAGGAGGCTACCTCTCGATGGTGAGCGGCGAGGCGGCCATCACCGCGCTCCTCGCCGCCGTGCTCGTCTTCGCCGCGCCCAACACCTGGGAGCTCCGCTTCCCGCGGACCCGCCTCGCCGCTGCGGCGCTCGCGGCACTGCTCGTGCTCTGCGTGCTCCGGTTCGCGGAGCCGAGTCCGTTCATCTACTTCCAGTTCTAGCGCTCTCGCACTCCCGGCGGCTATCGACGGACATGACTATGATCCACGCGGCGATCGAGGCTAACCCATCACCGCTGCGAGGATTCATGGCGTCGAAGCACGTGCACGAGGGCAGGACGATGGTGGTCTGGGTCAGTATCGGACTTGCGCTCGGCGCGGGACTCGGCTTCGCGCTCGGCAACTTTGCGCTCGGGGCGGCGTTCGGCGTGGCGCTCGGTGCGGGCCTCGGCGCGGCGATGTCGAAGCGGAAGAGCGCCTCCGGCGGCCGCCCGTGACGGGACATCCGCGCTAGGCGGACGCCAGCTGGGTGCGCGCTGCCACCCTCACGGGGTGCGTGCCGCGCAGGATGCGCCACGCGATGTATGCCGCCGTCAGCAGGTCCCAGCTGATGCAGGGCACGGTCCACCAGGTCGGCGCGAAGGCGCCGCCCGGGCCGTAGTAGTGCAGGACGCCGTCCCACACCGGGTGCAGCGTCCATCCCGCCACGAGCCACCAGGGCGAGCCGAACACCCCGCGAATCGCCATCGAGCCGTAGATCACGAGGCCGAGCAGCTCGAGCGCCATCCACGCGGCCGACTCCCCCGCGTCATGGACGAAGACGATGTAGCCGAACGCGGCGAAGATGAGCACTCCCGCCAGCACCGACCCCGCATGGCGTCCCGCCCTGTAGGCGCCGAGCGTCACCAGCCCGCCGAGCACGGCGCCCCTGACCAGTCCCGCCATGAAGTCCGCAGCGTCCAGCATCCTTATCTCCCAGTGAGTTGTGTGATCAGTCGTCGGTGGCCGGCGTGCTCAGCGCGCGCAGGAAGGCGACGAGCTGCGACTGTTCAGACGGCGTGAGGTTCAGCTTCGCGAGCTCACTGTGCCCGGCGGGGGCGTCCGGCGCCGTGCTGTAGTGGCGCACGACGTCCTCGAGCGTCGCGACCTGGCCCGCATGCATGTAGGGCGCGCGCGCCGCCACGTTCCGGAGCGACGGCGTCTTGAAGGCGCGGACGAGCTCCTCGCCTTCGGTCGTCATGAACTGGAGCTCGCCGCACTCCTCCGGGCGCGCATCGCTGTAGCGGCCCAGACAGTTGAACTCGTCGGCGAGCACGGCCTTCGCGCCGGCGGCTCGGCCGAGGTCCTCCGGGAGCGAGGCGACGGCCGGCACGCCGGTGTTGTGGAAGTGGTCGTCGGCGAGGAGCGGGCCGTTGTGGCAGTTGGTGCAGCTCGCCTTGCCGATGAAGAGGCGGAGGCCCGCGATTTCCTCGTCGGTGAGCTCACCGCCGGCCCTAGGCGCATTCCCTTCGGCCAGCGCGTCCACGTACCGGTCGAAGCGGGTGACCTCGGGCCCGATGCGCCGCTCGAAGGCGGCGATCGCCTTGCCGATGTTGGCGAAGACGCGGTTGATGTCGTCCCGGCGCGCGTCGGAGAGCCCGTCCCAGGCGGCGCGATGCTCCGGCGCGGCGTTCGGACCGGCGTGCGCCGGGAGCGCGGCGAGATCGGGAAGCGAGCCAAAGACGCTCTCGTACTCCGACCGGTACGCCGACGCCACGAGCTGAGCGTACTGCGTCCTGTCTCCGCCGTGCTCGACCGGGCTCTCGAGCGGGCCGAGCGCCTGCGACCACTGGCTGTCCCTGCGGCCGTCCCAGAACATCCACTTGCCGTGCGCCGTACCGGCGATCGGCATCGTCCGCCGCGTCGTGGTGCCGACGCCCCGGGCGAGCGCAACGCCGTCCTGGAAGTGCTTTCCGGGCAGGTGGCACGAGCCGCACGACACCTTGCCGTTACTGCTCAGGCGCTCGTCGAAGAAGAGCTTCTCGCCGAATGCCGCCGCGCGCGGGTCGTCGCCGTAG
>JAICNA010000133.1 GCA_025928955.1 Gemmatimonadales bacterium | reverse complement strand
CCCTGGAGGCTGAGGCCGTCGATGCCGACGATGCCGCCTGCCGCGCCGAGCAGATAGTTGAGCAGCGCGACGAGCGCCACGAACGCCATGAGCATCGCCGCGACGTTGATCGCGAGCTGCACGCCCTGCGCCGCGCCGCCGGCGGCCGCCTCGATGACGTTGGAGTCGGTCTTCTCGACCTCGAGCTTGAGGGAGCCGCGGGTGACCGGATCGCCGGTCTCGGGCCGGATGATCTTGGAGAGGTAGAGGCCGGCGGGTGCGTTCATCACGCTTGCCGCGAGGAGGTGGCTGGCGATGCCGGGAAAGTAGCCCGACAGCATCCCGACGTAGGCCGCGAGCACTCCGCCCGCCACCGTCGCGAACCCGCCGACCATCACGGTGTTGAGTTCGGACGGCGTGAAGGTCTTGACGAACGGCTTGATGAGGAGCGGCGCCTCGGTCTGCCCGAGAAAGATGTTGCCCGACGCCGAGAGCGTTTCGGCTCCCGAGGTCCGGAGCGTCTTCTGCATGACCCAGGCGATTCCCTTCACGATCGTCTGCATGACGTTCAGGTAGTACAGCACCGACATCAGCGCCGAAAAGAAGATGATCGTCGGGAGCACGTTGAACGCGAAGTACGCCCCGGTGTTGGCGATGTACCCTGCGGTGGTGTCGAGCGCGCCGTTCGCACCGGGCAGCCCGACCGGCACGTTCGACTGCACCAGGTTGCCGAAGACGAATCGCGCGCCCTGCTCCTGGAATCCGAGGAGGCCGGTGATGGCCCGCCCCACCGCATCGAAGAAGGCCCGCCCGGGTGCGGTCTTGAGCACGATGACCCCGAAGAGCGCCTGCAGCGCGAGCCCGGTGCCGACGAGCCGCCAGTCGATGCGCTTCCGGTCGTAGCTCAGCGCGACGGCGATGGCGATCATCGTCGCCACCCCGAGCACGCCGACGAGCCGCGCAGCGAACGGCGTGTCGAGTCCCGCCTGCGCCGCCGCGAGCCGCTCGGCGGCGGTCTGCACGGTGTCCGCGATCGGCACCACGGTATCGGCTACCGCCTGAAGGAGGAGCAAGGCGCTCATCGCAGGTCTGCCAGTTCGTCCCGCACCGCCGACACGAGCGCCTGACGCTCCGGCCACGGGAGGAAGGCGCCCTCGAACCCGTTCAGGATCATCCGCTCGATCTCCTCGCGCGTGAACCGCAGCGCGGTGTGGGCCAGCCAGTACTCGCCGCTGAGCGTGACGCCGCTCATCAGCCAGTTGTCGGTGGATAGGGTGACGTTGAGTCCTTCGTCGAAATAACGGCGCACGGGGTGCGCCGCCGCGGCCGGGACGGCGCGGGTCTGCACGTTGCTCGTGATGTTCGCTTCGAGAAGGATCCGGCGATCCCGAATGTAGTCGCGGAGGGCGGGATTCTCGTAGAGGCGCGTGCCGTGCCCGATGCGCTCGGCGCGGCATTCGTGCACCGCCGCCGCCACCGAATCCGCTCCCGCCGCCTCGCCCGCGTGCACCGTGAGGCGGAGCCCGCCGCGCGCCGCGATCTCGAAGGCGGGCGCATGCGGCCCCGCGGGATGCGACGCCTCGCCGCCCGCCAGATCGAAGCCCACGACGCCGCGGCCATGGAAGGCCACCGAATGGCGCGCGATCGCCACCGACACCGCCGGATCGAAGTGCCGGAGCGAGCAGTTGATCGCGCGGGCGACGATCCCGAAGTCGGCCTCTCCCCGCGCCAGCCCGCGCAGCTCCGCGGCGACGACCTCGTCGAGCGACAGGCCCGTGCGGCAACTCAGATGCGGACAGTAGCGCACTTCGAGGTACCGGACGCCGTCCGCCGCCGCATCCTCGCACATCTCCCAGGCCACCCGCTCGATGGCTTCGGGCGTCTGGAGGAGCGCGATCGTGAGCTCGAACCGGGCGAGGTAGTCCTCGAGGTTTCGGGCGTCGTTCACCAGCATGTGGCGGGCGAGCGCATCGGGCGTCGGCGCGGGCAGCGGGATTCCGGCACGGCGTGCGAGGTCGATCATCGTCGCCGGACGGAGTGAGCCGTCGAGGTGCACGTGCAGCTCCGCCTTGGGAAGGCGGCGAAGCAGCTCAGCCGTCAGCATCGGTGCCCGGGCGGCCGCGCGTCACGACACGGAGGATTGCGCCGGCGCGCACCACCGCATCGGCTGCGATCTCGATGCCGCGCGCATCCGTCACGTAGCCACCCCCGGCCGCGACGCGCTCGGCCAGGAGCGGATCGAGCGCGGCCACCGCGTCCGCGACGACCGATCCCTCGGGGACCGCGAGCGACCGCTCGTTCACGAAGACCGTCAGCATGTTCATCGCCGCACCCGTTCGATCCGGTCACCGAACGATGCCGTCACCGGCCGCTTGCGCGAGGTGAGATACTCGATGAGGACCTCGAGGTCGGTCTTTCCCGTGCGCTGTACGCTCGCGCCCTCGAACATGGTATACCCGCTCCCGCCGGTGACCATGAAGTCATTGAGCGCCACGGTGTACAGCCGAGTGGCCGCGAGACGCTGCCCCCCTGCGAGCCGCGCATCGACGATCCGGGAGCCGCGCGGCCGGGTCGAATCGTAGCGCGCCGTGACGCCGGAGACGTGGGCTTCCGGATAGCCCTCGGACACGGCGTGCTCCAGTGCCCGAAGGACCACCGCGCCGGGCACCCGCACGGTCACCATCCCGTTGGCGAACGGTTGCAGCTCGAAGAGGTCCGCATACCTGACCGGACCGGCGGCGAGCCCGGTCCCGCGGATACCGCCGTTGTTCATGATCGCGATGTCGGCGCGCGTCACGCTCCGCTGTGCGTCCGCGATCAGGTTCCCGAGCGGATACTGGCCCGACCGGTCCTTTCGGAGCGAGCTGGCGAGCGTCGTGACGACCTGCGCCGCGAGCGAATCCGACTGCCGGCTGTACCGCTCGACGATGGCGGCGATGCCGGCCTCCGGCGTGACGCTGTCGGCGTAGACCGTTTCGACCCGGCTCTCCCAGCCGCGACCGCCGTCGGGATTCGCGACGAGATCGAGGATGCCGAGGGCCGTGCCGCTGCTCCGCGCCTGGATCACAGGAACGCCACCGACCTCGGTTTCCGCGAGAAGGTGGACGTGCCCGGCCACCACCGCATCGATCCGCTTCCCGAGCGCGGCCGCCACGTCGAGGATCTCGCCGCGGCACCGCGTGGAGTCGCAGGTCGCTCCCGCGTGCGCCACCAGCACCGTGAGATGCGGCCGCTCCTGCGCCAGCGAATCGAGCGCGCCGCGGATGGAGCCGACCCCGCGGAAGTCGAGTCCCCGGACGAATTCGGCCTTCACGATCGACTTGGTCTGCGTCGTGATGTAGCCGATGACGCCGATCCTGAGCGTGTCCGCCTCGATCACCGCCCACGGCCTGGCCCAGGAGGGCCGCCGCCCGCTGGCCGAGTCGAAGACATTGGCGGCGAGCCACGGGTACCGCGCTTCCTTCATCCGCGCGCGGAGGGTATCCACCGACCAGTCGAAGTCGTGATTGCCGATCGCCGCGGCGGCGAGGCCCATCGCGTTGAACGCCTCCACGGTCGAGCGGCCATGAGCCAGGTTGGACGTGAGCGTGCCCTGCATCTGGTCGCCGCCGTCCAGCCAGATCGTCGGGCACGCGCACTCCGCCTCGGCGCTGTCCATCAGCGCCTCCAGCGCGGCAGCGCCCCCGATGCGGCGGCCCTGTGACCATGACGGTGTGCCGGGGAGCAGCGCGCCGTGGAAATCGTTCGTGGTGAGGATGCGCAGCACCGTGCGGCCGCGGCGGCGGGGCGTGCGTGGCGCCTCGTGCTCACCGGCCTGCTGGAGCGCCCGGACATCCGCGGCGAGCTTCGCCGGTACGATGCGCCAGTTGGATTCCGCGAACACTTTCGGTTCGATGCGCGCGCGCCGGCGGATCTCGTCCACGATGAGGTCGCGAATGTTCTCGCCCTTGTCGTAGACGACCGGTGCGCCGCGCAGCATCGCGTAGCCGCCCCCGCCTTCCTGCCGATAGCTGTTCACGGCCATGGTGAAGGAATCGGCGGGCCGCACCGGCCGCCCGTTCACCGAAAGGCCGACGATGCGACTCCCGACCGGCCGGGAGAGATCGATTTCGTAGCTCGCGCCGGAGACCATGTCGAAGTTGTAGCCCGGCATGCTGTCGTTGATGCGGACTGTACCGGCATCGACGCGGTAATAGCGCGCGCTCTGCTCGAGGAACGCCTTGAGCTGGGTCCCCGTGATACGGATGGCCCGCAGGGTGTTCTCGTACGGATAGATGCCGGCGACATCACCGAGCCGGATCGGGCCGGCGGCGAAGCCGGCGGCGATGTTGAAGGCAGAGGCGGCGGAGAGCTGTGCCCCGGTGCGCTCGCGCTGCACGGCGTGAATCAGCCCGATGATCGGCGTCGGCTCGGCGCGGGCCTGGGCCGCGAGCATCGGGGCGGCAGCCGTACCGAGAGGCTCGCGCACCCAGGCGAGGACCGAGTCATGCGCCCCCCCGAGTGCGCGCGCTACCTGCGGGTCGGGGCGCACCGAGTCGAGTGCGACGATGTCACCCTTCCACCGGACCGGCACCCACCGGCTCCCACGCCGCACGAGGTCCACGTGCATCACCGAAACGCTCTGCGCCCAGTTCCGTGGCTGCACGAAGTGCACGCCGCGGATCACCGAATCGCGCATCTCCCGGTGCGAGTGTCCGACCACGACCAGGTCGGGCCGTGCGGCACCCCGCGCGAGGCGCGCCGCGACGTTCTCCGGACCGACGCCTGTGGTATCGTAGGACGATGACCCGTCCATCCCGCTGTGAATCACCACGACCGAGAGATCGGATCGCCGCCGGAGCTCGCGCAGGACTGCCGGCGCCGAGCGCTCGATCGGGTCCACGCGCACGCGACCCCGGACGTTCTCGCGGTCCCACACCATGACGCCGGGCGTCGTGAAGCCGGCGATGCCGATGCGCACCTTGCCCCGCTGCACGACGGTGTACGGCGGGTGCATGAGGCGCCCCCGCGGTTCGGCGCGGATGTTTCCGCTTACATAAGGAAAGCGCGCGGCCCGGAGTGCGGCCTCCAGCGTCGTGAGTCCCCAGTTGAATTCGTGGTTTCCGGGCGTCGCCGCGTCGTAGCGGAGGAGGTTCATCGCGCGGATCACGGGGTTCGTGTCCCGCGGGGCCTCGGCGGCGAAGTAGGCGGCGAAGGCATTGCCCTGGATCAGGTCGCCGGCGTCCACGAGGACGACCTGATCGGGATGGCGCCGGCGGAGCGAGTCCACGACCGTCGCCACGCGCACGAGGCCGCCGCCGAACGGACGGTCGGCGACGTAATCCCAGTCCGCCACCCGCCCGTGAACGTCGGTCGTAGAGACGATGACGATGTGCGCGGTGTCCTGCGGAGCCGCGAGCAGTGCCGACAGGAGAATCGAGGCAAACATGGGGGCCAAATATACCTGCCTTGCGTTCATACGCGAAGCCGTATATATGTTCCCGCGCATATGAGCGCCCCCGAGAATGCCTCCGACCTTCTCCTGACCATGGCGGAGCCCACGCGGCTCCGGATCCTCAACTGTCTCGCGGCCGCACCACTGTTCGTGTCCGACCTCCAGGCGCTCCTCGAGCTGCCGCAGCCGACGGTCTCCCGCCACCTCCAGGTGCTGCGCCGCTCCGAGCTCGTGCGGGATACGCCGATCGCGCAGTTCGTGCTGTACCGCCTGCGGCGGCTGGCGGGTCCGCAGGGGCGTCTCCTCTCGGCCATCCTCGAGGCGATGAGCGCGGACCCGGAGCTCCGCGCGGAGCGGGATCGTGCCGCGCAGCGGAGCCGCACGCACACCGACACACGCACCCAGGAACCCGAGCGGACGGCGGCAGTCCGGTCACGGGGGACATCATGAGCCATCGCGTCCTGGTCGTGGACGACGAGCCGGACATCACGGGGCTGGTCGCCTACCACCTGGCTCGTGCCGGGTATCGCGTCTCGACCGCCGCGAACGGCACCGAGGCCCTGCGCGCGGCCCGCGAGGAACGCCCCGATGCGGTGGTCCTCGATCTCATGCTTCCGGGCGCGTCCGGGTACGACGTGCTGCAGGAGCTCCGGCGGATGGACGAGACGCGTGAAGTCGGCGTCATCCTCCTCACCTCGCGGCGCGAGGAAGTCGACCGGATCCGCGGCCTGTCGCTCGGCGCCGACGACTACCTCACCAAGCCGTTCTCACCGGCGGAGCTCACGCTCCGCGTGGGAGCGATCCTCCGGCGGATCGCGGCCCCTCCGGTCGCGAGTGGCTCGCTGCTGACGGCGGGCCCGGTCACGGTCGACCGCGCCGCCCATCGCGCCACGCTGAACGGCGACGATCTCCAGCTCACCGCGACGGAATACCGGCTGCTGGTGACGCTGCTCGAGCGCCGGGGGCGGGTGCAGTCGCGCCCGCAGCTGCTCGAGAGCGTCTGGGATGCGCAGCCGGACATCCAGACGCGCACGGTGGACATGCACGTGCAGCGGCTCCGGACCAAGCTGGGCGACGAGGGGCGCATGATCGAGACGGTCCGCGGCTTCGGCTACCGCTATTCGGCCGCCGACAGGAGCGCGAAGTCGCGGTGACGTTCGTCAGGCGTTTCATCGCCGGGACGTTCATCGTGCTGCTGCTCGCGCTCGGCACGCTGGTGTGGCATGCCGGCTGGACCCTGCGCGCCACTCTGGCCAACGACGTCGCTGCCGTGCTGCAGCGGGAGGCACGCCTCGTTCGCAGCGCGCTCGACGCCGACTCGACCGGGTGGCAGGAGATCGTGCGGCGCTATTCGGCCGCGACGGGCAATCGCATCACGCTCATCGACCGCTCGGGCCGCGTCGTCGCCGACAGCGACTTCCGCCCCGGGCCGCTTCCCGCGATCGAGAACCATGCCGACCGGCCCGAAGTCCGCGCCGCACTCGCGGGCTCGGTCGGCCGCGACGTGCGCGAGAGCGAGACCGTCGGTCGCGACCTGATGTACGTGGCGATCGAGGGTGGACCCGGTGTCGTCCGGATCGCCGAGGACATGTCGCGAGCTACCGCCATCGTGGAGCAGGTGCAGCGGGCGCTGGCAGGCTCCGCGCTGCTCGCGCTCCTCGTCGGACTCGTCGCGGCCTCCGTGGCGGCGCGCGCGGTGGCGAGGCCGCTGGTCGAGCTGTCCGGCGCCGCCCGCGCCATCGCCTCCGGCTCCCCGCCCCGCTTCCCGCACTCGGGGATCGCGGAGATCGACTCGCTGGTGCGCGCGCTCCGGGAGATGCACCAGCAGCTCGCCGCGCGCTTCGAGGAGCTGCGGCGCGAGAAGGCGGAATCCGGCGCGCTCGTCGAATCGATGGTCGAAGGCGTGCTCGCCGCGGACGCCCGTGGGCGGATCTCGACCGCCAACCCGGCCGCCCGCCGCATGCTCGGCTACGACCTGGAAGACCCGCTGCCGGACCTCGGAGAGCTGTTCCGCGTCAAGGCGGCGCGCGAAGTCGTGGCCGGGGCAAGGGAGGGAACCGGTGGGCAGAGCCGCACCGTCATGCTCGATGGCCGGACACTGCTCATCACGGCGCGCGCTCTTCCCGCAGGCGGTGTCGTGCTCGTGCTGCACGACCTGACCGAGACCCGCCGCCTGGAAGCGGTCCGCCGGGACTTCGTCGCGAACGTCTCGCACGAGCTGCGTACCCCGCTGACGTCGATTTCGGGCTACGCCGAGACGCTGCTCACCGATCCGCCTGACTCGGCGACGAGCCGCCGCTTCCTGGAGACGATCCACGGGAACGCCCGCCGCATGCAGCGCCTGGTGGACGACCTGCTCGACCTCTCGCGGCTCGAGGCCGGTCGGTGGCAGCCCGAGAAGACCGACGTCGACGCCGCCGCGCTCGCCCGCGAGATCTGGAACGGACTCGCCGACCGCCGAGACGCTCGCGGCATCCTCTTCGAGGCGGCGGCCGACCCGGAAGTCCGTCTCAGCGCCGATCCCGATGCCCTCCGCCACATCCTCACGAACCTCCTCGACAACTCGCTGCGGCATACGCCTGCCGGGGGCCGCATCGGCGTTGCGGTTCGTGCGGACGGAGCGGGTGTCGCGCTCGACGTCAGCGACAGTGGCCGGGGCATCGGTCGCGAGCACCTCCCGCGGATCTTCGAGCGGTTCTATCGTGCCGACGCGTCGCGCTCGCGGGAGGAGGGGGGGACGGGGCTTGGGCTCGCCATCGTGAAGCATCTCGTCGAAGGGCATGGCGGGCGCGTCGCGGCCGAAAGCGAGCCGGGCCGGGGAACGACCATCACCTGCTGGTTTCCCGCGTGACGTGGGAGGTGGCCGTGGCGCTGGCGAGCGT
>JAICNA010000059.1 GCA_025928955.1 Gemmatimonadales bacterium | reverse complement strand
CAGCTTTCCGGCGGACAGCGGCAACGGGTGGCGCTCGGGCGCGCTATCGTCCGCGAGCCGCTGGCATTCCTGTTCGATGAGCCGCTGTCGAATCTCGACGCGCAGTTGCGTGTGGAGACGCGAGTCGAGCTGGCGCGCCTGCATCGGCAGCTTGGGGCGACGATGGTATACGTTACCCACGATCAGTCCGAGGCGCTGACACTCGGTGATCGCATCGCGGTGCTCCGTGACGGAGTCCTGCAGCAGGTGGCTTCGCCGATGGAACTGTATGCGCGTCCGGAAAACCGGTTTGTCGCCGGATTCATCGGGAGCCCGGCGATGAACTTCCTCGAAGGAGTGCTGCGAAGCGACGAGGGCAGTCCGGGGGAGGAGAGCACCCTCGTGTTCTCGGGAAGCGGCATCACCCTTGGAGTACAAGTCAATGCACCACCCGGCACGAGCGTAGTACTCGGCGTGCGGCCGCAGCACCTGGAAGTCGTCGCCAGTGGCGAAGGAACGATTCGCGCTGAAGTGGCGGTTGTCGAGCCGATGGGGAACGAGCAGATAGTGTACGCGACGCTGCCCGAGGGGAAACGCGTGGTGGCAGTCGCCCCTCCGGAACCGCTGATCGAACCGGGCACAACAGTCTCGATGCGAGTGAAGCGGGACTCCGTGCACCTGTTCGACGCGGACAGCGGCGCGCGATTCCGCTCTTCATGACGGGATGTGAGCGAGGGATCGCGGTCAGCAATCGGGGCGCTTTCATCTGGTATTTCTTCGGTTTATAATTCAAGGCTGCGGGTCAATCGCGGCGCTATCGTCTAGGGGACTAGGACGGGGCCCTCTCAAGGCCCAAACACGGGTTCGAATCCCGTTAGCGCTACTCAAGGAATGCGGGGGAGCCCGGCCCCATCGTCTATCGGTCAGGACGCGACCCTTTCAAGGTCGAGAGACGGGTTCGATTCCCGTTGGGGCTATGAACCGCGGGGATTCTCCCGCTGAAGGAATGCGCCGCTAGCTCAATTGGCAGAGCAAGTGACTCTTAATCACTAGGTTGTAGGTTCGATTCCTACGCGGCGCACTGCAGACGATGATGCACGCTTCGACGGCCCGGCTCACTGCCGGGCCGTTCGATTTGGACCACCTCGCGGCGGCGCGTCTTGCAGCGGATTCGGCGCGGCATTCACGGGCCTGATGCGCGCCCGGGTGATCTCAGGCCGCCAGCTCGCGGCCGAGGCGATCGGCGAGGCGGGCCGACAGCGCCATGATCGTCAGCGTCGGATTGATGTACCCGCCGGTGGGAAAGACGGAGCTCCCTGCGACGAACAGATTCGGCGTATCGTGCACCCGGCACTCCGCATCGACGACGCCTCGGCGGGGATCGGCGTGCATGCGCGTCGTTCCCATGTGGTGATGTATCCCCGCGTGCATGAGGAACGGTCGGCCGTCGCATTCCGTGGGTTCGAGACGCCCGAGCGAGCAGCGCGACAACTCGTCGCCGAGCAGTGCGAGCGAACGCCGCACGCTATCCACATCGATCGCACGCCATTCCCAGTGCAGCCGCGGGAGCCGCGAGCCCAGGCTGTCGCGGCGATCGCAAAGCGTGACCCGGTTGTCCGGGTGCGGCGCCTGTTCGGCATGGACCACGAGCTCGAGCTTGCCGAAGCGACGTGGCTTGTCGGGGAGGGACGACCACCCGGCCGCCGTGAGTGACGGTCCCTCTTCCCAGTACTCGAACATGCGGTTCCGGCTGAGCTTTCGCGCAACCCGGGCAGCGACGAAATCGAGTCCCTGTGACATGCTCGCGAGCCGGGCCCCAGGCGCGTCCGGGACGCGGCGGCTCCGTACGGCGCGGGCCAGGTGGGTGAAGGCATCGAGCGAATCCCAGCGGAATCGATGCACGCGCCGATGGCGGGGAAGGAGCGCGATCGCAAGGTTCAGGAGGCGTTCGCGCCGCATCGCTGCCTCGCTCAAGGCGACCTTGCCCATGACCGGGGTGCCGCGCACGTGCCGCTCGTCGTAGAGCGCCATGCGGTCGATCAGCGCGGAATCCCGGAGGGTCACAAAGCCGCCCCGGATCATCTGGTGTTCCATGAAGTAGCGGCCCACCAGGCCGTGCTCGTTGCCGATGCCGCCGCGACGCACGCTGTCCGACAGCAGGAGGAGCCGGGCGTTCTCGATGCCGCCGGCGGCGAGAACGAAGCACCGGGCGCGCACCTCGATGGACGTCGCGGGTGTGCTCTTCACGCGGACCGCCGTGATCCGGCTCGTCTCCGGGGCCGTGAGCAGCTCCACGGCGGTCGCGTGAAGGACGACGGTCGCATGCTTCGAACGGACAAGCTCGTCGCGGCGCTCATCGAGGATGGTCCGCTGGGCGCCGAAGAGCCACATCCGGGTCTCGAACCGGTCGGGGTCGAGCGGCAATGGAGCCAATCCGCCGTCCGCCCAGGCGTCCGGGTGATACTCGAAGGGTCCGAAGCGGGCGAATTCGTGGGCGCGACGGTAGTACGGCTCGAGGTCGTCGGCCCCGAACGGCCAGCCGCTCTCGGGGACCCAGTCACGCGTCTCGAAATCGATGGGGTCGAGCGGGCCCCCGCGAAAGCCGAGCGTTCGCGGATCCCATCGCGTGTCCCAGAGATTGGCAGTGCCGCCGAACCGGCGCGCGCGCGTGGTGTCGAGGGCGCAGAAGGGATCACCCGATGTCTCGCCATCGGCGAGCGAATCCGCGACGGGGTCGGGGTCCCATCCGCCCGACTCGAGCACGGCCGTCGAGATCCCGGCGGCGCTCAGCTCGTGCGCGAGGGAGAGCCCGGCGGGGCCGGAGCCGATGATGCACACGACCGTCTCGAGGATCGTGCCGCCTATCAGGTTCAATGCGTCTATGATCATTCAGGATGGGTGGCGGATGTGATCTGGAGCTGCATGGTGTCGCAGCGCCACGGGTGTAGTGTCCGCGCGACGCGGCAGGAATTCCTGATACGCCGAGGGCCACCGCAGCGAATAGGAGCCGTCGACCACCGGAATCTACTGGCATGGGGCGTGCCTGACCGGCATGGCACCCCTGCAGGAACGGATATGGCCATTACACTGAAGCGGTTGATCGAGGCGTTTCGCTGGCGGGCAGACGCCCTCTACGACCGGCTGCCGTACCGGATGAGAGTCTGGATCCTCGAAAGGCGCAACCGCGCGCGTGCAAGACTTGGCCTGAGCTTCGTTGATGTGGCGCGGCTGACGGAGTCATACCGCCGGGCGTGGGAAATGCTGCTGACGGAAGACGCGACTGCCGCGAGGGGAGACTACCTGGAGTTCGGGGTGTATTACGGATCCTCGATCGCGTGCATGCACGGCGCGCTCGAGCGGCTCGGTCTCGAGGAAGTGCGGATCTTCGGTTTCGATTCGTTCGAAGGCCTCCCGGATTCGGCGGACAAGGAGCCCGCTTCACCCTGGCTTCCCGGGCAGTATCGCTCGAGCGTGGAGCTGATCCGCAGGTTCCTGCGCAAGCGCGGCGTTCCGCCGGAGCGCGTGACGCTCATCAAGGGCTGGTTCAGCTCGTTGACTCCGGCGCTTGCCGTCGAGCACGGGATGTCGCGAGCGAGCATCGTGAATTTCGATTGCGACCTGTATTCATCCACCCGCGAGGCGCTGGCGTTCGCGGCGCCCCTGCTCGGCCGCTCAGCGGTCGTCTATTTCGACGACTGGCACGCCGCGGGAATGGCCGAAAAGGGCGAGGGGCAGCGCCGTGCGCTCGAGGAGTTCCTCTCGGAGAACCCCGCCTTCGCCGCCCGCGAGATCGACGGACTCGAGTACCATCCCCGGGTCAAGGTCTTCATGGTCTCGCGCCACACCCCGCCTTGATGCACGGCTATCTCGCGCGCACCGGCACGGTTCCCTGTAGCGTGTCCCACGCGAGGACCAGGTGTCCCTCGGCGTCGCCGCCCTCGACCGTGATCCGGAAGGTGTCCACCGGCTCGATGCGGGAGACGGACATCGGCACGCGCATGACGTCCCGCCTCTCCGCATACTCGGTTCCCCACTGGCCTGTCTGGCCGTTGACGATCAGGGTCCAGCCATTCCGGGTGGGAAGCGAATAGAGCGTGTAGGTGCCCGCAGGGAGCGGTTGGCTACCGAGCTGCACCGAGGCGCCGACGACCAGCGTCGTCGCCGCGTTGGCCCCGGTGCGCCAGACCTGGCCGTAGGGAACCAGCGAGCCGAAGATCGCGCGGCCCCGCCGCGACGGGCGCCCGTAGTCCACGAGGAGCGTGGCGCCGCCGACGGTGCCGCGCACGGTATCACGTGGCGAAGCGGTTCGCTCGCCGGCGGGCGCGGGTGCGGGCGCCACGGTCGAATCGGCGGACGCGTCGGCGCGGTCCGGCTGATCGCGGGGTGTGCACGCGGCAAGGCAGAGCGCCGATATGATCGAAAGGGTTCGTATGGTCATGTGTGAACGATAGCCGTGCCCCGGCGATGGGGGGACCCGCCGCCCTGTCGTCGCTTCCCGCCGCATCGTAGCTTCCCGACATGACGACCACGCGGCGTGACCTTCTCGCAGCGACCGGAGCCTCGCTCGCCGCAGCGGCCGGCTGGCCCACGTTCCTTCCGCGCCGGGCGCGCTTTGACCTGGTCCTGCGGGGCGGAGCGCTCCTCGACGGGACCGGCGCGGCCGCGATCGAGCGGGATCTCGCGATTACCGGCGGGCGGATCACGGCGATCGGGCGCCGCCTCGCGCGCGGCGTCGAGGAGATCGACGCGCGCGGGCTGGCGGTGGCTCCGGGCTTCGTGGACATGCATTCCCACGGGGATGGCTCCCTCGCGGACGATCCTCGTGCGGAATCGGTGATCCGGCAGGGAATCACGACGATCATCACCGGGCAGGACGGCGGCTCGCGCGCAACCGGCGCGCCCGATCGGTCGTTCACGGCGCACTTCGCTGCGATCGATGAACTGCGTCCCGCCATCAATGTCGCATCCATGGTCGGGCTCGGGACCGTTCGCGGCGCCGTCATTGGTGACGGCGACCGGCCGGCGACGGCCGCGGAGATCGAGCGGATGCGCGCGCTCGTGGCGGCAGCGCTCGAGCAGGGTGCATGCGGCGCATCGTCGGGTCTCGAGTACACACCGGGCGCCTTCGCCACCCCCGACGAGCTTGCGGCCGTGGCTGTCCCGCTCCGCACGCGGCGCCTCCCCTACGCGACACACCAGCGGAACGAAGACGATCGCCTCCTCGAGTCGATTGCGGAGTCAATTGCGGTGGCTCGCGGAGCCGGGTGCCCGCTCCAGATCTCCCATCTCAAGACGCAGGGACCCCGCAACTGGGGAAAGCTCGATGCTGCGTTCCGGCTGATCGACGAGGCGCGGGCGGCGGGGCTCGATGTGACCTTCGACCGCTACCCGTATCTCGCCTATTCGACCGGGCTCACGAACCTCTTCCCGGTCTGGAGCCGCGACGGAGGCACCGATGCCTTCCTGGCTCGCCTCGACGACACGGCGACCGCGCCCCGCATTCGGGCGGACGCGCTCGCCAAGGTCGAGCTGATCGGCGGCTGGAACAGCGTGCAGATCACGTCGGTGCGGGCCGAAGAGGATCGCGCTGCGGAGGGGAAACGCCTGGGCGATCTCGCGCAGGCCGCGGGGACCGACCCCTACGAGTTGGCCACCGGCCTGCTCCGCCGGAGCAGCGGCAGCGTGGGCATGGTCGGCTTCGCGATGAGTGAGGAGAACCTCGAGCGGATCCTGGCACATCCGCTCGCCATGGTGTGCACGGATGGAGGCGCTTTCGCAACCGAGGGACCGGCGCGACGCGGAAGCCCTCATCCACGCGCGCTCGGAAGCTTTCCCCGCGTCCTCGGACGTTACGTGCGGGAGCGCCGGACGCTTCCGCTCGAAGATGCGATCCGGAAGATGACGTCCCTCCCGGCGGCGCGGGTGGGACTTACCGATCGCGGTCGTCTCCTGGAGGGGCGTGCGGCCGACGTCGTCGTCTTCGACCCGGCGACGATCGCGGACCGCGCCACCTTCGAAGATCCTTTCCAGTATCCCGTCGGCTTCGCAGCGATCATCGTGAACGGCGTCGTAGCGGTGCGGGGCTCCGAGCATCGCGCGGGCGCCGGTACCGGGCGGGCGCTCAGGCCTGCCTGAATGCAATCGGGGGCGCCGCACTCGCGGCGCCCCCGGTTGCCTGTCGCTGAAATGCCGGTCAGACGGCTGGCTTCTTCGAGCGGACCGTCTCGACCGCCGCTTCCTTCGTGTCCTGCGCGACGCGCGAGGCGGAATCCTTGACCTGATCCATCACCTGCCGCGCCGTTTCCTTGAGCTCGTCCTTCCGGCCCTCCGCCTCCGCGCGGACGCTCTCGGTCGCGACGGTCTTGACCTCGCGAGCCGTCTCCTTCGCCGTATCGACCAGGCGATCGCGCGCCGGGCCCATCATGCGGTTCTCCCGCTCGCTGGCCGGGAAGAGCAGCCCGACCGCGAGGCCGAGCAGGGTGGCACCCGCGGCGAGTGCGAGTGGGTTCTCCTCGAGCGTATCCTCGAAGCCGCCCTTCGCCCGGTAGCCCAGGTCGCGCGCCTTGTCCTTCGCGCCGACGCCCAGGTCCCCCGCGCGGCGCGCGATGTCGCCGGTCTTGTCGCGCACGGTGTGCGCGGCGCTGCTGACCGAATCGCCCACGCTGTGCGCGATGCCGCTCACCTTGCCGCCCACGACGGACGCCGCGTTGCGCGCCTTCTCGCCGACGTTCTCCGCCGCACGGCGGAGGCGGCTCTCCTCCGACTCCCCTTCGACGCCACCGGCGTACTCGCTCCACCCGGTCTCGCCGTACGCGGGATTCGAGAAAGCCGAGCTGCCGTAGCCGTAGCCCGAGCTGCCATAGCCGGAGTATCCCATCCGGCGCTCCGGGCCGGTATAGGTATAGCTGCGATCGCTGTCGTTGTTCCGCTTGAGCAGCATCCACGTGACGCCGATGCCGACCATGGTGACCGGAATCGCGTTGTCGCGGAAGGCATCGGCCATCCGGGACCCGGTGCGCCGCGCCTTGTTGGCGACGTTCGAGGCCGCGTTCTGCGCCGCGCCGCTGATCGCTTCCTTCGCCTGCTCCTTCAGGTTGTGGGGGCTCAGCTTCTCGCCGAGCGCGTCGATATTGTTGCTCATCCGCTCGCGGGTCGCCTCGATCTCCCGCTCGATTTCCTCCGGGCTCCGGTCGCGCCCCTCGAACCGGCCTTCGCGGTTCACGGCATCTCCGGTGAGCCCTGCATCGCGCCGCTGGTGCTCGTTCATGGCCGCAGCTCCTTTGCCCATTGGACATCGTCCTTGAGTGTCTCGATCGTGCGCTTCGGCTTCAGGTTCACTTCCTTGAGCCGCGCACGTCCCTTCTGAATCATCATGAAGCCCAGGATCGCCAGCAGCGCGCCCACGATGAGTGCGGCGAGCCATGCGGCGATGCCGATCTCCGCCAGCACAAGGATCACGGCCGCCACCAGCGCCTGCGCGCCGACGAAGGCGACGATCCCGCCCGTGGCGAGCGAGGCGGCATGCCCACCCATGCGCGAGACCTTCGACGTCATCTCGGTCTTGGCGAGCTCCGCCTCCTGGCGTACCAGGACGCCGAGGTCGTGGGTGAGCTGGCTGAACAGCTCACCGATCGACCTGTCTTCCCTAGTAATCTGAGGCATTGATTCCTCCCCCCGCGGGGGGCATGCCGGGATCGCCGGACGGGTTGATGCTGCCGCCCTGGCCCATCGTGCCGTAGCCGCCGGCAACCGAGCCGGTGCCACCCGCGCCGTAGCCCTGGCCGTAGCTGCCGGTACCGCCGGAACCATACGCGGAGCCGCGCTCGCCGTAGCCGTACCCGCCGCCCTCGTATCGCTGGATGGCGGTCTCGCGATTCGAGCTCTTGAGGAAGCGCGCAGCGAAGATCCCGAGCGCGAACGCCGCCCCGATGAGGAGCGCCGGCTGCCGGCGGGCGATGCCCTCGAGGTCCTCCCGCAGCGCGCGCGGATCCCGATCGCGGAGATAACCGGCCGCCCGGTCGAACTGCTGCGCCAGCGACTCCGCGTACCCCGCGATCCGGTCGTGGCCTTCCACGCGGAGCTGGTCGGTGGATGCCCGCACCGCGCCGGCCACGCTCGTCATCGAGCCCGCCAGCTCGGACTTCCGCTCGTCGATCGCGGATCCCGCCTTCTCACGAGCTTCCTGCATCTTGGTCCGGGCCTGCTCGCTGATCTTGTGCTTGACCTCGTTCGCCTTGTCGCGGACCGTGGTCGCATCATCGGTGGTGGTGGCGCCGGGCTGCTCGAAGGTTCCGCTGGCCTGGCCGCCGTATGGGGTCGTCATCAATGCGCTCCTTGTGTGGCTCTGCCCGTCTTGACTGCCGTCCGCGCCGTCTCAGGCCTCGGGCCCGAGCGGCGTGGCGGGCGAAGAAGAAAAGGCCGCTGAACAGTTCGGCACGACACTATCGCCCCAATCGCCCGCAGTCTCAGTGGCTTGGGTCACACAGCGGCGCGGCCCGGAACGCGAAGGGAGGCCGTAGCTTCGCCCGGCCTCCCCCCTTGAGTATCGTTCGAGCACGCATCGCCCCGCGCGCACCACCGCGCGGGGCTGCTGTTCTCATCTCGTCGAGGCCGCTGTCGACCATGCGCGATGTTTCAGCCAGTCTCCGGTCGCCCACCGGGGTGTTGCCCGAGCTCCGCGCGATCGCCTGCATCCTGATCGGGCTCGGAACGGCGCCGGCAACGAGCGGCGCCCAGGAGCCGGTGCCGCCCGGCGACTTCAGCGCCCTCGACATCGACGAGCTCGCCCGCATCCGGATCACATCGGTGTCGCGGCGCCCGGAGCCGGTGGCTCGTGCGGCCGCGGCCGTCACGGTCATCTCGCGCGAGGATCTCAGGCGTTCAGGGGCGAGCACGCTGCCGGACATGCTGCGGGGCGTTCCCGGGCTGCACGTGGCCCGCGTCGGCGCGCGTGACTGGGCCGTGAGCGCGCGGGGCTTCAACGGCCAGCTCTCGAACAAGGTGCTGGTGATCGTCGATGGCCGGACGGTGTACTCCCCGATCTTCGGCGGAGTGTTCTGGGACGCGCTGGCCGTGCCGCTCGATGAGGTCGAGCGGATCGAAGTGATCCGCGGCCCGGGCGCCACGCTCTGGGGAGCGAACGCCGTGAACGGGGTGATCAACATCATCACGCGCTCCGCCGCGGAGAGCGATGGCGGGCGCATCGGCGTCGCCACCGGCACCCGGACACCGATCCGCGGCAGTGCGCGGTACGGCGACACCTTCGGGGAAGGCGCGGCGTACCGGATCTACGCGGGTGGGCGGGACCGGGAGCCGACGATGCTCGCGGACGGGACGGACGCCGTGGACGACTGGCGGTTCGGCCAGGCGGGATTCCGCCTCGACGGCGCGCCCGGGCCGCAGCGCTGGACGCTGCAGGGCGACATCTACAATGGATTCGGCGATACCGAGCTTCTCCTGCCGGTCGCTTCGGCGCCGTACGCCGTGCGGCAGCTGGATCAGCTCGACGTGCGTGGGGGGAACCTGCTCGGACGCTGGACGCACACGCGGAGTGACGCGTCCGAAATGGCCATGCAGCTGACCTACGACTACGGCTTCCGTCGGCAGGAACGGCTCTTCGGCACCTTGCGCTCGAATGTCCTCGATTTCGACTTCCAGCACCGCCTCGCCGGGCCTGGCCGCACCGACCTCCTCTGGGGGGTCGGCTACCGCCTCAAGGCCGACGAAGTCTCGGGCGCGGCGCCGATCAGCTTCACCCCCGCGCGCCGTGCGACGCATCTCGCATCGGCCTTTCTCCAGGGCGAATTGCCGATCGGCAGCCGGCTCGCGCTCACCGCCGGCTCCAAGGTCGACCACAACAGCTTCACCGGGATCGAGATCCAGCCGAATGTCCGACTGCTCTGGGTGCCCGGCGCGCGTCATTCACTCTGGGGCTCGGTCTCCCGCGCGGTTCGCACGCCGTCGCGCATCGAATCGGACGCCATGGCCATCGCCGCAGTCCCAGGCGACGTGATCGAACGCCGCCTCATCGGAAGCGGCGAGACGGCGTCCGAGCAGCTCGTCGCCTACGAGGCCGGCTACCGGACCGACCCGGGGCGCGGCGTGTCGCTCGACATCGCCGTCTTTCACAACGAATACGACCGGCTGCGGACCATCGAGCCCGGAACGCCCGACGTCTCCGGCCCGCGCGTCGTCGTACCGCTCAGCTATTCCAACCGCGCGAGCGGGCGCACCTGGGGCGCCGAGCTGACCGCGCTCCTCCGCCCGTCACCGGGCTGGCGCCTCCGGTTGACCTATTCCCACCTGCAGCTGCGGCTCGAGCTCGAGGACGGTGCGCCGCCCGGCACCGTCGCCGAAGCAGGCGGGGGCGTCGATCCTGAGCACCTCGCGAGCGTGCATTCGAGCATGGACCTCCCCGGAAATCTCGAGCTGGACGTCGTCGCCCGATATGTGGGCGCACTGGAGGGCGCGGACGTCGTTGATTATGCCACCGCCCGAATACGGCTCGGGTGGCGCTGGCAGCGCCGGGTCGAGCTGTCGGTGGCCGGCCAGGACCTGTTCGCACCGAGGCACCGGGAATTCCCCACGGGAGTGTACGTGGCCGACGATCGTCACATCGAGCGCCGCGCCTACGTACAGGCTGTATGGCGCTTCTGAATCGCCGCGGCCGATGCCGTCGCGGACCGTTTCCGCCCCCTCGTGCCGCGCTGCTCGTGCTCGCCGCGTGGCTGCCGGCGCGCGCGCTCCATGCCCAGGCACTGGGCGGGACGCTCGAGTACCAGGTCAAGGCGGCCTATCTGCTCAACTTCACCCGGTACGTGGAGTGGCCGGAGCAGGCGTTCACCTCGCCCACCGCGCCGATCGACATCTGCGTGCTCGGCACCGACCCGTTCGGCGGCGCGCTCGAACAGGCGGTCGCGGGGCGCGTGACGCGCGGGCGTCCGCTGATCGTGCAGGTGAAACGGAGCGCCGCTGAGGCACGGTACTGCCCGGTCGTCTTCGTGCCCGGCGCGCTCTGGCGCCGCAATCCCGGCCTGCTCGAGCAGCTGCGCGGGCACGGGGTGCTCACCGTCGGTGAGTCGGAGGCGTTCGCGAAGGCCGGGGGGATCATCGGATTCGTGATCGAGGACGGAAGCGTTCGATTCGTGGTGAACCTCGACGCGCGCGACGGTGCCGGCCTCCGCATCAGCTCGCGCATGCTCGCGCTGGCCGCCCATCTCTACGGCGGCGAGCGGGAGCGGCCCTGATGGCGCTCCGCGACCTCCCGGTCGGCCGCAAGCTCACGCTCATCATCATGGCGGCCACCGGCTGGTCGCTGTTCTTTGCGGCGGTCGGGGTCGTCGTCTACGACATCACCACGCTGCGGCCGCGCACGCGGGCCGACCTCGCCGCGCAGGCGGCGCTCATCGGGATGAACAGTACCGCGGCGCTCGCGTTCGACGATCCGGCGTCCGGGGCGGAGAACCTGAGGACGCTCGCGTCGCGGCCCGAGCTCGCCGCCACGATCTACGATTCCGCGGGCCGGGTCTTCGCCAGCCATCCGGAGGGTGCCGCGCCCCTGGCCGGACCGTTCGAGGTGCGCGAGGAATTCACCAGCAGCGAGCTCACCCTCACCCGCCCGATCCTGTCCGAGGGCGAGCCGATCGGCTGGCTCATGCTGCGCGCCGACATCCCCCCGCTCCGGCAGCGCCTCCCGCAGTACGGACTCCTCGTCGGCGTAGTGATGCTCACGCTCGGCACGCTCGCGTGGCTCCTCTCCCGCATGCTGCGCCGGAGCATTTCGGATCCGCTGCGCCGGCTGGCCGATACGGCGCGCGCCATCGGGCGCAATCGTGATTACCGCGTGCGTGCCATGAAGGACAGCGACGACGAAATCGGCGAAGTGACCACCGCCTTCAACGAGATGCTGGCGACGATCGAGGCGCGGGAGGCGGCGCTGCGGGAAAGCAGCCTCCGCCTGCAGGACGCGATGCAGGCTGCCGGCATGGCCCAATGGCGCTGGGACGTCGCGCGGGACGCGTTCAGCTGGGGTGGCGAGGAGGATCGCGTCTTCCGGGACGCAGCACGTCCGCGGAATGGCTCGCTCGCGGCGTTCCTCGAGGTGCTCGAGCCGGACGATCGCGAGCCGGCCGAGCGCGCGCTCCGCGCCGCGGCGCGCACCGACGGGTCGTGCGAGGTGGACGTGCGCCTCCCGCGGCCCGGGGCGGAGCCGCGGTCGCTCGTGCTGCGCGGGCGCGCCGAGCGGCGGCCGGAGGGGAGCGGGCTCGAGCTCTTCGGCCTCGCCATCGACGTCACCGAGCGACGGAGCCTCGAGCAGCAACTGCTGCAGTCCCAGAAGATGGAGGCCATCGGCCGGCTGGCCGGCGGGATCGCGCACGACTTCAACAATCTCCTCACCGCCATCCTCGGCTATGCGCGCTTCGCGAAGGCCGGCCTGGCGGAGGAGAGTCCGGTTCGGGAGGACGTCCACCAGATCCAGCTTGCGGGCGAGCGTGCCGCGGCGCTCACCGGCCAGCTCCTCGCCTATGCGCGCCGACAGATGGTGGCGCCGCGCACCGCCGATCTCAACGAGCTGGTGGGCCGCATGCAGCGGATGCTCCGCCGGCTCATCGGCGAGGACGTGGCCCTCGACCTGGCGTGTGCCGCCGAACTCTGGCCGACGCGAATCGACTCCGCGCAGTTCGAGCAGGTCCTGCTCAATCTCGTCGTCAACGCACGCGACGCGACGCCGTCGGGAGGACGCATCGTCATCGGCACGCGGAACGAGACGTTCGACGCGTCGGCGGTGCGGAATCATCCGGAGATGATGCCCGGGGATTATGCCGTGCTGACCGTCGGGGATTCGGGCGTCGGCATGGATGCACCGACCCTCGCGCGCGTCTTCGAGCCGTTCTTCACCACGAAGGAGCAGGGGAAGGGCACGGGCCTCGGCCTTGCCGTCTGCTACGGGATCGTGCGGCAGGCAGGCGGGCACATCTGGGCAGCGAGCGAGCCGGGGCGGGGCAGCACGTTCACGGTGCTTCTCCCCCGCTCCGAAGCGGAGGTCGCCCCGGCGGACCCGGGGGCGAGCGAGGCGCCCGGTCGCGGGCGGGAAACGGTGCTCGTGGTCGAGGATGAAGCCGCCGTGCGCTCGCTCGCGGCACGGACGCTGGCGAGCCTCGGATACAACGTGCTCGAAGCGGCGACGGGGGGCGAAGCGCTCGGCATTGCCCGGCAGCACGCAGGCGCGATCGACGTGCTGGTGAGCGACGTCGTGATGCCGGGGATGAGCGGGCCGGCGGTCGCGGAGGCCGTGGCCGCGGCGCGGCCCGGGGTGCGCATCGTATTCATGTCCGGCTACACCGACGAGGCCATCGAGGCGGAGAACCTCGGCATGGAGGGTGCCGTCCTGCTGCCGAAGCCGTTCGATCCCGACGTGCTCGGGCGCACCGTGCGATCGGTGCTCGACGGCGCGCCCGCTACCTGAAGTCCCGCGAGGCGTGCACCACCGCTGCCGCTTCGAGCGCCAGGAAATCCCGCCCGACGACGTTGATCACCTTGCCTTCCCGCTCGAGCCTGCCGCGCACGAGGATGAACGGCGCGAACTTCACCACTTCGGCGTTCGGCTCCACGAGCTGCCGCGGCACGATCACGTTGATGAACCCGTGCTCGTCCTCGAGCAGGAGGAAGATGGTGCCGTTGGCGGTGGCGGGGCGCTGGCGGATGGTGACGAGCCCGCCGACGAGCACCTCGCCGCGGCGGCGGCGCGCGAGCTGGGCGCTGTCGAGCGCGCCCGCGGCGCGCAGCCGGTCGCGGACGTGCTCCATCGGGTGGCCGTGGAGGCTCACGCCGGTGGTCGCATAATCCAGGAAGATCAGTTCGGTGCGGTCGAGCGGGCGCGGGTCGTGCGGTGTCGCATCGGCGGGCGCGAGGGGCAGCGCATCGCCGACGGCGCGCAGCGCTTCCCAGGCGGCGCGCCGCCGGTCCGGTTGCCACGCAGTGAAGGCGCCCGCCTGCGCCAGGCCGAGCGCCTCGGTACGGCCGAGTGACGAGCGACGGATCACGTCCTCGATCGAACGGAACGGCCCGCCGGCGCGCCCGGCGCGAAGTGCCTCGAGCGCGCGCGTGCCCACGCCGCGGATGTGGCGCCAGCCGATGCGGAGCGCGGGCCGGCCGGGGTCCGCCGTCTCCTCGACGGTGCATTCCCAGTCGCCGTCGCGCGCACATGGGGCACGCACCTCGACACCTTGCCGTTTCGCGTCGTGGATCAGCGTGGAGGGCGGATAGAACCCCATCGGCCACGAGTTGAGCAGGCCGAGATAGAACTCCGCCGGATGATGCCGCTTGAGCCACGCCGTGGCGTAGGCGATGAGCGCGAAGCTCCACGCGTGCGACTCGGGAAAGCCGTAGCTCCCGAAGCTTTCGAGGTCGGACGTGATCCGTTTCGCCACCTCCGGCGCGATCCCTTCTCCCACCATCCGCTCGCAGAGGCGCGCCAGCTCGTCGAGCAGCCGCTGCCGCTTCCGGTTGTGCCCCATCGTGCGGCGCAGCGCATCCGCCTCGGCCGCCGAGTAGCCGCCGAGCGCCATCGCCACGGCCATCGCCTGCTCCTGGAAGATCGGAATGCCCTGCGTGCGCGCGAGGATCGGCTCGAGCCGGGGATGCACGTAGGTCACCGGCTCGCGCCCGCGGCGGCGCATCGTGTACGGATGGACGAACCGCGCCTGGATCGGCCCCGGCCGGATGAGCGCCACCTGCACGACGAGGTCGTAGAGATGTTCGGGGCGGGTGCGGAGGATCGACGAGATCTGCGCGCGGCTCTCGATCTGGAAGGTGCCGATCGTCTCGCCGCTCGAGATGAGCGCGTACGTCGCGGGGTCATCGGGAGGGAGGTGATAGATCTCGGGGCGCACGCCGGTGCGCCGCTCGATCACGTCGAAGCTGCGCCGCACGAGCGAGAGCGCGCCAAGGCCGAGGAAGTCGAACTTGGGCACGCCGATCGCATCGAGGTCGTCCTTGTCGAACTGGACGATCGTGCGGCCCATCGTCGTCGGCTCGACCGGGAGGT
>JAICNA010000072.1 GCA_025928955.1 Gemmatimonadales bacterium | reverse complement strand
TCGCGCAGCAATAGACGTCCTCGGCGCCCAGGCGCTTGAGGGCCATGACCGCTTCCGCCGCTCGCCACCCCCGCCCGCTCTCCCGCTCTCCCGCTCTCCCGCCTCACACATCCCGCCAGCGCCAGCACCGCCGCCATCCGCAGAAACCCCCGCCGGTCAGAGCTCATTGCGCTTCATCCTCTCCACCGCGTAGTCCGCCGCGCGCGCCGTGAGTGCCATGTAGGTGATCGACGGGTTCTGGTTCGCCGACGAGGTCATGCAGGCGCCGTCGGTGACGAAGAGGTTCGGCACGTCGTGCGCCTGGCAGAAGCCGTTCAGCACGCTGGTCCGCGGATCCCGGCCCATCCGTGCGGTACCCATCTCGTGAATCGTGAGTCCGGGCGGATTGTCCTGCACGTAGCTGTTGATGTTCCGCACGCCGGCGGCCTCGAGCATCTCCGCCGCCGTCACCGCCATGTCCCGGAGCGCCGCGCGCTCGTTCTCGCTCCAGGCAGCGCTGATCCGGAGGGCCGGGACGCCCCACTTGTCCTTCCTCTCGGGATCGAGCGTGATCCGGTTCTCGGGCCGAGGGAGGCACTCGCCGAAACCGTAGAGTCCCATGGACCAGCTTCCGGGCGAGAGGAGCGACTCCTTGAACTCGGCGCCGAAGCCGGGCTCCGATTGCCCGCGGCCCCATCCCGAGCGGCTGCCGCCACCCTGGAAGGCGTAGCCCCGAAGGAAGTCGGGATGCTGCGACTTCACGTTGCGGAAGCGCGGCACGTACACGCCGTTCGGCCGGCTGCCGAAGGTGACGCGGTCCTGCATCCCGTCGAGGATGCCCCAGGCGCCACCGCCCATCGTGTGGTCCATCAGGTTCCGGCCGAGTTCGCCGCTCGAGTTGGCGATCCCGTCGGGAAAGGCGGCGCTCGTGGAGTTGAGCAGGATGCGCGTGGACTCGAGCGCGGAGGCGCAGACGAAGACGAGCGAGCCCTCCACCTCGAGCTCCACCATCGTCTGCCCGTCGATCACGCGGACGCCGCGCGCGCGGCCGGTCTTCGGATCGTGCAGCACCGCCGCGACGACGCTGTGCGGACGCAGGGTCAGGTTCCCGGTGCGCCTGGCCGCGGGGAGCGTGCTGCTGAGGCTGCTGAAGTAGGAGCCGGTGATGCAGCCGCGCTCGCACGTCCCGCAATAGTGGCAGGCCTGGCGCCCGCCGTGGTTCTGGGTGATGACCGCGCAGCGCCCGATCGTGAGCACGCGCTCGCGGCCCCACTTCGCCGCGATCGCGTCCCGCACATGCTCTTCGGCGCAGGTGAGCGGCATCGGCGGCAGGAACTGCCCGTCGGGAAGCTGGTCCAGCCCCTCCGGGTTTCCGCTCACGCCGATGAAGCGCTCGACGTGGTCGTACCAGGGGGCGATGTCGGCGTAGCGGATGGGCCAGTCCACGCCGTGGCCGTCGCGCAGGTTGGCCTCGAAGTCGAGGTCGCTCCAGCGGTAGACCTGCCGGCCCCACATGATGGAGCGCCCACCCACATGCCGGCCGCGGATCCAGAGGAAGGGCTTCCCCTCGTCGGTGGTGTAGGGATTCTCGAGGTCGTTGACGAAGAACTTGCTGCCCCACTCGTCGCAGGCGTAGCAGCGCTCCTGCACCGGCTGGTCGCGCAGCAGGGTGCGCCTGTCGCCGTAACCGCGGAAGCGGAGCTGCCACGGCTGCACGTGCTCGACGTAGTCGGTCTGGGGATCGATGTCGCGGCCGGCCTCGAGCACGATCGTCCGGAGGCCTCGCTCGCAGAGCTCCTTCGCGGCCCAGCCGCCCGCGATGCCGGAGCCGACGACGATCGCGTCATACCGTTCGCGCCTCATGGCATGCGGCTCATGCGGGAATGCATCCGTCGTAGCGGTTGGGCCAGATGTTCACCTTCAGCACGTCCCGCTGGACGGGCCGCGAGGTGAAGTAGGCGAAGACGGTGAGCTGCTTGATCGTGCGGTAGGCGCCTTCGGCGGTATCCGGGGCCGGCTTCTCCGCCATGTCGAGCGACCCGACCCGCGCCTGCTGAAGCGCGGGCGAGAGGGAGAGGAAGTCCTTCGCACCGTGCATCGATGCGGACTGGTCGAGCGCCGAGAGGCCCGTGATGAACTCCCCGCGCTCCTTGTCGTCGTACCATTCGGTCATCAGCAGGTCGATGAACTCCGCGCAGCCCACATCGCGCGCGCCGGGCGTATCGGTCTTCGGCAGGATGATCTCGCCGATCGTGGCGACCGTCTCGAGCTGATGGGAATCGAGGATTCCGCGGTAGGTTCCGGTCCGGAGGTGCGACGCTTCGGCGAGGCCCCAGAGCTCCTCGGACGTCCACCCGGAAAACACCGGTATCGCCGCGGCGGAGCCGATGAGCCGCAGCAGGTCTCGCCGTTGCATTGCCTTCTCCTGCGAGGATGCTGCAAGTTGAGGGAGTTTCCGCCGCTCCGCCACCCCGTCACCCGGATCCCGGATGAAGCTGCCCCGCCCCGCCCCGACTCGTACCGGCCTCGCGATCGCGCTGCTCATCGGGCTCGCGCCCGTGGCCGGCGCGCAGGATGCTCCGGTGCCGTTCCGGGCCGGGATGGTGGTCACGCAGTCGCTCACGATCCGCCCCGGGCGCTACTTCGCTCCCTCGGGACACTCGGGCACGATCGTAGTCCGCGGCGAGGACATCGTCCTCGACCTCACCGGCGTCGAGCTCGTGGGATCGGATTCCGCCGACCTCCCGAACCGCTTCCTGGGCACCGCGATCCGGGTCGACGGCGGCCGGAACGTGACCGTGCGCGGGGCGCGGATCCGCGGGTACAAGGTGGGCATCCTGGCGCGAGGCACGCGTGGGCTCACGCTCGCCGGAAACGACCTCTCGCACAACTGGCGCCCCCGCCTCTACAGCGGGATCGAGCGCGAGTCCCTCGTGGACTGGCTTTCCTATCATAAGAACGATAGCGACGAGTGGCTCCGCTACGGGGCCGCGATCTATCTCTCCGACGTCGAGGAGGGCGAGGTCCGTGACAACGTCGTGCGGCAGGGGATGAACGCACTGCTGCTCACGCGCTCGAGCGGACTCACCATCTGGAACAACGACTTCTCGTTCAACTCGGGACTCGGCATCGGGCTCTACCGCTCGTCCCGCAACCTGATCGCGCACAACCGCGCCGACTGGAACGTGCGCGGCTACTCGCACGGCTTCTTCAACCGCGGCCAGGACTCGGCGGCGCTCCTCCTCTACGAGCAGAGTTCGGGCAACATCGTCGCCTTCAATTCAATGACGCATTCGGGCGACGGTCTCTTCCTCTGGGCGGGGCAGCACACGATGGACACCGGCGAGGGCGGCTCCAATGACAACCTCTTCTACCGGAACGACTTCTCCTTCGCGCCGACGAACGGGATGGAGGCGACGTTCTCGCGGAACTACTTCATCGCGAACCGGGTCGAGGGGTCGTGGCACGGCATCTGGGGTGGGTATTCCTGGGAATCGCTGATCCTCGGCAACGAGTTCAGCGACAACGTCGAGGGGATCGCCATCGAGCACGGTCAGCGGAACCGGATCGCCGGCAACACCTTCACCGGGGACACGACGGCCATCCACCTCTGGTGGAACCGCATCGAGCCGTCCGACTGGGGCTATCCGAAGCACCGCGACACGCGCTCCTTCGAGTACGCGATCGAGTCGAACACGTTCAGCGGGAACCGTGTCGCGCTGCGCGCGCGGGACACGCAGGCAATCCTCTTCGCGTCGAGCACGCTGACCGATGTCGACACGGCGCTCGTGGCGCAGGGAGACACCGCGGGATTCACCGTCGCCGACAGCGCTGCGCCGTTCGCCATTCCCGAGCGCTACACCGTGCAGCCGCTCGCGGGTGGGCGGGACGTGCTCGCAGCGCCGGACATCCGCCGCGGGCGCGACGCGATCATCGTGGACGAGTGGGGGCCGTACGACTGGCGGAGCCCCAGGCTCTGGCCTGTGGGCCGCTCGGATGCGACGCCGCTCCCGCTCAGGGTGCTCGGTCCGCCGGGACGCTGGCGCGTGGTCGCGCGGGAGGGGATCGGGCGCATCTCGCCGCCGCAAGGCGAGACCGGCGACACGATCTTCGTTTCTCCGGCGCGGGGCCGCGAGGCGGATTTCAGCCTGCAGCTCGAGTATCGCGGGGAGGCGTCCGTCTCGGCCTTCGGCGACAGCGTTCCCGCCGGAGAGCCGGTGCGCTTCGGCTGGGCGCGCTTTCGCCCGAAGGCAACCTGGTCGCTCCGGTTCGTCGCGCTCGACTCGGCCGCGACGGCGCCGCAAGACACGTCGGCGGTCGGTGCGCTTCTCCGCGGAACGCCGGCCACCGAGATCGACACGACGCGCCTCGACCTCATGTGGTACCGGCCACCGCGGCAGGAGATTCCGCAGGCGCGCGTGGTGACCGAGGCCACTGCCTCGCTCCGCCTCGCGAAGGACAGGTATCGCATCCGGACCATCGCCGACGACGCGATCCGGGTCTGGGTGGACGACGAGCTGGTGATCGACGACTGGAAGCCGGGCGAGTCCCGCGTTCGCGAGACGGTCGTCTCGCTCGGCGGCACCCACGCATTCCGCGTCGAGCACCTGCAGCTCGAGGGGTGGTACGAGCTCCGAGTCGACGTCGAGCGGGTGGACGAGTGAGGGCCATCCTCGTCGAGGCGGCCGTGGACTCGGCGGAAGCGGCGCTTGCGGCCGTCGAGGCGGGGGCCGAGCGCGTCGAGCTCTGCTCCGATCTCGATTCGGGCGGCCTTACTCCGTCCGCGGCGCTCCTGGCCGACCTGCGGCCGAGGCTCGACGTGCCGATCCTCCCCATGATCCGCTCGCGCAGAGGCGACTTCCAGTACGACGCCGAGGAGATCGAGACGATGCTTGCACAGCTCCACGAGCTTCGCGCGCTCGGCGCCGATGGATTCGTGTTCGGCGCACTTCGTGGGGACCGATCGATCGACACGGCCGCCATGGCACGGATCGTCGAGGCCGCAGAGGGCTTGCCGGTCGTCTTTCACCGCGCCTTCGATCGCACCCCCGATCTGTCCGCCTCGCTGCAGGTGCTCATCGGCCTCGGCATCGAGCGCGTGCTCACCTCGGGCGGCGCAGAGCGTGCGATCCTCGGCGTGGACCGGCTGGCCTCGCTCATGCGCGAGGCGCGGGGGCGGATCGGGATCCTGCCGGGTGGGGGCATCGATGCCGGGAACGTCCACGAGATTGCGGCCCGCACCGGGGTCACCGAGGTGCACGCGCGCTGCGAGCGGGACGGGGAACGCGTGAGGGGGATCATGCGTGCGCTGGAATTGCGGCGGGAAATCGGCGGCTGACTCAGCAGAGGGCGAGCCGAGCGGGCATTCCGGCCGCCAGGCGTCGAGCCCGATCCTCACGAAAGAAGAAGGCCCGCGCCGTGCCGGCGCGGGCCTTCCGTGTTCCCAACCGCCCCCGTCAGTCCTGCACGAGAATAAGGTACCGCGACGTCCCCCAGAACTGCTCGGGCGACGAGATGCGAAGCTCCCCGCCGCGGATCTTCCCGTTGTCCTCGACCGCCGAGGCGAGATACGACGGGCTCTGGCGCGTGACGATCTTGTAGCTCTTGTCGGCGCGCGGCAGCGTCAGCACCGTGTCGTTCATGCGGTGCACCACCGAGAACGCGGCCGGATCGAGATCGCGGGCCGGGAGGAGGCGAGTGCCGCCGAAGATGAGGAACTTCGAGCCTTCCTTGACCGCGACGCCGCGCTCGATGAGCTCGTCCTGCGTGCCGGCGATGTAGTACACGGTGTTCATCGTGTCCACGAGCGCGGCCTTCTCGGTCTCGACGCGGGTGCGCGCGGCGCTGACGGTGTCGAGGTCGGTGCGGAGCGCCACGATCTGGGTGTTCTGGCTGTCGATGATCGCGGTGTACTCGGCCTGCTGACGCTCGATGTTCGTCTTCATCTCCTCGATCGTCTTCTGGTACCGCTCCACCTGTGCCACGAGGCGCGAGTCGCGGCTCGACATGGTGGCCAGACGCTTCTTGGCGGCCTCGAGGGCCTCTTCGCTCTGCTGGAGGCGGGTGATCGCGTCGCGGATCTTGCCGAGAACGACGGTGCGCTGGTCGTTGGCGGTGGTGGCTCCCTCGCCCGCTGTGACCGGGTTGGCCCCGAGGTCGCGGACCTTGGCGAGCTCGGCGTTGATCGAGCTGACCATCTCCGCGTTCGAGAGGACTTCGTTCAGCAGGCTGTCCTTCTCGGCGGAGAGCCGCTGCGACTCCGCGAGCGCCGTGTTGAGCTTCTGCTTGTCGGCACATCCCGTGGAAAGAAGTACGGCGGCAGCTACCAACAGCACCTTGCGCATGGATCCTCACATCAGGCAAGCGCCGGCCCGCCGTCCCCCCGGACGACGTTCACGTGCGCGACTATAAGGCTCAGGAGGCGGACCGAACCTATTCCCCGGCCCACACTCCCGCGGTGACGTGCGTCACACTTCCGGCCGCCTGTTGTATACCGGGCCCGCCAGGTCCCGGTACCGGGCCAGGACCTTTCGGGCCTCTTCCCGGAGCAGCCCCCCTTCCAGCGCGATCCCCCGCTCTCGCAGGTAGGCGTGGGACTCGGCGAAGACTGGCCCCTCGTCGAACCCGAGCTCCCGCGCATCGGCACCCCCCGCCGCGTAGACCACCCGGACCACCCCGCTCCAGAGGGTGGCTCCGAGGCACATGGCGCACGGCTCGCAGGAGGTGAAGAGCTCGTGCTCGTCGAAGCCGGGGGCGGCCAGGGTGAAGGAACCCACCCGCCGCTGCGCCAGCATGAAAGCCACCATCTCCGCATGGAGCGTGCAGTTGGCGAGCCGGACGACGCTGTTGACGCCCACCGAGACGAGCCGCCCCGACCGCTCGAAGATCGCGGCGCCGAACGGCCCGCCGGTACCGCGATCCACGTTATGGCCGGCGAGGCGGATGGCGAGCGCCATCCGGTCCTCATCGCGGGAATAGTCGCGCCCCCAGTCCACGACCTCGCCGACCCAGGCGGGACAGTCGACCAGGACCTCCCGGACCGGATCGCTCACCGCGGCCGCTGGATGAGAAAGACGCCGGCAATCACGAGGAGCGCCCCGACCACGCGGCCCAGGTCCATCGGGTGCTTCGCGTACCCGACGAGCCCGTAGTGATCGAGAAAGAGCGACGCCACCATCTGTCCGGCAACGACCGTCGCCACGAGTGTGGCCGCACCCAGCCTCGGCGTGAGCACCACCGCGATCGCGACGAAGAACGCGCCGAGGATGCCGCCGGTCCAGTGCCACCAGAGGGTGCGGCCGAACGCGCCGGCAGGAATGGAAAGCCGCGCGGCGACGATGTAGGTGCCGAGTGCGAGCGTGCCGATCAGGAAGGATATGCCCGCGGCGAGTGCCGGATGGCCGAGCACCAGGCGGAGCTGGTGATTGACGCCGGCCTGGACCGGGAGGACCACGCCTGTCAGCACCGCGAGCAGGAGGAACCACGCCATTCGTCACCGCCCGGAGATGGGAGGAAGCTGAATCGGAATTACGATAGGCAGTGGTGGGTCGTGGCGGTAGGGCGCGGATTCCTCAGGCGGGCGCGGGTGCCGGTGCCGGCGGAGGAACCGGAGGAGCGGTGCGCGTTCCACCCAGCAGGGCGGGAAGGATGAACAGCGCGCCGATCGTGCCGGCGATCGTCCCACCGGTCGTCGCGAGCGCGATGGCGCCGAAGAGGCTGTCCGAATCGGTGCCCACCGCGAGCGGGATGAGGCTCGCGATCGTCGTGAGCGTCACCAGCACGATCATGCCCGACCGGTCTTCCGCCGCCTCGACGACGTCGGCCACGTCGAGCTGCGGCTTCCCGGTGGCGCCCGCTCGCGCCATGCGGTTCCGGCGCTTCTCGAGCGCGGCATCCACGAGCAGGATCGCCTGATTCACCGAGAGGCCGACGACGAGGATCACGCCGACCGCCGCCTCGCGGCTGAACGACGCCTTGGCGATCCAGAATGCCGCGACCACGCCCGCCAGGGCGAGCGGAAGGCTCAGGAACACCATCGCCGAGGCCCAGACCGAGTCGAACACCATCGCCACCGAGAGGATCACGAGCACCACGCCGATGCCGAAGACGAGCCAGAGTCCCTTCCCGCTGTCGTCCGCGCCCCACGCGAACTCGTCGTCCCCCACCCAGTAGCCGGCCGGCACCGTGATCGACGCCATGAACGCCTTGTGCGTGCGCTCGGCGAGCTTCGGCGGCCCGCGGAACTCGTAGCTCACGATGCGGACGTACTGCTGGTCCTCGCGGCTGATGCTGCTCAGGCCCTCGCGCTCCTCGACGCGGGCCACGTCCCCGATGCGGATCGGGGTGCCGGCGTCGTTCGGGAGGAGCGCGTTCCGGAGGTCGGCGAGCTGCCGCTCGCGCGTGCCGGCGCTCTTGAGCGTGACCTCGATCTCCTCACCGCCGATGTCCAGACGTTGTGCGCCGACCGGGCCGCGCACCTCGCGCGCCACGGCATTGGCGAAATCCGCGGCGGTGAGTCCGTTCCGCGCGAGCGCCGCGCGATCGGGCTCGAGCACCACCGTGATCGCGCGCTCGCGCCGGAAGAAACTTCCGGCGTTGATGTCCACGCTCCGGACGCGCGGGATGCGCTCGAGCCTGCGCTGCAGGTCCTTGGCGAGCTGCTCGACCCCCGAGAACGAATATCCGAGGATCTTGACGCGATAGCTCGATATGCCGCCCCCTCCGCCGCCGCCATAGAATCCGGGCCCGCGTCCCTGCACCGAGACCTGCGCCCCGCCGATGAGGAGCGCGCGCTGCGTCAGCGCCTCCTGCATCTCATAAGGAAGCGGGCCGAGCCCCGCCTCCTTCTCGAAGACGACCTGCATGAACGCGCCTTCGGGGCGGCCCTGCGTGGTCACCTGCTCGACGCCGGGCACGCCGACCACGATCTCCTCGAACTCGCGCATGCCGCGGTCGAGGCTCTCGGGATCGGAGCCACGCGGGAAACTGAGGTTCGCGGAGAGCGTGGTGCGCTCGCCGAAGCCGAAGCCGTAGAACGAGGACTTCGGCACCTTCTTCACGAAGCCCCAGGCGAGCACGCCCAGCACCACGGTGGTCAGCACGATCGTCACCCAGCGCCAGCGGACGATCCGCCCGACCGTGCGGCCATATGCAGCGCGCATCCGGGGCCACCCGGCGCCGTGCATCCCGTGGCCGGCACCGAGCGCGGGGATCATGATGACCGCGGAGAGCACCGACCACCCGAGCGCCAGCGCAAAGGCGGCGGCGAAGGGGATGAAGGCGGCTCGCGCGTTGCCCTGCAGATAAAGGAAGGGGAAGAGCACGACGGCGGTCGTGAGCGTCGAGCCGAACACCGCGGGCAGGATGCGCCGCCCCGCCTGCGCGCGGCCTTCCACGGTATCCGGCACCGAGCGGAGCCGCTCCACCACGACGAGCCCGTTCTGCACCAGGATCCCGACCCCCATGCCCAGCCCGGCGAGCGTGAGGAGATTGGCCGGAATGTCGAGGAGGTAGAGTCCGAGCGCGGTCCCCGCGATGGCGACGGCAGCGCTCCCCATCACGAGCGTCACCGATTTCACGTTGCGGAGCGCCAGCGCGAGCACGAACATCACCGCGGCAAAGGCGATGGCTCCGCGGAGCATCAGCTCGTCGAGCTGCTTCTGCAGGTCCACGCTCTCGTCGTTCTGGACCCGCAGCTGGATGCCCGGCGGCAGCGACGCGTTGAGCCCCGACATGAGCTCGCGCACCGCGGCCGCCGTCTTGATGGCATCGGCGCCGGGAAGGCGGGAGATCGAGAGCGAGACCGCGGTCTGGCCGTTGATCCGGTTGAAGTATCCGCGGTCGTCCTCGTCGAGCCGGATCGACGCGAACTCGCCGAGCCGATAGACTCGCCCGCCGGGTCCGACGACCGGAAGATCGGCCAGCTCCTCGAGCGCGCCCGGCTCGTCGCGAAGCACCACGCGCCGCTCGCTCGCGCCCTGCGCTTCCTCGCCGAGCGCCTGGACGCGCCGCGAGCCGGCGAGCGCCGTGCTCAGCGCCTGCGGGGAGATGCCGATCTGCCGGAGCTGCTGGGCGTTGTAGGTGACCGCGACGCCGATCTCCGCCGGGTTGTAGCTCGACGCGCTCGCGACTCCCGGCACCGCGCTCACCCTCGGCTCGATCTCGTCGCGGACGATGCGCCCGAGGGCGCCTGGCGTGTACGGTCCCGTGACGCCGTAACGGAGCAGCGGCGCCTCCTCGAGCTCTTCCGGTGCATAGTTGCTGAGCTGCGGGCTCGAGGCGCCCGAGGGGAACTCGGGCCGGATGACTTCGAGTCGCTCCATGATGTTGAGCCGCGCGAGCTGCACGTCCGTGTCCGGCTCGAGGTCGATGCGGATGCTGGCACCGCCCTCGTTCGACTCGCTGCTGGTCTTCCGCACCCCGCGCACCGACTGGATCACCGCCTCCATCGGCGAGGTGAGGTACATCTCGACGAGCTCGGCGGCCGCGCCCGGCCAGGAGACACTCACCTGCAGCCGCGGCAGCTCCACCGTGGTCCGCGATGCGAGCGGCAGCCGCGTGAACGCTACGCTCCCTGCGAGCAGCAGTGCCGCGCAGGTGGCCCAGACGACGGCGGGGCGGCGGGCGGACCAGTGGATCATGCGTCGGGTTGGACGGAAGGTCGGATGAGGTCGGACGGTCGGACGGTCGGACGGTCGGTCGGGAACGGGGAGCTGGCCGCCTTGCGCTCCTTCCGTCGCTCCACGACTGCGTACGCCGTGGGCAGCAGGAAGAAAGTCACGAGCGTTGCCGTCACCGACCCGCCGATGACGCCCGCGGCGAGCGGCTGATAGAGCTCGCCGCCGCTGCCCCAGCCGAAGACGAGGGGGAGGACGCCGGTGATCGTCGTCAGCGACGTCATCGCGATGGCGCGGAGGCGCTGGCGGCCGCCGAGGAGGACCGCGTCGTCGATGGAGTGGCCCATCGCGCGGAAGCGGCGGATGGCGTCGAGCTTGACGACCGCGTCGTTGTCGGCGATGCCGATCATCACGATCATGCCGATGATCGAGACGGCGTTGAGGCTCTGCCCCGTGAGCCATAGGGCGAAGAGGCCGCCGGTGCCGGCGAGCGGCACCGTGGTCATCACGACGAGCGGCGTGGTGAAGCTCCCGAACTCGCCGGCGAGCACCAGGAAGACGAGAGCGACGGAGAGCACCGCGACGATCGCGAGCTCGTTGGCCGTGCGCCGCTGCTCGACATCCGCGCCGGTGATCTCCCAGCGGAGGCCGGCCGGCGCCTCGAGCACCGAGAGTGCTTTCGTCACGTCCTCGGTGGCCCGCGCCGTACCTCCCTGCTCCACCACGCCTTCCACCACCGACACCGGCCGCTGGCCGACTCGGACCACTTCGATCGGCGCCCGCGTCTCCCGCACAGTGACGAGCTGGCCCACGGGCACGCCGTCCACCGGCGTCGTGAGCGCCGTCGCGAGGTCCTCGTTCGCGGTCCCGGCGAAGCGCACGCGTATCGGAGTCCGACGGTCCGTTTCCCGAAGCTCGCTCGCGTCCACGCCGCCGAGCCCGCCCGCGAGCGCGTTGGCGACGGCATCGATCGAGATCCCGCGCTCGGCGATGCGCTGCCGCTCGAGCTCGATCTCGACCTGCGGCTGGGTACCGGCGTAGGCATCGCGCACATCGGCGAGCGAGGGAATCGAATCGAGCGCCGCGCGCGCGAGCCCTGCCCACTGCTCCGCGTCGATCGCCCTCGGCGCCGACACCTCGACGCGCACGAGCCGGCCCTCGCGACCGATCAGGCTCCCGAACTCCGACTGCCCGGCGAGATCGAGCGCGAGCGATCCGGCCGCCAGGTCGGGCACGGCACGGCGAAGATCCTCCGCGAACGCCGCTGCGTCCTCGCCGTCCGGCACCGGGATGATGAGCTGCCCGGTCGCCGCGGTGCCCGGATCCGCGCCCGCAAGCACTTCCTCGTCCGTCGCGAGACCTACCCGGGCGTAGACCCCCTCCGAGCCAAGCTCCTTCGCCGCCGCCTCGACCCGCGCCGCCTGCCGGATCGTCTCCTCGAGCGCCGTGCCCTCGGGGAGCCGAAGATCCGCGACGACCGTACCCTCATCGACCTGCGGCAGGATTTCGCGCGGCAGCTGCCGGAAGACGAGCACGGTCAGCACGATGAGCCCGAGCGCCGCGGCGAACACGGTGCGCGGACGGGCGAGGCACCAGACCATGCCGCGCTCGTAGAGCTCGGCGAGGTGGTGGCCGGTGGTCGACAAGCGGTCGAGGAGCGGTCGAGCGGTCGTGGAGCGGTCGGACAGCGGTCGTGAAGCGGTCGACGACTCCGCGCCCGGCTCACGACCGCTTGTCGACCGCTTTTCGACCGCTTTCCGACCCCGCCGCCCCACCATCATCACCGGCATCAGCGTCAACGCCAGCAGCAGCGACGCCGCGAGCGACGTGACGACGCTGAGGCTCAGGTCGCGGAAGAGTGCTGCCGCGAGGCCACGGACGAAGACGATCGGGCCGAAGACGAGGAGCGTGGTGAGCGTACCGGCGATCAGCGGGCCGGAGACTTCCTCACAGGCGCGGATCGCGGCTTCGGTCGCGGGGAGGCCTTCTTCCTTGTAGCGCGCGGTCGCCTCGGTGACGACGATGGCGTTGTCCACGAGGAGGCCGATGCCGAGCGCGAGGCCGCCGAGGGAAAGGATGTTGATCGTGACGTCGAGCGCCTGAAGGATCACGAGCGCCATCAGCACCGAGAGCGGCACGATGAGGCCGATCGAGAGCGACGCGCGGACGTCCCGCAGGAAGAGGAGGATCACGAGCAGCGAGAGGATCCCGCCGAGCACGATCTCCTGGATGAGGTTGCTGAGTGCCGCGTTCACGAACTCCGCCTGCGCGGCCACCACCGTCATCTCGAGGCCGGGAAACTCCTCCTGCAGCACGTCGATGGACTCGTAGATCCCCTTCGTGACGGCGACGGTGTTGCTGCCCGCGTCCTTGTACACCACGAGCCCGACCGCCGGGGACCCATCGAGCCGCGTCACCGTGCGCGCGTCGGCGAGCCCCGCGTGGATCGTCGCGACGTCGGCGAGGCGGATCCCGGAGCGCGGTGGCCCGATCGGCGTGTCGCCGATCTCTTCGACGGTCCGGAACTCGGTGAGCGCGCGGACGGAGAAGCGGAACTGTCCGCGCCGGATCGTGCCACCGGGCGCGCTCCGGTTGGCGTTCTCGACGGCCGTGGCGATGTCGTCGGGAGAGAGCCCGAGCGCGCGCATGCGCTCGGGATCCACGTCGATGCGGATCTCGTCGGTGGGCGCACCGACGACGGCGACGCTCGCGACGCCGTCGAGCTGCTCGAGACGGCGGCTGTGGACGTCCTGCGCCGTGCGGGCGATCGATCGGAGGTCCCCCGGCCCGCGCAGCGCGAGCACGGCGATCGGCCGCTCGCCCGGATCGCTGGTGAGGAGCGTCGGCCGCTCGGCCGCCTCCGGCAGCGACTGCCGCGCGTTGTCGAGCCGCTCGCGCACGCCGAGCACCGTGGCCGGCATGTCGGTGCCCCAGGCGAAGCGCGCGGTGGTCGTCGCCTCGCCATTCCTGCTGAGCGAGCGGAGCTCGACGAGCCCCGGCGTTGCCGCGAGCGCCTGCTCGATCGGCTCGGCGACGAACCGCGAGACCTCGGTGGCCGCAGCGCCGGAATAGGCGGTGCGGACCGTGAGGACCGGAAGCGTGACATCGGGAAGGAGCGAGACCGGGAGCCGGCCGAGGGACACCGAGCCGAGCAGCACGACGGCGAGCGTAGCGGCGACGGTCATGACCGGGCGGGAGACGGCCGAGGACGAGAGGGACATGTTAAACGCGCGTCATTGCGAGGAGGCGCAGCCGACGAAGCAATCGGGT
>JAICNA010000121.1 GCA_025928955.1 Gemmatimonadales bacterium | reverse complement strand
CGGGATCGCGCGCTTCGTCAGGATCCTGCTCATTCCCATCGTCGCGCGTACGGTGCCGGCCGCTGAATTCGGCGTATTCGACTCGGCGGGGATCTACAGCTTCGCGGCCGCCATTGCGGCCGTGATCGGCCTCGACTCGGCCGTCGTGCTGCTCGCGCGCCGAGCTGGCACGAGCGCGGCTTCGAGCCGGGCGGTCGCCGGAACCGCGCTCCTCGCGGTGATCGCGGCGGGCACCGCGGTCGCCGCACTCGGCATCGCCGCACCCGCACTGTGGAGCACGCTCCTGTTCGGCACCGGCGCCTATGCCCCGGTGGTGATCTGGGGAGCGCTCAGCGTGCCGTTCGCAGCGACGCTGATGTATCTCCTCGGGCTCCTCAAGTGGGAGTTCCGGCGCGGGTGGTTCCTGGCGAGCTCGCTCGGGTCCGCTGTCGCCAGCGTCGGCCTCACCTATTTCGTCGCGCTCCACACCGATCTCGGGCTGCCCGGACTGGTGGCCGCCACCGCCGCGGGGCAGGCGGCCGGGGCGCTCGTCGCGTTCTGGGGCGCTCGTGACCTCGTCGCGGCGGAATGGGATGCCGCGTCGGCGCGGCGGCTCGCGGCGCTGGGACTCCCGTTCGCGCTGATCGGCGTCGCATCGGCGATCGCGCCGTCAGTCGACCGGCTCTTTCTGGCCCACGCCCACTCGCTGACCGACACCGCGGTCTACGCGGTGGGTCAGCGCATCGCGATGCTGCAGGTGCTCGTGCTCGGCGGTTTCCAGGCCGCCTGGGGCCCGTTCGCGTTCTCCGCCGCCCAGGCCCCGGACAAGGAGGCGATGTTCGGGCGGGTTCTCTCGCTCGTGTGCGTGGCCGGCGCGGCCTTCACGCTGCTCCTCGTGCTCATTGCGCCATGGCTCGCCTCCGTCGCTGCCGGGGCGGCGTATCGCCCGGCGGTGATGTTCGTGGCCCCGCTGGGGTTGGCCACCGCGCTCGGCGCGGTATTTTTCGTGGTCTCCATCGGCGCATTCCTGGCGGAGCGGACCGTCTTCAACCTCTATGCGTATGCCGCCGGGGTCGCGGTCACGATCGCTGCGAACGTCGCGCTCGTGCTGCTGGACGTCCCGCCGCTCGGCATCGCCTGGGCCAACTGCGCCGGACAGGCAACCGGAGTCGTCCTGATGGCGTCACTCTCGCAGCGGGTGCATCCGATCCGCTACCCATTCGCCGAGTCGGCGCTGGTCCTGGCCGGAGCAGGCGCCGCAGGGTCATGGCTCGCGGCCCGGCCGCCGGAGACGCCTGCCGGCCTGCTGACTGCGATGGGCACCGTGGTCGTCATCGCGGGGACCTGGGTGTGGCTCCGCGTGCTCACGCCGGCCGAGCGAGAGTCGGCCCGGCGCAATCCGGGGCGGCCGAGGCAAGGATCCTGATGGACGCACCCGAACTGCTGCACGCGCTGCGACAACTGCACGCCGAACGATCGGCGGCGGTCAGAGAGGAGTGGAATCGCTCGCTCCCGCTCGCGGACTACGTCGTCGACCGGTGGCAGCGGGCGCGAGACCTCGGATTCGGCGAGGGTGCGAGCATCTATGACTCCTCACTCGTCTTCGGAGACGTCCGGGTCGGTGCCGGCACCTGGGTCGGCCCCTTCACCGTGCTGGATGGCACCGGCGGGCTCACGATCGGACGCACCTGCTCGATCTCGGCGGGCGTGCAGATCTACACCCACGACTCGGTGCGGTGGGCGTTGTCCGGGGGGGTCGCGGAGTACGAGCGCCGGCCGGTCGAGATCGGTGATCACTGTTACATCGGGCCGATGACGCTCGTCGCGATGGGTGTGACCATCGGGCGTCACTGTCTCATCGGCGCGAATTCGATCGTCAACAAGGACCTGCCGGACAACAGCATTGCGTTCGGCTCGACCTGCCGCATCGTGGGACGCGTGGTCGTCGGGTCCGACGGCAGCGTCGCGCTGGAATACGACACATGACAGGACGGCCATGACCGAAGTGACCACACCGCCCGCGATCCCCATCACGCGGGCGGTCTTCGATGACGCGGAAGCACAAGCCGTTGCCCGGGTGCTGGAGTCGGGCTGGGTGGTGCAGGGACCGCGTGTCGCGGAGTTCGAGGCAGGCTTCCGCGCCTTCACGGGTCTGCCGGAAGCCGTCGCCTGCACGTCCTGCACGACGGGCCTGCACCTTGCGCTGCTCGCCGAGGGGATCGGCCCGGGCGACGAGGTGATCGTCCCGTCCTTCACGTGGGTCGCGTCGGCGAACGCGGTGCTGTATGTCGGGGCGACCCCGGTCCTCGCCGATGTCTCGCTCGACACGTTCAACATCACCGCCGAGGAGATCGACCGGCGGATCACGCCGCGCACGCGGGCGATCATGGCCGTGCACCTCTTCGGGCTCGCGGCCGAGATGGACGAGGTCATGGCGATCGCACGTGCGCGCAACCTTCGGGTCATCGAGGACGCGGCCTGCGCGCTGGGGACGCTCTATCGCGGGCGGCACGTCGGTGCGATCGGCGATGGCGGTGCGTTCTCGTTCCACCCTCGCAAGGCGATCACGACGGGCGAGGGCGGGATGTACACGACGGCCGACCCGGCGAAGGCGGCGCATGCCCGGTCGCTGCGAGACCACGGCGCGGCGAAATCCGACCATGCGCGTCACAGCGCGCGCGGCGCGGCGCTGCTGCCGGTGTTCGAGATGGTGGGATACAACTACCGGATGACGGACCTGCAGGCGGCGGTCGGCGTGGCGCAGCTCGCGAAGCTCGAGCGCGTGCTGGCGGCGCGGATCGCCCGCGCCAGGCGCTACGACGACCTGCTCGCGCGCGTCGAGGGACTCGTGGTGCCCGCCGAGCCGACGGGGCATCGGCATTCCTACCAGTCCTACGTCTGCAGGATCCCCGTGGACCGTCTGACCGAGGCCGAGGTCCTGGCCGGCAACGCTTACCGCAACGCGGTGATGAACGCGCTCGAGGAGGACCGGATCGCCACGAGGCAGGGAACCCACGCGGTGCACATGCTTGGATACTACGCGCGAACGTACCGCCTCACGCCGATGGACCTGCCGGGCGCGTTCGCGGCCGATCATCTGTCGCTTTCGCTGCCACTCTACGCCCAGATGACCGACGAAGAGCAGGACCGTGTCGTCGAGCGACTCGTCCATCACCTCCGCGTCACGGACCGGCCGCGTGCTGGCTGAAGTCGGCGCCGCGGTGCAGCGGCATCTCGAGCTGCTGGTGGATCCGATCTCGGGGGCACACCTCCGGCTTGCCGGGGGCGACGAGCCCTCCCTGGTGGCCCCGAACGGCTCGCGATATCCGATTCGCGACGGCATTCCGCGCTTCGTCGAGGCCGAGCGTCTCCCTGCCGATCAGGCGTCGACGGGAGAGACTTTTTCGCTCAAGTGGTCCCGCATCTCGCGCTTCGGTCACGACGAGGCTACGCGGGACTTTCACCACCGGTGGTACCTCCAGCGGTACGGTTGGCCCTCCGAGGAAGACTTCGCGGCGTTCCTCCGCACCTGTGCCCGCGTGCTCGATGCCGGGTGCGGGGTGGGCCGCGATGTCGCGTGGTACCTGGGGCACTCGCGAGGCCTCGTCGCCGGCGTGGACATCTCCACGGCCGTCGACAGCGCGGCGGAGAATGTCGGGCGCCATGAACGCCTGCTCCTCGTGCAAGGTGACCTGGCCCAGCTCCCGTTTCCGCCCGCGTCCTTCGACTATGTCGCCTGCGACCAGGTGCTGCAGCACACCGCCGATCCGCGGGCGAGCTTCCGGCACCTCGTGTCCCGGGTCCGGCCCGGCGGGGTCATTGCCTTCTACGTGTACCGCATCAAGGGGCCCGTCCGCGAATTCTGTGACGACTATCTCCGCCGGGCCACGATGGCGATGTCCGAGGCCGAGGCGTACCGCTTCTCGGAAGCGGTGACTCGGTTCGGCAAGGGCCTGACGGAGCAGCAGGTGCAGATCACCGTTCCGGGAGACATTCCCGAACTGGGCATCACCGCCGGCACGTTCGACGTGCAGCGCTGGCTCTACTGGAACGTCTTCAAGTGCTTCTACAATGCGGATTGGGATTGGGAAACGAACGTGATGACGAACTACGACTGGTACCGGCCGGCCACCGCGTTCCGGTACCGGCCCGAGGAAATCCGCGCATGGATCGCCGAGGAGCCGCTCGAGATCGTGCACGAGGACATCGGCGATGCGGGCCTATCGTACCGCTGCCGCAGGACCGCTTCCTAACCGCGAGGAGACGATGGATCTGCGTGGCGCACGGGTCGTGGTGGTGGGCGGGGCCGGGCTCATCGGCTCGCACGTGGTCGACCGACTCACCCGGGAGGACGTCCGGGAGATCGTCGTCTACGACAATTTCACTCGCGGGACGATCGGGAATCTCGACCAGGCGCTGCTCGACCCCCGCGTGCGGGTCTTCGAGCTCGGCGGCGATATCCTGCATACCGACATCCTGCAGAAGGCCTGCGAGAACACCGATGTCGTGTTCCACCTGGCGGCGCTGTGGCTCCTCCACTGTCACGAGTTTCCGCAGTCGGCGTTCGAGGTCAACATTCGCGGCACGTTCAACGTGCTCGAGGCATGCCGGCACAAGGGCGTGAGGAAGCTCGTCTATTCGTCCTCCGCGTCCGTGTACGGCGATGCGCTCGAAATCCCGATGACCGAGGACCACCCCTACAACAACCGTACGTTCTACGGGGCCACGAAGATCGCGGGCGAGCACATGGCGCGCGCCTACTTCCAGCGGTACGGACTCGACTACGTCGCGCTCCGCTACATGAACATCTACGGCCCTCGCCAGGACTACATGGGTGCGTACGTGGCGGTGGTGATGAAGATCCTCGACCGGATCGACCGCGGGGAGCAGCCGATCGTCTACGGAGACGGCTCCCAGTCCTACGATTTCATCTACGTGGAGGATGCGGCCGAATGCAACGTGCTCGCGGCGAAGTCCGCGGCCACGGACCGCTTCTACAATGTCGGGGCCGGCGTTTCCACGACGATCAGGGAGATCTGCGAGCTCCTCCTCACGCTGACGGGCAATGAACATCTCGGGATCCAGTACGAACCGGCTGGACAGACGTTCGTGACGCGCCGCCTCGGCTCGACCGAGGCGGCGGCACGGGATTTCGGTTTCCGGGCCACGACCGGGGTCGAGGAGGGCCTGCGGCGGCTCATCGCGTGGCGAAGCGCGCACAAGGAGGCGGTGACGGAACGGATCAGGGCCGCGGAGGCGCGCACCGGCTGATGTGCGGGCTCGTCGGCGTCGTCGATCTCCGGGGAGAGCCCGTCGCCCACGAGACGCTCCGGCGCATGAGCGAGGCAGTGGCGCACCGCGGCCGCGACGGCGAAGGCGTCTGGGTCGACGATGGCGTGGGGCTCGGTCATCGCCGGCTCGCGATCATCGATCTCTCGCCGTGCGGGCGCCAGCCGATGCTCACGCAGGATGGGCGGTACGCCATCGTGTACAACGGCGAGATCTACAACTTCCAGGAGCTCCGGGCCGAGCTGCAGGGACTCGGCCACGGCTTCGTGAGCCGCTCGGATACCGAAGTGCTGCTGCACGCCTATCAGCAATGGGGCGCGGGATGCCTCGACCGCCTCAACGGCATGTTCGCGTTCGGGATCTGGGACCGGCGGCAGAAGGAGCTCTTCCTCGCGCGGGATCGCCACGGGATCAAGCCGCTCTACTACTGGAGCGACGGGCGGCACTTCGCCTTCGCCTCCGAGATCAAGTCGCTCCTGACGCTGCCGGGGCTCGAGCGGCGCCTCTGCCTGCCGGCGGTGCACCAGTACTTCACGTTCCAGAACGTCTTCACGGACGAGACCCTCTTCGAAGGCGTGCGGCTGCTGCCGGCCGCGCACACGCTGACCGTCGCTGCCGGACGGATCGGCTCGCCGGTCGCCTACTGGGACTATCGCTTCGGGCTCGATCCACTCGACATCTCGGAAGAGGACTGCGTCGACGAGCTCTTCCGGCGCTTCCAGTCGAGCGCGGTCCGTCAGCTGGTGAGTGATGTACCGGTCGGCAGCTACCTCAGCGGCGGGATGGATTCCGGCTCGTTGACGGCCGTCGCCTCGCAGCACCTCGGACGCATCCATTCCTTCACGGCGGGGTTCGATCTCACGTCCGCCTCGGGCATCGAGCTCGGGTTCGACGAGCGCCTCCCTGCCGAGATGATGGCGCACACGTTCCAGACCGAGCATTACGAAGTCGTGCTCCACGCCGGCGACATGGAGCACGTGATCGGCGACCTCGTCTGGCACCTCGAGGATCTCCGGGTGGGCCAGTCGTACCCGAACTATTACGTCGCCCGGCTCGCGAGCCGCTTCGTGAAGGTGGTGCTCTCCGGGGCAGGGGGGGACGAACTCTTCGGCGGGTATCCGTGGCGTTACTTCCAGGTGGCGGGAAGCCGGTCGCCCGAGGAATTCTTCCGCAACTACTACGGATTCTGGCAGCGGCTCGTCTCGGACGAGGAGAAGGCGCGGCTCTTCCAGCCAGGCGTGCAGCGGGCGCTCGGCGGGCATTCGACGTTCGACGTCTTCCGCGGGGTGTTCGCCAATCACCCGATCGAGCTCGAGACGACCGACGACTACATCAACCATTCGCTCTATTTCGAAGCCAAGACATTCCTCCACGGCCTCCTCGTCGTCGAGGACAAGATCAGCATGGCGCACGGCCTCGAGAGCCGGGTCCCGTTCCTCGATGACGAGATCGTCGATTTCGCAATGCGCGTCCCGATCCGTTACAAGGTGGAGGAATCACTCCTCCGCGGGTCGATCGACGAGGACGACGTCACGAAGCGGGCCCGCTGGCGCAGCTCGTCGGAAGGGAAGACGGTCCTCCGGAAGGCGATGAGCCGGCTCATTCCGCGCGAGATCATCGAGCGGAAGAAGCAGGGGTTCAGCGGCCCGTACGACTCATGGTATCGCGGGGAGAGTCTCGAATACATTCGCCGCCTCCTCACGAGCCCGTCCAGCCGCTATCGCGAGTATATCGATCCCGGGTTCGTGGCCGGCGTCATCGAGGAGCACACCTCTGCGCGCCGCAATCACCGGCTCCTCATCTGGTCGCTGCTGTGCTTCGAAGTCTGGCTCCGCAAGTTCCTGTGAGGCCGCATGCAGGTTGACGCGGCCGTCATCGGCGGCGGGGTGATCGGGCTCGCCGTGGCCATGCGACTCGCGCGGGGCGGCATGGACGTGGCTTTGCTCGAGCGGCACGACTCCTTCGGCCGCGAGGCGAGCAGCCGGAACAGCGAAGTCGTCCATGCCGGGATGTATTACCCCACGGGCTCGATCAAGGCGCGGCTCTGCGTGGCGGGCAACCTCGCGCTCTACGCGTGGTGCGATGCCCATGGCGTCAGATACCGGCGTATCGGAAAGTTCATCGTCGCGACCTCTCCGGACGAGTCGCCGGCGCTCGAGGCCATCCTCGCTCGCGGCGTGGCGAACGGCGTCCAGGGATTGCGATGGGCTGCGGCGGGCGAGCTCGCGCGGGAGGAGCCCGAGGTGCGCGCGGCGGCGGCGCTCTGGTCGCCGTTCACCGGTATCATCGATTCGCACGGCTTCATGCAGAGCCTTGCGGACGAGGCGGCCGCACACGGGGCCCTGCTCGGCTGGGGCCACGCGTATGCCGGGGCCGAGCGAACCGCCGACGGGTACGAGGTCCGCTACCGTTCCCCGGAAGGCCTGGAGGAACGGATGACGGCGAGCCGCGTCGTGAATGCGGCAGGGCTCGCTGCGGACGAGGTCGCGGCAGGGATGGGACTCGACATCGACGCCCTCCAGTACCGGCTCTGCTTCGTGCGGGGCTGCTACTTCAGGCTGAGCGACCGGTGGACCGGCCGGCTCGCGCATCTCGTCTACCCGGTTCCTCACGCCGGGCTCTCGGGCCTCGGTGTCCACGTGACGGTGGACCTCGCCGGCGGCGCCCGGCTGGGCCCGGATGTCGAAGTGCTGGCCGAGAAGGTTCAGGATTACCGGGTTGCGTCCGATCGCGCCGAGGCGTTCGCCAGAGCAGCCGGCACCTACCTGCCGAACCTCAGACTCGAGGACATCCGGCCCGACCAGGCGGGAATCCGCGCGAGGCGAGTCGTGCCGGGCGGTGGCGCTCCGGATTTCATCATCGCCGAGGAAGGCGGACGAGGGCTTCCTGGGTGGGTGAATCTCGTCGGCATCGAATCCCCCGGTCTCACCTGTGCGCTTCCGCTTGCCGACACCGTATACGCGCTCCTCGCGTAGGGAGCAATCGCCGCCCAGGCTGTCGGGTGTGGCAGCCACTCGCGAGTGAAGGAGAATTGCCATGAGAGCATCTGCAGTATTCGCTGGCGCCGGCATCGCGCTCGTCGCGGTCGTATCGGCGGCCCACGCACAGGTCGATACCGTCCGCGCCGATGGCGCGGTCCGGCTGCAGCTTGCCGTCGGCATCGACTCGAGCCACACGTATGCGGTGCGCGGGGAGGAGCGCCGGCGGATCATGACGTACGTGGAGACCATCACCGAGGTGCCGGAGGGATATCTGATCGTCGGCGAGAACGTGCGGCCCGACGGGAACTCGTTCTCCGTGGACAGCGTCATCGTCGCTCGCGGAAGCCTCGCGCCGCTCTGGCACTCGGATCGGTCCCCGGCCGGCCACATGGACGTCCGGTACGATGCCGGCCGTCTCACGGGCACGAGCGATTCGGCGGGCACCCCGCGGGTGGATGTCGCGGTGGCGGCCGGCGCGTTCGACTACAGCATGGCGCGGATGGTCGTCAACCAGCTGCCACTGCGACCAGGCTACGCGGGCGTCGTCGTGACGCACGACATCCGTCGCGGCCCCGTTCCGCTTCCGTT
>JAICNA010000008.1 GCA_025928955.1 Gemmatimonadales bacterium | reverse complement strand
TGCCTTCCGGTAGCCCTCGGGATGCGGCATGCCGAAGTTGCGCTTGAGGTTTTCCTTCGTGTCGCGGCCCTTCTGGTGGCCGATCACCATGACGGTGTTCCCGTCGAGGCGCGCCCAGCCGCCGACGATGGCCAGATCATCCATGAAGAGGCGGTCGCCGTGGAGCTCGATGAAGTCGGTGAAGATCGTGCTGAGATAATCGAGCGTGTAGGGGCGGCGCGGGTGGCGGGCGACGATCACCCGCTGGATGGGCGTCAGGTTGCGGTAGATCTCCGTGCGCAGCGTCTCGAGCTTGCGCTGCAGCCCCGCCAGCTCGCCGGCCACGTCGATCTTCCGCTCGCCGCCGAGCCGCTCGAGCTCCTCGATCTGTCGCTCGAGCTCGAGGAGCGGCTTCTCGAACTCGAGCGTATACGCCGACGGAGACGCCATCGTCAGTTCGCTTTCACGTAGTGGACGGCGTCCGCGCCGAGCAGGTCCCGGAGCGCGCGGACGAGATCTTCCTCGGCAGCCACACGAAGACGACGGGCGCGGAGCCGCACAGCCTCTCCGTTCCCGTCGGACCAGTCAATATACAGGGGCGTGGGACCGGGGTGCGCGCTGCAGAGCGCCGCCACCGACCGCAGCGCCGCCGGCTCCGGCGCCCTCGGCAGCGACCAGCGGAGGCTCAGCGCCACCGCGCCGGTCGCCTTGAGCTCGGCCAGGTCCCGCGCGTGCTCGACGATGAACGGCGCGCGATCCTCGTCCCGGTCCCGGTCGCTGTAGCCGCCCGTGAGCAGCATGGCGTGATCCGCGGCGATGGTCTGGTTGAGCTTCGCCCAGGCGTCGGGGAAGACGATCGCCTCGGCAGTGCCGTGAAAATCCTCCACGATGAGGCGGGCGTATTCCTTCCCGGTCTTCTTGGAGATCTGGCGCTTCACGGTCGTGACCACGGCGGCGAGCGTGACGGGGTGCTCGCTCCACTCGTGCAGCGTCGCGGTGGTGCGCGTGCCGAAGAGCTCGGTTTCCCGGCGGAAGCGCTCGAGCGGATGCCCGGAGATGAAGAATCCGATCACTTCCTTCTCGCGCGCGAGCCGCTCCGCTTCGGTCCACGGCGGCACGTCGGGGAGGTCGGCAGGGCGGTGGCGCACCGGCGCGGTCTCCCCGAACAGCGATTCCTGGCCGGCTTCGCGCTCCTGCTGCTTGAGCTGCGCTTCCGAGAGCGCCGCCTCGAGTCCCTCGACCAGCTGCTTCCGGTGGCCCCCGAGCGAATCGCAGGCCCCCGCCGAAATGAGCGACTCGAGCACGCGCTTGTTGCAGAGGCGGAGATCGATCCGCTCGACCAGCTCGGTGAGCGTGGTGACCGGGCCGTCGCGGCGCGCGGCGATGATCGAGTCGATCGCCCCTTCGCCGACGTTGCGGATCGCGCCGAGCCCGAACCGCACCCGCGTGTCGCTCACCACCGTGAACTTGAAGCCGGACTCGTTGACGTCGGGCGGCAGGATCTCGAGCCCGAGGCTCCGGGCCTCGTTGATGTACTGCACCACCTTGTCGGTGCTCCCGATCTCGGACGAAAGCAGCGCGGCCATGAACTCGGCGGGATAGTGCGCCTTGAGCCAGGCCGTCTGGTACGAGAGCACCGAGTAGGCCACCGAGTGGGACTTGTTGAAGCCATAGCGTCCAAACGTCGCGATCTGGGCACCCAGCTCCTGCATCACCTTCTGCGAGTGGCCCTGGGCCACGGCCCGCTCGACGAACTTCGCCACCTCCCGGTCCGCCAGCTCCTGGTCCTTCTTGCCCACGGCCTTCCGGAGCACGTCGGCTTCGGCGAGCGAGAAGCCGCCGAGCACGTTGGCGATCCGCATCACCTGCTCCTGATAGGTGATGACGCCATAGGTAGGCTCGAGAATCTCCTCGAGCAGCGGATGGGGGTACGTGACCTTCTCCTGGCCGAGCTTGCGGCGGATGAAGACCGTGTGCATGCCCGCATCGAGCGGGCCCGGGCGGAGGAGGGCATTCGACGCCACGAGATCGTCGAAGCGGTCGCACTTCATGGCGCGGAGCGTTTCGGTGGCGAGGGGCGACTCGAACTGGAAGACCCCCGCCGTGCGGCCCTGGCGCAGGAGCTCGTACACCCGCGGATCGTCGAAGGCGAGCGCGTCCATGTCGAGCGCCACGCCGTGGCGCTGCGCGATCATGGCCACGGCGTCGTGGATTACGGTGAGCGTCTTGAGGCCGAGCATGTCCATCTTCAGCATGCCGACCTTCTCGAGCGGGCCCATCTCGTACTGGGTGATGATGGAGTCCTCGCCGCCTGCGGCCGCGCCGGCGCCCTTGGTGGGCGCGGTGCAGACGGGGACGTACTCCGAGAGGGGTCCCGGCGCAATGACCACACCGGCGGCGTGCACCGACATGTGCCGGCTGATGCCCTCGATCCGTGAGCTCAGCTCCACGAGCCGCTGGTAGGCGGGATTCCCCTTGACGAGATCCTTCAGCTCGTCGACGCGCTTCACCGCTTCCGGGATGGAGAGGCTGTACGCCGGCCCGGAAGGGATCAGCTTCGTGAGCCGGTCCGCCTCGCCCGGCGGGATGCGGAGTACGCGGGCCACGTCCTTCACGGCGGCGCGCGCCTTCATCGTGCCGAACGTGACGATCTGACCCACGCTCGCGCGGCCGTACCGCTCGCGCACGTACTCGATGACCTCGCCGCGGCGCTCGAAGCAGAAGTCGATGTCGATATCGGGCATCGACACGCGTTCCGGATTCAGGAAGCGCTCGAAGAGCAGGTCGAACCTGAGCGGACAGACGTTCGTGATGCCGAGCGCGTAGGCCACGATCGACCCGGCGGCCGACCCTCGGCCCGGGCCGACGGGAATCCCCCGCTCGCGTGCCGCGGCAATGAAATCCTGGACGATGAGGAAATAGCCCGCGTACCCGGCTTTCTCGATGACGCCGAGCTCGTAGTCGACCCGCTGGCGGACCTCGGGCGGGAGCGGTGTGCCATACCGGCCGGCCGCACCCGTCTCCGTCAGGTGCCGGAGGAGCGATTCGTCGGTGGCGTAGGCTGCGGGCTTCGGGAAGCTCGGGAGATAATAGCGCTTCTCGAAGTCGAACTCGCACCGGTCCGCGATCGTCTGGGTGTTCGCCAGCGTCTCGGGATGCTCGGGGAAGAGCGCGAGCATCTCGCGCTCGCTCTTGACGTAGGATTCGGAGCCGGTGAACCGGAACCGCTTCGGATCGTCGAGGTCGGCGCCGGTGCCGATGGCCAGCAGGACATCGTGCGCTTCGGCGTCGGTCTTGTGCAGGTAGTGCGCGTCATTGGTCGCAACGACGCCGAGGCCCAGCTCGCGGCCCAGCTCGAGCATGCCGCGCGTCACGATGTCCTCTTCCGGGATGCCGTGCTTCTGGATCTCGAGCCAGAAGTTGTCGCGCCCGAAGGTCTGGGCGAACCACTCGGCGCTCCTGCGGGCCTCGTCGTAGCGGCCCTGGCGGAGGCTCAGTGCTATCTCGCCGGAGAGACAGGCGGCGAGGCACACGATGCCCTCGGAATGGGCAGCCAGGACTTCCTTGTCGATCCGGGGCCGGCGGTAGAAGCCCTCGGTGTACCCGATCGAGGTCAGCCTGACGAGATTCCGGTAGCCCTCGCGGTTGCGAGCCAGCAGCACGAGGTGACTGTAGGCGGCGGGCGCTCCGGGGGGCTTTTCGCGGGCCTGCCGCGGACCGAATGCCAGATAGGCCTCGAATCCGAGAATCGGGCGTATCTTCTGGGCGCGGGCCTCTTCGTAGAAGGACCAGGCAGCATGCAAGTTGCCATGGTCCGTGACGGCAAGGCTGTCCATCCCGAGCTTGCGGACGTGCCCCACGAGCTCGCCCAGACGGTTGGCACCGTCGAGCAGCGAATACTCGCTATGGGTGTGGAGATGGACGAAGGACATGGGACCTGGATGCGATGAACGACGGGCCGCGCCCGGCGGGAGAGGGCGCTGGCTCGCCCATTTCTTGCGAGCATCCGTCCGGATCCCGGATGGATTCTGCGGGCGGGTTCGCGCCGCGCCGATTCGTTCCCGGCGGCGGTCACGGAGCAAGCTACCGGCGGCGGGAACGATTGTCAAAAGTGGTTGTCGTGTCTAGCTTTAATACACTTGGGCCGCGAATTCCGGCGCCGAGGAGGATGCCGTGAAGATCAGCTCCAATCACATCGTGGTCCTGGCCCTTCTGGCCGCCGCCTGCGGCGGCACCGAGCCCGATCCTCCAGACAATGGCGGCGGGAACCCGCCACCACCCCCGCCGCCGCCCCCGAGCGGCAGCTGTGCCGCGGCCGTGGACGTCGCCCTCCAGCCTGGCGAGCACGTCGTCGTCAATCCGGCCAGCGGGGGAGGGTGCGTGCGCTTCCCGGCCGCCGGCGACGCGGGCGCCGAGTACGTGTACGCTGCGGTGGCCACCAATGGCACCGAGACGACGCTCGGCTCCTCGGTGACCTACCGTCTCACCGGCACCTCGGTCGTCGCCACGAGCGAGGCATCCATCGCCGCTGCGGCGCTGCCCTCGCAGCTCGATCCATCGCTCGGCGCGTTCACCCGCCCGAAGACGCGTGAGGCCTTCCACGGGATGCTCCGGACGCGGGAGCGCGCGCTGGCCACTTCGCCGGGATTGTTCTTCAACCTCGGCTCCTCGGGCACATCCGCGGTCATTCCGCCGACCGTCGGCCATCAGCGCACGTTCAAGGTCTGCGAGACCACGACCTGCAGCGACTTCGTGGACGTGCCCGCCACGGCGCGGTACGTCGGTCCCAAGGGCGCGATCTACGTCGACAATACCGTACCGGCAGGCGGCTACTCCCAGGCCGACCTCAACCAGGTCGGCTTCCTCTTCGACAACTATCTCTATCCGATCGATACGACGGCCTTCGGCCGCGAGTCGGACCTCGACAACAACGGGGTCGTGGTCGTGCTGCTCACCGACCAGGTCAATGCCCTGAGCGGCAACTGCAACGCCGAGGGTAGCGTGATTCTCGGCTACTTCTTCGGCAGCGACCTCCTGCCTGGCCAGGAAGGCTCCAACGGCGGGGAAGTGTTCTACGGCCTCGTGCCCGATCCGAACAATGCCGAGTGCACCATCTCCCTCAATTACGCGAGCGAGTACCTGGCGCCGACGTTCATTCACGAATTCCAGCACATGATCAGCTTCAACCAGCACGTGCTGATCCGGAACGGATCGTCGGAAGACACGTGGCTGAACGAGGGACTCTCCCACTTCGCGGAGGAGCTCGGCGGGCGCGGGATCGAGGACCAGCACTGCAGCAGCGGCGACTGCTTCACCCAGTTCGTGGTGGGCGACGCCGGGAACGCCTACCGATACCTCCGCGACGTGGAGGCGCACTTCCTGATCGAGCCCGGCTCGTCGGGCGGGACGCTCGAGGAGCGCGGTGCCAACTGGCTCTTCGTGCGCTGGCTCGCCGATCACTTCGGTGCGGACGAGAACGGCACCGCCTTCACCCGGGCGCTCGTCGGCACCAACCGCCTCGGCGCAGCGAATGTCGCGGCGGTGACTGGCCAGCCGTTCGCGACGCTCGTCCCCGAGTGGCAGCTGGCGAACTACCTCGAGAATCTTCCCGGCTTCGTACCCGCAAGCCCGCGGCTCCAGTACGAGAGCTGGAATTTCCGCGCGACGTTCGAGGCGTTCAATGCCCAGTCGCCCGGGTCCTATCCGCGCCCATATCCGCTCGTCCCCGACAGCACGCTGACGGGCGCCTATTCCCGCCAGGGCACGCTGCGCGCAGGCTCAGGTCGTCATCTCCGGATCCTGCAGGCGCCGCAGGCCAGTGCCGTCACACTGCACCTGACCGACGGCTCGTCACAGTCGATCGGCTCGAGCAGCGCCGCGCCGCGCATCGGAATCGCCCGGATCCGATAGCGGGCGGTGCGCCGGAGAGCCCGCATGATCTTCCTGATCGCGGTAGCCGCCCTCGTCGTCGGGGGCGGCGCCGCGTACGTCGCGAGTGAGGACGTGCGTTACCTCGCCCGGGCCGGGCTGGAAGAGACGCGCATCCTCGCTGCCGCCCGGCCCCTCGACGAGATCGCTGCCGATCCTGCCGCCACGCCCGAGCTCCGCTCGACCCTCCAGCTCGTCCTCGACGCACGCAATTTCGCCGCGGGGCTCGGCTTCGAGGCGAAGGAGACATACACGACCTACACCGACGTGGGTCGGGATACCCTGCTCCTCGTCCTCCAGGCCGCCCCCAGGAACTGCATCTGCCCCGTGACGTGGAAGTGGCCGATCGTCGGCCGCATGCCGTACAAGGGCTTCTTCGACGCCCGCGCCGCGCGCCGCGCGGCCGATGAGCTGGCCGACCGCGGCTACGACATCTACCTCCGCCCGGCGGGCGCGTTCTCGACGCTCGGATGGTTCAACGATCCGCTTCTCTCGACCGCCATGAGCCGCGATTCGGTCGAGCTGGTGGCGACGGTCTTCCACGAGATCGCGCACAACTCGCTCTACGTGAAGAGCGCGACGCCGTTCAACGAGAGCTTTGCGCAGATGGCAGGGTACCGCGCCGCAGAGGCCTTCTTCCGCTCGCGCGGAGACACGGTTTCCGCCGCGCGCGCCGCCGACCGACTGCACGACGAAACCGTGCTCGGCGCATTCTATGCACAGCTGATCGGGCGGCTGGATTCCCTCTATGCGCTCAAGCCGGACTCCGCCGCGCTCGATTCGGGACGGCTCGCGGAAGGACGCTGGGCCCGCGCGCAGCTCGAGGGGCCGGTGGGAGACTCGCTGCGCACCATCGACTTCGCGCCTGCACCCGACCGGCCGGTGAACAATGCGCGGCTCATCGGCGCGACGCTCTATCGCACGAAGCTCGACCGGTTCGACGCCTGGTACCGGCGGAACGCATCCGATATCGGACGCACGGTAGCGAGCCTGCGCGAGCTGCTCGACGGGGCCGAGGGGGACGAGGCGTTCGCGCGTCTCGAGGCCGCGCTTGCCGGGGGAAACCCGGGCTGAGTCCGCGGCAGGGAGAATGTGAAAGGGTCGTCACTGCGATGCACAGTGACGACCCTTTTCACACCTCACACGGGCGAGGCCCGCGGCGGTATCGCGACTCAGTCTTCCTTCGGCTTGTCGGCGGCCCTCGCCGAATCGGCCTTCGCGGCAGCACCGGTATCGCTCTGCGCCGGCGGGCCCATGAGGCCCGGAAGCTGGCGCGCCTGTGCCGTATCAACGGGAGTTCCCGGGACGAACTTCCCCATCGTGTCGCAGTTCACCGCGCCGGCATATGCCTGCTCGCTCACCTTCGCGGAGTCGTGCTGGACGGAATCGGCGATGACGCCGGCCCGCAGCGAGTCGTTCACCTGGCGGTCCGCCTTCTGCTCCTGCACCGCGCCCGGCGCCTTGGCGAGCGTGTCGGCCTTGGGTGCCGGCTCGCCTGGGATGCTGTCGCGACGGATGATCGCGGGGCCCATCGTGTCGACGCGCGCCATGTCACGGCCCGGCTCCTGCCGCGCAGCGTCGTTCGCGCGCGCAACCTCGACCGGCAGCACGCACGGGCTCTGGGTGCTCATGGCACGATAGCCGAGCGTCGAGTCGGCGCGCATCGTATCGGCGCGGACCTTCTCGGCCTTGCTCGTGTCCTGGCTCATCGGGGGTGTGACGTCCTGGGCGGCCGCCTCGCCGGCCAGGGCCAGGCTCAGAACCATGCCGGCCATGGCCAGTGGGAATTTCCTCATGCGTTACTCCTCCATGCTTCGGGTCGCTCGGCAGAGGCTCGGATGCCCCCGCCACCAAACCATGCATGGTACGGCCTGGACGACATCCGGGCTGTGAGTCACCTCACGTTCCCCGGCTGTTGGTTACGCGGTATCCCGGCCGGATATAGCTTGAAACGTGTGCTTGTCGCCCTCATCCGATGGAGTCGCCGTATGGACACCGATTTCGTGCCCCGGGAGCAGGCCAGGATGCTCCGGGAGCTCAGCGAGTTCCTTTCGATCCCGAGCGTCAGCGCGCTCCCCAGTCACGCTTCGGATTGCCGGCGCGCCGCCGTCTGGCTGATGGACGAATTCCGGCGGCTCGGCTGTCCGGTGGTGAACCTGGTGGAGGGCGAGGGACATCCGGTCGTTTGGGCCGAAGGTCCTGCCGTTCCGGGGAAGCCCTCGCTCCTCATCTACGGCCATTACGATGTGCAGCCGCCGGATCCGCTCGAGGAGTGGGAGACGTCCCCGTTCGAGCCGACGATCCGCGAGGGCCGGCTCTACGCGCGTGGAACGGCGGACGACAAGGGCCAGGTGTACTGCCTGCTCAAGGCCTACGAGGCGTCGCGCGATGCCGACGGGAATCCGCCGCTCAACATCCGGTTTCTCATCGAGGGGGAGGAGGAATCGGGTGGCCATGTCGTCGCCGATCTCCTCCGGGCCGAGCCGGCGCGGGGGCAGGCGGACGCGGTGCTCGTCTGCGACATGTCGTACTACGCGCCCGGCGTTCCCGCCGTGTACACGGCGCTCCGGGGCATCTGCTACGCCGAGATCTCCGTCCGCACTCTCCAGCGCGACCTGCATTCCGGCAGCTATGGCGGCGCGGCGCCGAACGCGCTCGAGACGCTCGTGCGCATCCTGAGCGAGCTCAAGGACGAGGACGGCGAAATCCGGATCCCGAAGCTCTACAAGTCCGTCGAGCCCCCATCCAAGTCGGAGCTGAAGGCATGGAAGGGGCTCCCGTTCGACAAGGAGAAGTTCCTCGCGCAGGAGGTCACCGCGCGCGCCCTCACCGGCATGAAGAAGCATTCCGTGCTCGAGCGGCTCTGGGCGCTTCCGACCTTCGAAATCCACGGCATCCGCGGCGGCTTCACCGGCGACGGCGCAAAGACCGTCATCCCTGCCACCGCCTCGGCGAAGGTGAGCCTCCGTCTCGTGCCCGGGCAGAAGTTCGAGAAGGTGGTGAAGCAGCTGCGAAAGGCGGTCGCCGCGCTCACGCCGAAGTGGGCCGACGTGGAGGTGCAGATCCATCACGGCAACGATCCCGTGCAGGTGGACACCTCGGATCCGGTGTTCGACCTGCTCAACGAAGCCTTCCGGGAGAAGACGGGGAATGAAGCGGTCCCGGTCCGCGCGGGCGGCTCGATCCCGATCGTGAGCCAGCTGGGTCGGAGCGGTGCGCCGGTGATCCTCACCGGGATCGGCCTCCCGAACGACGGACTTCATTCGCCGAACGAGAAGCTCGACCTCCAGCAGCTCTGGGACGGGATCGACATCTTCGCGCGCTTCTTCGAGCTGTTCGGCGAGCAGGGTGAAATCCGGGCTGTCGACGAGGACGACGAGGAGGAGGAGGCGGAAGACGACGAAGAGCTGGAGGAGGAGTCCGACGACGAGGAGGATACCGAGGCGGCCGGGGCCGGTGCGGGCACCGCGGAAGGTTGAAGCTGGCGGCTATTCGGGAGGGAGGACCGGGCGCGGTATGCCGCCGGAGTACCGCGCCTCGGTCCGCGCGTGCAGTTCGTCGACACCGATCAGCGCACGCGCGGAGGCAATGATGCCCGCCACGACGTCGTCGGCCCAGTACGGATCGGGTTGATCCTTTTCCGGCAACTGTCGGCCGCACCCTTCGAGGTACCGGATCGCGGTGTCGATCCACTGACTCTGGGCGCCCTGCACGAGCGACCACGATCCCGTCGATCGCAGTTCCAGCTCGGCGAGCGACTGGAGGTGCTGCTCGATCCCCCGCGTCACTTCCGCGGCGCGCAGCCGCTCCGCGATGATCGCCAGCACCGCACTCCGCTCGGATTCCTGCGGCTCGGGCAGGGGCGCGAGGTAGTGTCGCTGGTCCGCGACCATTTCCGCGAGGCGGATGCACACTGCGCGGATCGCCGGCTCGAGCGCATCCGGCGCCTCGCGCGCCCAGCTCGCCGCAGCGCGGAGGATCTCCCGCATCCGCTGTTCCGCCTGCTCCTCCGGCGACTTCCGTCGGGTCTCGTCAGCCATACCTGAGGATGGCGGAACCGCAGCGTAAAGGCAACCCGATTTCGCTAGCGTTCTCCGCGCCGCATCCGGGCCGGGTCGGGACGGCGGAACCGCTCCTCGAGCCACGGATCGCCTCGCATGTGATATCCGCCCTCCTCCCAGAAGCCGGCCCGGTCTTCGGCGAGCAGTTCGAATCCCGTCACCCACTTCGCACTCTTCCAGAAATAGAGGTGCGGCACGAGGAGGCGTACCGGACCTCCATGCTCCGGGGTCAGCGGCTCGCCGTTGTGCGTGAGGGCGAAGAGGTTCGCGTCGCGATCGAAGTCAGAAAGCGGCAGGTTCGTCGTGAAGCCGTGCTCGGCGTGCACCAGGACGTAGCGCGCGGCGGGACGCACCCCGGCGAGGCCCAGCACGGCGCGGACCGGGACGCCGCCGAAGGTGTTGTCGAACCGGCTCCACCGCGTGACACAGTGAATGTCGCAGGCCGTCTCCTGTCGCGGCAGCGCCCTCAGCTCGTTCCATGTGAGCGAGAGCGGCCGTTCGACGAGGCCGCTGACCGACAGGCGCCAGCGGGAGAGGTCGACATCCGGGACCCGGCCGGCATGCAGCACGGGCCACTTGCGCGTCTCGACCTGCCCGGGAGGGAGCCGGGTTCGTGCGCCGCGAACATCGACCCTGAGGGGAGGCGTCATGCTCCCGGAACAGCAGCGCAGGGCCGCAGGGTTCCCGCCTCGGTGAGGATCGGCGCGAGGCCGAACCGTCGCGCGAAGACCGGGGCGACGATGGCGCGCACGGCGTCGACCGTCGATGGTGCGCCACCTTCGGCCGCAACCGCCGTCATCCGCACACCCGGGAGCCCGCAGGGCACGATGAGGTCGAACCAGGTGAGATCGGTGCTGACGTTGAGCGCAAAGCCGTGGAGGGTGACCCACCGCTTCACGTGCACGCCGATGCTCGCGATCTTGCGATCGCCGACCCAGACCCCGGTGCGACCCTGGCTCCGCTCCCCCCGGACCCCGAGCAGTCCCAGCGATTCGATGAGCACCGATTCCAGTTCGCGCAGGTACCAGTGCAGATCCTCGCGATGCATCGTGAGGTCGATGATGGGGTACCCGACGAGCTGGCCCGGCCCGTGAAAGGTCACGTCACCGCCGCGCTCAACCTCGTACAGCGCCGCCCCGCGCGCGTGGAGGGCCTCGGCCGGCACGGGCAGGCTCCCCGGGCGGGTCCCGCGGCCGAGCGTGAAGACGGGGTCGTGCTCGACGAGAAGCAGAAGGTCGTCGGGCTGGAGTCCGTCCGCCCGTTGCCGGCAGAGGTTCCGCTGCAGCTCGAGCACCTCGGCGTAGGGGCTCCGGCCGAGATGGACCACCTTCAGGAGGCGCCTCATCCGCGCCGGGACAGGGCGAAGGCGGCGAGAAGGCTCACCCCGGCGAGCGCGAGCAGGCCGGGGGCGCCGAGGAAGTAGTGGATGGGTGTCGCGAGGAGGGCGCCCACGAAGGTGGCGAACGCCGCGATCATCGAGAGCACGCCGCGGCGAAACGGCGACGCGACCGGCGCCAGGCCACGCCACGCCACGGTGCCGCCGATCGCCATCGCCGCGAGGGTCCCGATCACGAGGACGTAGAAGGCAGCGCCCGTCTCCGGGACGTCGGATGGCGCTGCGCCACGGAGCAGAAACCGCACGCTCGCAAGCACGAGGGCAGCGGCGCCGATGCCGGCGACGATCCCGGCGAGGAGCCCACGCGCCGCCACCCGGACGAGATCGACCGAGGGGTCGAGCGGCTCGCCGCTGATGCTCGTGAGCGGCGGGTCGGGCGTCGCGCCCGGCGCGGTCACGTGTGGAGGACGCGTCCCATCGAGTCGAGGCAGGCTTCCGCCACGGCCTCGCTCAGCGTCGGGTGCGCGTGGATCGCCAGGTCCACTTCTTCGACCGTGAACTCGTTCTCCCGTGCGACGACGAGCTCGTGGATCATCTCGGACGCGTGGCTCGCGACGACGTGCGCGCCAAGGATCTCGCCGTACTTCTTTCCGCGGATGATCTTCACGAAGCCCTCGGTCTCGTTCGACGCGCGCGCGCGCCCATTCGCGCTGAAGGGGAAGCGTCCGACCTGGTACTCGAGCTTTCGTTCCTTGCACTGCTCCTCGGTGAGCCCGATGCTCGCGACCTCGGGGGAGCAATAGGTGACGCTGGGCACGTTGTCGTACTTGATCGCGGCCGGGTGGTGTCCGGCGATGATCTCCGCGACGTGGATCCCCTCGCGACTCCCCTTGTGGGCGAGCATCGGCGGGCCGGCGACGTCGCCGATGCAGTAGATGCCCTTCGCCGTCGTCTCCAGGGTCTTCAGGTCCACCTTCACGAAGCCGCGCTCGTCGAGCTGCACGCCGGCCTCCTTGAATCCCATCCCCTCGGTGTTCACCGCGCGCCCCGCGGCCATGAGCACCTTCTCCGCGTCGATGGTCTTCGTTTCGCCGCCGGCCTCGACCTCGAGCGTCACCTTGTCCTTCGCGACCGTCGCCTTCTTCACCTTCGCGCCGGCGAGGACCTCGATGCCGCGCTTCCGGTAGCTCTTCGCGATCACGTCCGAGCTCTCCGCATCCTCGATCGGCAGGATCCGCGGGAGCGCCTCGATCAGCGTGACCTTGCTGCCGAAGGCATTGAAGATGTCGGCGAACTCGCTGCCGACGGCGCCGGCGCCGATGATCGCCAGCGTCTTCGGCGCCTGCTCGAGGAAGAGCGCCTCGTCCGAGCTGATCACCGAGACCTTGTCGATCTCGAGCCCGATCTGCGGGATGCCCTTCACGCGCGAGCCCGTGGCGATCACGATGGCCTTCTTCGCCTCGTGCACGTCGGCGCCGACCTTGACCTTGCGCCCGGCCTCCAGCGTGCCCGTCCCCTTGAGGACGGTGATCTTGTTCTTCTTCATCAGGAATTCGGCGCCCTTCGAGTTCTGGTCGGCGACCCGGCGGGATCGCTTCATCGCGACGCCGTAATCGGTCTTCACGTCGCCGACGAGCACGCCGAGGTCCTTCGCTTCATGGGCGATCAGGCGCGCGGCGTGGGCGCTGTGGAGGAGCGCCTTGGTCGGGATGCAGCCGATGTTCACGCAGACGCCGCCGAGCTTGTCCTTCTCCACCACGGCCGTTGCGAGCCCGAGCTGCGCGGCGCGGATCGCGCACACGTACCCGGCCGGACCCCCGCCAATGATGATCACGTCGAATTGAGCCACGGTCGTGCTCCCGGTGTTAGGGCGTGAGCGGCAAGCGGTGAGCAGCGGGCGGTGCGCGGGACGCGAGGTCTCCCGCTCACCGTTCAGCGCTCACCGCGCACCGTGTACCACCTACCAGACGAGTGCCAGCGGATTCTCCAGCATCGCCTTCAGGGTCTTGAGGAATTCGGCGCCGGTCGCGCCGTCGATGACGCGGTGGTCGCACGACATCGTCACGCGCATGCGGCGCCGGACCTCGACCGCGCCGCCGTGGACGACCGCCCGCTCCGCCATCCGGCCGATGGCGAGAATGCCGGCCTCCGGCGGATTGATGATGGCGGTGAACTCCTCGATGTCGAGCATGCCGAGGTTCGACACGCTGAACGTCGCGCCGGTGTATTCCTCGGGCGTGAGCTTCCGCTCGCGCGCCCGGCCGGCGAGCTCCTTCGCTTCCGCGGCGATCTGCCGCAGCGACTTCTGGTCGGCGTAGCGGATCACCGGCGTGATCAGTCCTTCCGGGATGGCCACCGCCATGCCGACATGGACGTCGTTCCAGTAGCGGATGTGGTCGTCCTGCCACCAGGCGTTGCACGCGCGGTGCTGCTTCAGCGCGAGCGCGACCGCCTTGATGGTGATGTCGTTGAACGACACCTTCCCCTGGCCGAGCGCATTGAGCGCCTCGCGCGCATCCGCGACGCGCTCCATGTCGATCTCGGACGTGAGATAGAAGGTCGGGATGGGGCCGAGCGACTGGGCGAGCCGCTTCGCGATCGTCTTCCGGATCTGCGTGAGCGGGACATCCTCGAACGGCTCGCCGCTCCCGGACGGCTGGAACGCCGGTGCGGCGGGCGCCGCCGGCGAAGGTGCGGCGGCGGGCGGGGCCTTCCTTTCGAGGCCGTCGAGGTCACGCTGCACGATCCGGCCCGCCGGACCCGAGCCCGCCACGCCCTGGAGATCAAGCCCTCGCTCGGCGGCGATCTTCCGCGCCAGCGGGGACGCCTTGACCCGGCCGCCCTGGGGCGGCGCGGGGGCGGCCGCGGCGGGGGCAGCAGGGGCGGGACGCTCGGTGACGGGTGCGGCAGGTTGTTCTGCAGTGGGCGCCGGCGCGCCCGGCGAGGCACTCGCTCCCGTCTCTCCCTCTCGGCCGGCGCGCTTGGCGCCGGCGGGCTGCTCCGACGGCGGCTCCGCCGGCGGAGCGGGCGGGGCCGGAGCAGGCTTCGCGTCCGCCGCCGGCTTCTCCGCCGGCGCGCCGCCATCCACTGCCTCGCCGGGCTCGCCGATGATGGCCACGGGATCCGACACGGGGACTGTCGCGCCCGCGGCGACGATATGCTTGAGCAGCGTCCCACCAGCACGCGCCACCAGCTCCATCACGGCCTTGTCGGTCTCGACGTCGGCGAGCACGTCACCGACCGCGACGGTGTCACCCTCCTGCTTCTTCCACTCGACGACCCGGCCCTCCTCCATGGTGGGGGAGAGCGCCTCCATCACGACCTTGGTTGCCATCAGCTCGCCTCGGCGTACAGCACGCGCTTCACCGCGGCGATCGTCTTCGCCGGATCCGCCTTCGCGGCCTTCTCGAGACCCTTGTTGTACGGCATCGGGACGTCGGCGCCCGTGACCCGGAGCACCGGGGCATCGAGCTCGTCGAAGATCTCGCGCTGCACGAGGTCCACCACCTGCGCGCCGATGCCCGCGAACGGCCACCCTTCCTCCGCGACCACGCACCGATGCGTGCGCGCCACCGACGACAGGATCGCCTCGGTGTCGAGCGGGCGGATTGTCCGCAGGTCGATCACTTCCGCCTCGACGCCCTCGCCCGCCAGCTGCTCCGCGGCCTTGAGCGCCACGGCGACCGTCTTCGAATGGCAGATGATCGTGACGTCCCGCCCCGGCCGCTTCACGTCGGCGACGCCAAGGGGTGTCGTATACTCGCCGTCCGGGACTTCGCCCTTCATGTTGTAGAGCATTTCGCCCTCGATGAACACCACCGGGCTGTCGTCGCGGATGGCGCTCTTGAGGAGGCCCTTCGCATCGGCCGGCGTCGCGGGCATGACGACCTTGAGCCCGGGAACGTGGGCGTACCAGCTCTCGAACGCCTGTGAGTGCTGCGCGGCGAGCTGCAGGGCCGCGCCGCCGGGCCCGCGAAAGACGATCGGGCACCCCACCTGTCCGCCCGACATGTACCGTACCTTCGCCGCCGCGTTCACGATCTGGTCGATGGCGAGCAGGGCGAAGTTCCAGGTCATCATCTCGACGACGGGCCGGAGCCCGACCATCGCCGACCCGACGCCGATGCCGGCGAATCCGAGCTCCGCGATGGGCGTGTCGACGACGCGCATGGGGCCGAACTCGTCGAGGAGCCCCCGGCTCACCTTGTAGGCGCCATTGTATTCGGCGACTTCCTCGCCCATCAGGTAGACGTCGGGGTCCCGCTGCATTTCCTCGCGGAGCGCCTGCCCGAGCGCGTCGCGGTAGGTGATGACGGCCATGTCAGCGCTCCCCTCCGTCCTGCGCGGCGGGCGCATACACATCCGTCCAGAGCTCCTCCGGTGCCGGATCGGGCGACTCCTCCGCGAACTTCACGGCATCCTCCACCTCCGCGCGCACATCCGCCTCGATCGCCTCCATGCCCTCGTCGTCGAGGAGTCCGGCGTCGCGCATGCGCTGGGCGAGTACGGTGATCGGGTCGCGCGCGCGGTACTCCTCGACCTCGTCCTTCGTGCGGTACGTCCCGTGCGCCGCGTCCGACATCGAGTGCCCGACGTAGCGATACGTCCGGATCTCCATCAGCGTGGGCGTCGACTCCCGGCGGGCGCGCTCGACCGCTTCGTCCGTCGCCGCCTTCACCTTGTCGACGTCCTGCCCGTCCACCACCACGCCCGGCATGTTGTACGATGCGGCGCGCTCGACGAGGTTCGGGATCGCGCTCGCGCGGCGCAGCGACGTGCCCATGCCGTAGCCGTTGTTCTCGATCACGAAGATGGCCGGGAGCCGCCAGAGTCCCGCCATGTTGAGGGTCTCGTGAAACGCGCCGATGTTCGCTGCGGCTTCGCCGAAATAGGTGAGCGACACCTGGTCGGTGCCGCGATACTTCGCGGCGAAGGCGAACCCGGCACCGAGCGGGATCTGGCCGCCCACGATGCCGTGGCCGCCCATGAAATGCAGCGACGCGTCGAAGAGGTGCATCGACCCGCCCTTGCCCTTCGAGCAGCCGGTGGCCTTGCCGTACAGTTCGGCCATGACGGAGCGCGCCGAGAGTCCGCGCGCGAGGGCCTGGCCGTGCTCGCGGTAGGCACTGACGACGTAGTCGTCGTCCCGCAGCGCCGCGAGCGTGCCGACGGCGAGCGCCTCCTGGCCGATGTAGAGATGGCAGAAGCCGCCGATCTTGCCGAGGCTGTAGGCTTCGCCCGCCTTCTCCTCGAAGCGGCGGATCAGCACCATCTGCCGGAGCCAGAGCCGATACTGGTCCGCCGTCGCATCGCTCACGGCACCATTGCGCGCCGCCTCCGTTGCGGTACCTGCCATCAGGTGGTCCTCAGTTCAGTCGATGATGAATCGGGGGCCGCGCCCGGACCCTCGAACGAGCTGGCCGAGCGGGCCTGCTCCCACGCGTGGTACGAGCTGCGCGTGAGCGGGCTCGCCTGTACGTGCGAGAAGCCCATGCGCATCCCGATCTCGTGCAGCTCGGCGAATTCGTCCGGCGTGTAGTACCGGGCAACGGGAAGGTGTCCGTCACTCGGCCGGAGGTACTGGCCGAGCGTGATGATGTTGACGTCGCTGCGGCGGAGGTCCCGCATGCAGACGAGGATCTCGTCCCACTCCTCGCCCATGCCGAGGATGATGCCGCTCTTGGTCAGGCCGTCGGGTGAAAGGCGCCGTGCATTCGCCAGCAGGCGCAACGCGCGATCGTACCGGCCCCCGGGGCGCGCGAGCCGATACAGCCGTTCCGCCGTCTCGAGATTGTGGTTGAGGATGTGGGGTTGCGCGTCCATCACGATCGCGAGCGCGCGTTCCGAGCCCTTGAAGTCCGGAATCAGCACCTCGACCGAGGTGTCCGGGAGGCGAGCGCGGATCTCACGAATGCACCCGGCGAACGCCTCGGCGCCGCCGTTCGGGAGATCGTCCCGGTCCACCGACGTGATGACCACGTGCTCGAGGCCCATTCGCTCGACCGCCTCGGCGAGCCGCACCGGCTCCAGGGGGTCGAACGCTTTCGGCGTCCCGTGCGACACGGCGCAGTAGGTGCAGTTCCGCGTGCAGACATCCCCGAGAATCATGAATGTCGCCGCCTTGTGCTCCCAGCATTCGCCGATGTTGGGGCAACGCGCCTCCTCACAGACCGTGTGCAGGCCGAGCTCCCGCATCATCCCCTTGATCCGTGCGTAATTCGGGCCTCCGGGCGCGCGCACCTTCAGCCAGCCGGGCTTGCGGGCGCCCGGCGGCGAGATCCTGACGGGCGCGTCGGAGGGCGTCGGGGGAGTGCGGCTCAGCTGGACCAGCGGTGCGGCCACGTGATGATCTCCGGAAACAGGGAGCGATGGACCGGAAGCTCAAAAAATAGTCGGGCACCACCCCCGAAGCCACCGGAGCGGTACCCGACGTCAGCGGGAAAAAGCGCTCAGAAGAAGAGCATGAGCCCGCTCGCGAACGCGACGGAGCGATTGGGGCGCGTGAGCGCGTCGGCGTCGTTGCTGCGCGCGAAGGTGGCCTCGCCGACGACGCGGAGGGACGGCGTCGGGCGGTAATAGACGCCGCCGGTCACGGATTCGTTCCGGGTGCGGAAGAACCGCTCGGACCCGCGGCTTCGGAGGAAGCTCTCGCCCCAGCTCAGCCCGAGCGTGAGGGGACCGTCGGGGCGCGCCCAGGTGACCTGCGCCACGTAACCTGACGAGTGGCGCAGGTGGGCGGCGTCGGGCTCGTCGGTGCGGCCACCCTCGAACAGCAGCGTCGTACCGATCCCGCTGCCGAGATAGCCACTGGCGAGCAGGGTGAACTGGCCCGCCTGCACACGCGCTCCGCCGGTCACGCCCCACGCCGTCGTAGACCGGTCGAGGGCCGTGTCACGCTGTGGCTGGAGCAGGCCACCGGCCCACAGGAGTGCGCCGCGCATGCCGGAGGTCACTTCGGCCTCGACCCGCGGGAGCAGCAGCTCGGTGAAGCCGTTGTTGACGCTCGGATCGAAGGCCCCGACCGTGAGCTGCGCGGGCAGCTCCTGCGGCGTGCTGTAGGTGAACTGCGCGTTGAACCCGGGATAGATGTAGCCGAAGCCGCTCCGCCCGAGCGTCGTGCCGGCCGGATTCCCGAACGCCCCGCCGGTGGCGCCGACGCCGAAGAGCGACATGTCCGAGAGCATGTTCTGCCGCCCGAAGACGCCGAGCTCGCGCCCCGCGAGCACCTGGCCCCACCGCCCGGCCACGGTCAGATAGACCTGGCGCATGTCGATCCGGGCGCCGACACCGGTGCTGTCGTCGTGGCCGCCCGTGGTCTGCACCTGAGGCGCAAACCCGAAATGCACGCCGAGGCGCGTCGTGCCTTCCGTGCGCTTCGCATCGAAGACGGCGAACGCAGGGAGGTAACCGGAGCGGATCGACGAGCCCTGCCGCCCGATGCCGACGATCGCTCCCGGCGCCGTCACCTGCCCGCCCTCCGCCTCATTCTCGAAGATGTAGAAGGCGCTCACGTTCCCGGCGAACGTGAAGCGCCACCCATCCTCTGTTTCGAACGTCACCTGGGCAGCGGCGCGTGCCGGAGCCACGGCGATCAGCCCGATGAGCGCGACGGCGGCGGGGCCACGCCTCATTCGCGCAGCAACGATTCGATGACCGCGCGGAACTCGGCCACCTGCTGGCGATGCATCGCGCCGGTGGCGGGGCCGTAGAATCCGGCGTGGACCCGACGCACCCTGCCGTCACGCCCGAGGAAGATGGTCGTCGGGAAGGCGGTGAAGCCATTCAGCTGGGGCAGGGTCGGCGCCGCCAGCTCGGCCGTGCCCATTCCGGCGAGGAGCAGCGGGAAGGTCAGGCCGAACTTCTCGCGATACCGGCGAACGAGCACGCCGTCGACCGCTGTGTCCCCCGTGACCTCATAGGCGAGTCCGACCACCGTGAATCCTCGCGGGCCGTACTCGCGCTGGAAGCTCTCGAGGATGGGCGCCGCATAGTGGCAGGTGGAGCACCAGGTGCCGAACACGTCCACGACGACGACGCGGCCGCGGAACTGCGGGTCGTCGTGTGCGACGAGCCGACCATCGAGGTCGGGAAAGGCAAAGCGGAATGGCTCGATGGTGTCGGCGGTCGTCATCTCGGTCGGCGCCTTCAGGTGCGCGCGCCCGGTGCTTCGAACGGCCGTGAACGGAGTCTGAGTCCTGAGGCCCGCGTGGAAGGTGCCGCGGAGCGTATCGCCGTCCAGGCGCGCCGTGAACATGTAGACGAAGGAGCCGTCGAAGTGCGAGAAGGCGACGCTGTCGCCCGCGACCATGCCGTGAAACCTGCCATAGTCGCCGGTATTCGAGATCACGGCTCCCTCGGCGCCGCGACGGCCCTCCGAGAACACGAAGATCCTGGGGCTCGCTCGCCCGTCCGTCACGAGCGTCGCATCCCACTGCCCGGCGAATGCCGCGGGCAGTGCGGTGGCCTTCCAGCGACCGCGAGCCGCGCGAAAGGGGATCAGGCGGGGGCCCCGGTTCCCGACGTTGCTGTAGGCACCGACGAGTGAATCACCCGACACGCGCGCAGCGATCGTGGCGGCGTAATCGGTGAGATCGATGACGAGCGAATCCCCGATGAGGCGAACGGGCCCGGCCGGGGCACACTCACCGGCGTTGCAGAGCTCGGCCCGGAGCCCGCCGGCCTCGCGCGCGATGGCCACCTCGAACCTGAGCGGCCCGCCCGCAAGATCGAGCACACCGCGCCAGCTACCCGACGGATCCGGGACGATGGCGACGAGGGCGAGGGCGACGGTCGTTGCGAGCATCAGTCCTTCACGTACTGCTCGCCGGCGCGGACGTGCCCCGGGAGCACGTTTCCCTGCCAGGGAAGCGGACAGGCGTACGCGGAGCTGTAGGCACAGAAGGGATTGCGCGACCGGTTGAAGTCGAGTCGGTACTTGCCCCCGCCTTCAGGGACGAGGGCGACGAAGCGCCCCGCAGGGTAGGTCTCGCCGGCGTTCGTGCTGTCGCGGAAGAACACCTCGAGCTCGGACTCGCCGGTGGCGGGATCCGGAATCCGCATCACGCGAAGCCTGGTGGCCACACCCGCAAACGGGACGAGAACCGTCCCCGCGTCGGTGGCCTCGACCTCGATCCCATCCGGCGTGAGCAGTCGGCGGGAGGACGCCTGCACCGGCGGCGTGAGCGCACCGACGAACTCGAGCGCCGGATCGTGCGGATACCAGCGGGGCGCCTTGCGCGCGCGGCTGCTGTCGAACACGGTGAGCACCGGCGTCGCCGCCGTTCCGCCCGGCACGAGCAGGTAGCGCCCGAGGCGCGTCGGGCGGAAGCGAGGGAGCGGGCGCGGCGTGCCGAGCCCGTCGAGCACGACGCGGCCCGCCTCGACGCTCACGCGCGCCTTCTCCAGACCCTCGAGCCCCGGTCCGGCGGCCGCGCCGAGCGCAAGCCCGCTCCCGATGGGCTGCTGTGCCACCGCGGCGAACGGGGATGTCGGCGCCGTGGCGAGCCAATCGGCAAATGCGGCGCGCTCGGCCGCGAGCGGGGCAGGCGCCTGCGCGCGAGCCACCGGCGCCGCCGCCACGGCCGCCAGGCACAGCACCAGCGCGCGGCTCACCACTGCCACATCCGTGCGGGATCGAAGACTCGTACGTGCTCGTGCACCGGCTCCTCCCGGATCATCTGATGAAGCAGTTGCGCCGTGACCGCTGCCAGAAGGATACCGTTCCGCCCGTGTCCCGTCGCGTACCAGAGGTGCGCGAGATCCGGCGCCGGCCCGATGAGCGGCAGCCCGTCCGGCGTCACGGGCCGCAGGCCGGCCCAGGCGCGGGTGGGCCGCGCAGCGACGGCGGTGGGACAGACGTTCCGTACGTTCGCCCAGATACGCTGCTGTCCCGCTTCGGAGACCGATGTGTCGAATCCGGTGAACTCCATCGTGGAGCCGATGAGCGCCTCCCGGCCGCGCGCCACGACGTAACTGTCGTTCTGGAAGAGAATGATGGGCGGAACGCCCTCGGGCCAGGGAAGAGCCGCCATCTGCCCCCGCACCGGTTCGACCGAAAGTGGGCGCGGAAGGCCTTCGATCCGGCCCGACCACGCACCCGCTGCGACGATGACGTCGTCGGCGGTATAGCGCGAATCCGCGAGCACCCCCACGACGCGGTCGCCTTCGCGCTCGACCTTCCGGACGGTCTCGTTCCGTACCGTGGAGCCGAGACGGGTGACATCCGCGAGCAGCGCTGCTACAAGGCGCGAGGGATCGAGCGCGCCATCGAGGGGTGCCCAGTGTGCGCCGGCCGCGGAGCGGATCCAGGGCCAGCGGTCGCGCACCTCGCCCGCGTCGAGCCAGTCCGAGCGACGGCCCTGCTGCCGCTGCCACGCGACGGACGTCCGGAGCGCTTCCGCCTCCGCCTCGTCCACGGCAACTCGGGCGATCCCTTCGCGCCAGAGGCCGATGTCGATCCCGGTCGAATCCCGCAGCGTCGGCGCGAGCTCGCCATAGCGCTCGCGACTCGCGACGCCGAGCTCATAGAGCGCCTCGTGCTCGCCGGCGGCGATCTCGGGCGCCAGCATGCCGGCCGCTGCGCGCCAGGCCTGACCGATCTCGCCGCCGCGCTCCAGCACGAGGACGCGGCGGCCCTCGTGCGCCAGCTCGCGCGCGCACGCCGCCCCCAGTGCACCACCGCCGATGACTATAACGTCATAACTGGTAGACACTTAGAGTCCCTATGAAACTTTTTGAAACGTCAAGGCGTATGGGGCTCCGACCGGTCACCTCGGGAGGAAAATAGCATGATCCGGACGATCGTCGGCTTCTCGGTGTTTGCGTTTGTGGGCGTCCTGGCAATGAAGTTCATCCTCTCGCTGCTGGGCGGGATCTTCTCCGTCATCATGACGGTGCTCGTCTGGGCCTTCTGGGGATGGGTGTTCTACGTGATCCTCAAGCTCTTCTTCCCGGACACGGCACGCCGGCTCAAGGAGACGATCACCGGGCGTCCCGCGGTCTGACGCGAAGAGTGGAGTGGGGGGGAGAACAAGGCGCCCGGCATGTTGCCGGGCGCCTTGCCGTTCGGGCTAGGCCGTCGCGGCTTCCTGGGCGGGGGTCGCCGGAGCGGGCGGGAGCGGGGGAACGTCGAGGCGCGCGCGTGAGCGCCAGAGATCACGCGCGGCGAGCCAGGGGTCGACGCGGCTGTGCCGGTGGCGGAGGTCGTGCCGCTCGGTGACGCTGACGCTCTCGACGCGACGCGCGTGACGCGCCGTGCGCGCCAGGAGCTCGGCATTCGCGGCCCACCCTTCGGTGCGCAGGAGGCGGCCCGACTCCGACCGAAGCGCGTTCCTGAGCGTCACGAGGCGGAACGCTGCGAAGCCGCTGACCAGGTCGTAGACGCCGGGCACGCGAACCCGCCCGCGCAGCAGCAGCGGCGCCCAGCGGCGGAGGAGCCGGCGCGCGCGGGAGGGCTCCCCGGCCAGGCATCCCTCCGCGACCACGAGATCGGCGCCGCTCTCGATGCGGCGCACGAGGTCCGGCAGGGCGCCGGCATCGTGCGCGAAATCGGCATGCATGAGGATCGCGCAATCCCGCTTCGGCCGGTCGGTCCGCTCCACCGAGAGCCGCAGGAGCTCCTCGACCGTGGCCGCATAGCCCTCACGGCGCGCGTGCGTGACGACGGTGAGCGGCAGCACCCGGGCATACGGCGCGAGGACCTCGGCCGTGGCGTCCGTCGAGCCGTCATCGGCCACGACGAGCTGGTACTCGCGGGGGAAGGCGGTGAAGACCTGACGGATCTTCCAGAGCAGCAGCCCGACGGTCTGGGCCTCGTTGTGGCTGGGAATGCAGACGTAGATCATGAATCGCGATCAGTGGAGACGCCGAACGATACACGGGGCTCCGGCGGAGACGGAAGGCGCGCCGTGGCGGCCGCGAGGAGCTCGCGCAGCTCCGCGAGACTGAACGGCTTGTGCAGGTAGGGCCGCTCGAGCATCTCGAGGAACGCGAGTGTATCGCCCCGCACGGTATCGCCGGTGCTGAAGTAGAGGCGCGAGGCCATGGCCGGATTCCGCCGGCGGAGCGTCTCGAAGAAATCCCGGCCGCTCAGCCGGGGCATCCGGAGGTCGGTGATCACCAGGTCGAACTCGCCGGAGGTTGCCGCCTCGAGTCCCTCGTCCCCATCCTGCGCGACGGCCACGGTGTGCCCCCAGGCGCTCAGCGTGGCGCTCATGTAATGAAGGATGTGGGGCTCGTCGTCGACCACGAGCACGCGAAGCCGCGTCGCCGGAGCGCGGGCCGGCTCCTCCCGCACCGGATCGGCCGGCGCCTCCTGCAAGGGCAGGTGGATCGTGAACGTGGCGCCCTGATCCGGCGCCGTCTCGAGGGTGATGCGTCCACCGTGCTCGCGCACGATTCCCTGGCTGATGGAGATCCCGAGCCCGGTACCTTCGTGCTCGCTCTTCGTGGTGAAGAACGGGTCGAAGACCTGCGCCGCGATCTCGGCCGTCATCCCGGGCCCATCGTCGACGATGTCCACCGCGAGCTCGTCGAGGAAGCGGCGTGCGCGGACGGTGACGGTGCCGGCACGGCCGGTCGACGCGATCGCCTGCGCCGCGTTGCTCACGAGGTTGACGAGCACCTGCTGCATCTGGTTCGGGTCGATGCTGATGGACGGAAGGTCCGGCTCGATGTCGATCCGCGATTCGACGCGGCTTGCCATCAGCGGGTTCCGGAGCAGCGACATCGTCGATTCGATGAGCGGTCCGAGTGCGGTGAGCCGCCGCTGGCGGTCCTGCTTCCTCGCGAATCCGAGGAGATTGCGCACGATGGACGACGCGCGCTCCGCTTCCTCGCGAATCACGCGCAGGGGCTCGCGGAGCGACGCGGGGACGTCGGGAATCTCGCCGAGAAAATCGGCGAAGCCGACGACCGAAGCGAGCGGGTTGTTGAGCTCGTGCGCGACGCCGGCAACGAGCTGGCCCATCGCGGAGAGCTTGGTGGATTGCACGAGCTTGTCCTGCAGCCGGCGCCGTTCGGTGTGATCATCGAACAGGACCACCACGGTCGAGGCGTCGCCTTCGGTGATCGGGACCGCGCTGACGCAGTAGGTCCGGTCCCCGGTGGTGAGCTCGGCTTCGCCGCCGGTACCGGCGGCATCGAGCAGGCGCTGGACGTCCGACACCCAGTCTGGCGGCAGGAAGGCGGACCACGGCCGCCCCACCAGCCCGGCCGGGGGGGCTCCGACCAGGGCGGCAAAGGCGCGGTTGGCACGCCGTATGCGGCCTTCCCGATCGACGATACAGAGGGCCAGCGCCAGGGCGTCGACGATCTCCTGCCACGAGCGCCGGCCGTCGTCGTACAGGTCGACCAGGTAGGCGCTCTCGATCGCCACGCTCGCCTGGGCGGCGAACGCCTCGAGGAGCTGGGGAGCCACCGGTGCGAAGGGCCCCGCCGGGTCGCGCATCACCACGGCACCTGTGATCCGGCGCCGCGCCATGAGGGGCGCAAGACACCAGATTGCTCCCTCGTGCTCGATGCGCCGTGCGCCGCCTTCCCCCGCGGCGTCGAGGAGCGGCGCGACATCGGTGGCACCGGCCGGCCAGGTGTGCAAGTCCGCCCCGGCGCGGCCATCCTCATGATGCAGCGCTACCGCCACCTCCGAGGGCGAGAACGTGTCCTGGAGACGCCGGATGAGGAGATCGACGATGGGGCCGCGGCGCAGCGTGCCGGCGAGCTCCGCGCCGAACGACGTTACGCACTGCGCCACGGTCGCAGCCATGGCCGACACCGGGTCGTCCCTCTCAGCGGGAGATTCGTTCATGATCCGTGCTGACCTGCGAAGCCGCCTGACCGCCGGAGACCTGCAGCTCGTCGTGCTCCTCCTGAGTGGAAGCTCGACCGCGCGCCGCGCGGCGCTCGAGCGGAAGCTCGAGACGGAGGGCCCCGACGCGCTGCTCGATCATCCGGAGCTCCCGGAGCGCATGCTCGCTGTTCGCACGATCGTGGTTCCATCGGAGCGCCTGTTCCTCTACGTGTTTCTCCGCCACGCGCTGCTCGGAGCGGGAGTGGACGACCGGGACCTCGCCGACTACATGGCGGCGCTGGTGCTGGACTTCGGCCGGAAGGACAGGGCGTGGCGGGTGGACTGGAACGACGACGCGCGGCACACCTACCTCGTGGATATCCTCGCCGATCTCGAGGCGAGTTCCGGCGAGCGCCGATTCAGGGTGATGGCCCATCTCGGCAACTACGCCCTCTGGCTCGCGGGTCTCTTCCCCGATTATATCGCAGCCCGACGGCTCCGCAACGGCGGTCCCGACGTGTCGTACTACGACGCGCTCGGCCGCCGTGGTTTCGGCATGGCCTCGGATCATGTCCTCGCCGACCACTTCGGGCTCGAAGCCGTCTTCCGGACGACGGCCGAGCGATATCCGGACGTGCGCCGCGCGCTCAACGGAATGAGCGAGCGATACTTCTTTCCCGCCCAGTGAGCGCCTGAGCTTCCACGGAATCGGGGAACAGCGGACAGTCCGCGTTCTCGTACGCCTCGGGATCGGCCTCGAGGCCGAGCAGCGGCGCCGTCACCGATCCCATCGTCACCGTACCGATCCGCGGCGCCCCTTCGACGGGCAGGCCTTCGAAGAGCATCACTCCGCGCGTCGTCCCGTCGAGTGCCGTGACGAGGACGCCGAACCCGAGTGCCATGTTGCCCGGCGGGTTTCCCTCGACGCCGATCACGAGCAGCGAATCGCCGCCGCTTTCGCGGCCGACGATCGCAGGCAGCGTTGGGCCCGCTGCGATCCGGGCCACCACGCGCCCCGGAACGTTCGCGGGCGGGCGGCTCAGGGTCTGCCGCGGGACCGCGAACTCCGCCAGCAGCGTCTGGGGACTCGCGAGCGCCACGATGCCGCAGTTGATGCTCGGGCGGTCGCTGCCGCCGGAACAGGCGGCGAGTGTGAGCAGGATGCCGGGCAGGTGGAGTCGCATGGGACCTCCGCAGTGGGGCGACGCGTCCGATATTCGTCTAACATAATGTCTTCACGGAGGTTCTGGGCCCGCGCGCGCTTGACGCCCCTGCAGGCGCTCCGTAACATTGGCCGACTCCTCCGCCGTCATTCACCCGGAGCATCGTGAGCGTCTTCGACGGATTCCGCGCCCGGCTCGACCGCATCCTCGCCGAATCCGGCGGCGCGGACGGGCGCGCCTACATCTCGGGCCTGCGCGATGCCGTCATCGAAGCGAAGGCGGCCGTGGCATCCATGCGGGACCAGCTTTCCGCGACGGAACGCGAGCTCGCGACCGAGCAGCGGCAGCTGGCCGATGCCGAGCGCCGCGGGGCGCTCGCCCAGGGCATCGGGGATGCCGAGACGGCGGCCGTGGCCGAGCGCTTCGGCGCGAAGCACCGTGAGCGGGCCGGGGTGCTCGAGCGGAAGCTCGCGGTCCAGCGGGAAGAGCTGGCGCTCGCGTCCCGCGAACTCGACGAGATGATGTCCGAGCTGCGGAAGACGCAGCCGCGCTCCGGCGGCGGCGCGGCCGGGGCGTCCGCATCCGCCGAAGCCGCGTGGCGCGACATCCAGTCGGCCGGTGGCGCGCGCCCCGACACCGACCTCGACGGCGAGCTCCTGAAGGCCGAGGCCGAGCGGAAGCTGCACGAGGCCGCCGTGGATGCGCAGCTGGCGCACCTGAAGAAGAAACTCGGGCGCGAATGATCCGCACCTCGCGCGCTCCGCTTCGCCGATAATCCTGCCGGGATCCCTCCCGCCCACACACTCCGGAGCACACGTGGCGACTCCATCGCACCAGTCCGCGCCCATGACGTCCGAGCAGGATACCGCCTTCTTCGGGCAGCCGCGCGGACTCTCGACGCTGTTCTTCACCGAGATGTGGGAGCGATTCAGCTACTACGGGATGCGCGCCATCCTGATCCTGTTCATGACGGCGCCGCTCGCCATGGGCGGACTCGGCTTCGATACCGCCACGGCAGGGCCGATCTACGGACTCTACACCGCCATGGTCTATCTCCTCGCGCTGCCGGGCGGGTGGTTCGCCGACCGGGTGATCGGCCAGCAGCGCGCGGTCTTCTGGGGCGGCGTGGTCATCATGTGCGGGCACATCTCGCTCGCCATGGAGGGCATTCCCTTCTTCCTGCTGGGCCTCTTCCTCGTCATCATCGGCACCGGGCTGCTCAAGCCGAACATCAGCACCATCGTGGGCCAGCTGTACAGCGCCGAGGACCGCCGGCGTGACGCCGGGTTCTCCATCTACTACATGGGCATCAACCTCGGCGCGGCCATCTCGCCGTTCGTGTGCGGGTGGCTGGCGCAGAGCGCGGGCTTCCGGGGCATGCTCCAGGGCTGGGGCCTCGACCCGGCGCGCTCCTGGCACTGGGGCTTCGGCGCGGCCGCGGTGGGCATGTTCCTCGGCCTGGTCCAGTACCGCCTGGGCCGCGGCCACCTGCGCGGCGCCGGTTCCGCCGCCAACGACCCGCTCAGCGACGGCGCGCGGCGCACCGCGATCATGGCCCTCGTGGCGCTGGTGGCGGTCGGCACGATCATCCTGCTCCTCACCGGCAACACGGCGCTTTCGTCGGTGCCCACGGTCAACCGGACGGTGGCGTTCATCCTGCTCGTCGCCCCGGTGGCGTTCTTCGCCTGGCTGCTCACGACGGGAAGCCGCGACCGCGACGAGCGCAAGCGCCACCTGGTCATCCTGGTGCTGTTCCTGGGCGCGTCGGTCTTCTGGGCCGCGTTCGAGCAGGCCGGGTCCACCCTCAACCTGTTCGCCCAGCGGAGCACCCGGACCAGCATCCTGGGCTTCGACTTCCCCGCGAGCTGGTTCCAGTCGGCCAACGCGGCGTTCATCATCCTGCTCGCGCCGGTGTTCGCCTGGCTGTGGATCCGGCTGGGCAACCGGGAGCCGTCGAGCCCCGGCAAGTTCACCATCGGCCTGCTGTTCGTGTCGCTCGGCTTCGCCATCCTGATTCCGGCGGCCCGGCTGGCCGGCGCGGGCAACCAGGTGAGCCCGATGTGGCTGGTCCTCACCTACCTGCTGCACACCATCGGCGAGCTGTGCCTGAGCCCGGTCGGGCTCTCGGCAATGACCAAGCTGGCGCCGATGCGGTACGCGGGCCTCATGCTGGGCGTATGGTTCCTCGCCAGCTCGGTGGGCAACTTCATCGGCGGCAACGTGTCGGGCTTCTACGAGACCTTCACGACCGACCAGATCTTCATGGCGGTGGCCGGGTTCACGCTGGCGATGTGCCTGGTGCTCGCCTTCTTCGTCAAACCAATCAAGCGGATGCTCGCCCGGGCCTGACGCCCCGCGCGCGGCGTCCCGGAGGACGCGATGCGCTCTCGCGCGCTGTGCACGCTCACCGCCATCGCCGCGTCGATCGCCTGCGAGCGGCCGGGGGAAACCCCGGCCGCCGCGGCACCCGGAGCCGCCGGCGACTCCGCCACCATCACCTACGCCATCCCGCACGACTCCACCATCGGCGACGACTCGCTGGGCCGCTCGATCCGGCGCGGCCGCGCGCTGCTGGCGCACACCCGCGACAGCCTCCCCCGGAACGTGGGCAACGCGCTGGCCTGCACCAGCTGCCACCCTGATGACGGCACCCGGGCCAACGCCATGCCCTGGGTCGGGGTGTACGGCCGTTTCCCGCAGTACCGGGCCCGGTCCGCCTCCGTGCAGATCATCGAGGACCGGATCAACGACTGCTTCGAGCGCAGCATGAACGGCACCGGCCTGGCCCGGGACGGCCGCGACATGCGCGACATCATCGCCTACATGGCGTTTCTCTCCCGGGGGGTGCCGGTCGGCGAGCCGGTGCCTGGGCAGGGGCTGCCCCGCCTCTCGCTCACCGAGGGCGACTCGGCCGCCGGCGCCGGAATCTTCGCCGCCAGGTGCGCCCGCTGCCACGGGGCCAACGGCGAGGGATCGGTCGGGCCGCCGGTCTGGGGGCCGCAGTCGTACAACATCGGCGCCGGCATGTCGCGCCTGCGGACCGCGTCGGCGTTCATCCGCTACAACATGCCGCAGGACCTGCGCGGCACCCTCACCGATCGCGAAGCCGTGGACGTGGCCGCCTACATCAACGCCCAGCCGCGGCCGGACCTGCCCGGCAAGGAGCGGGACTGGCCCAACGGCGACCCGCCGCCCGACGTTGCGTACCCAACGACCGCGGCGGCGCAGGCCGCCGCCCGCCAGCAGGACCGCGCGCCGGAAAGGTGACGACTGTCACCGCATGTTGGCCGCCGCGGTGCGCTATTGCGTGACGCGATCGCACTCGAACGGAGGCCGGTGATGGCACGCAACCAGTCGAAGGATTACGCCACGATGGACGAGGACGAGCGGCGCCGGTTCGCCGGTGAGCCGCCGGCGGGTGACGGCCCCACCGAGCTCGAGTTCGGGGAGCCGCGCGACGAGGAGAACCAGGGCCACAGCCAGCTGGACCAGGAGTCGGAGGGCGGGGACCCCGAGCACCGGGACGGGCTCGCGGCGCAGCTCGACGACCAGGCCCACGCGAAGGCCGCCCGGCGCCCGAAGCGCTGACCACACTCACAAGGGACCTGTCATGCGAGTCTCCATCGACCCCTCGCTGCCCGGCGGCGAGGTGAGGATCGGGAGTGGCTACCGCGGCGGCGCGCCGAACGTGGGCACTCTGGAGCGCGTCCTCTCGGCGGCGGCGGGGGTCGCGCTGATCGGGTATAGCTACCGGCGGAACCGGCTGCGCTCGGTGCTGATCCCGTTCGGCACCAGCCTCATCGCGCGGGCCGTGTCGGGTCACTGCCCCGTGAACCGGGCCCTGGGCCGGAACACGGCTGCCCGCGTCCCGGCCCGCAGTCCCGTGGCGAGCGTCCAGCGCGGGCAGGGGATCAAGGTGGAACAGAGCGTCATTATCGACCGGACCCCGGAGGAGTTGTACGCCTTCTGGCGGGACTTCGAGAACCTGCCGCGGTTCATGGGTCACCTCGAGTCGGTGACCGCTACGGGCCCGGACCGCTCGCACTGGGCGGTCAAGGGCCCGGCGGGGACG
>JAICNA010000124.1 GCA_025928955.1 Gemmatimonadales bacterium | reverse complement strand
CTCGGCGGAAAGGTCCTGATTCCGACGAGCCACTTCATCCGGACGCTCGTGGCGGCGCGGCTCGCCGCGGACATCTACGACGTGCCGACGATCCTCGTCGCCCGCACCGACGCGAGCAGTGCCAAGCTGCTCACGAGCGATATCGACCCCGCCGATCGCCCATTCCTCACCGGGGAGCGCACGTCCGAGGGTTTCTACCGCATCACCGGCGGTATCGAGTCGGCGATCGCCCGGGGGCTCGCGTACGCGCCGTACGCCGATCTCATCTGGTGCGAGACGTCGACGCCGGACCTCGCAGAGGCGCAGCAGTTCGCCGAGGCCATCAGGCGGGACCATCCGGGCAAGATGCTCGCCTACAACTGCTCCCCGTCGTTCAACTGGCGGAAGAACCTCGACAACGCGACCATCGGGCGCTTCCAGCGCGAGCTCGGGGCCATGGGGTACAAATTCCAGTTCGTGACGCTCGCCGGCTTTCACGCGCTCAATTTCAGCATGTTCCAGCTCGCGCAGGCCTATGCCGAGAAGGGAATGTCGGCCTATTCGGAGCTGCAGCAGTCGGAGTTCAAGGCGGAAAGCACCGGCTACACCGCGACGCGGCACCAGCGCGAGGTGGGAACCGGCTACTTCGACGAGGTGCTCCAGGTGATCAGCGGCGGAACCGGCTCGACGCTCGCCCTCGAAGGCTCGACGGAGAAGGCGCAGTTCCATTGACCGGAGGCCGCATGTCCCTCCCGTTCGGCCCGATGGATGTGGGATGCGCGGCGATCGCGCGTGGGGTGGCCGGAGCCGCGACCGTGATCGCGCTGCTCGCCCCTGGCCCCGTCCTCGCCCAGGATCCTCCGAAGAAGCCGCTCGCCCTGACGGCCAGCGTGTCCTTCGTCGATGCCGCCGGCAACACGGACGTGACGACGCTCAGCGGTGACCAGCGCCTCGAATACGCTCCGGCGGGTTCGGGATGGACGCTCAGCGAGTTCGTCGCGCTCGTGTACGGCCGTACCGATGGCGTGACGTCGGCCAACGCGCTCAAGCTCGGGGGACGCGCGGACCGCGCGTTCACGGATCGGCTGAGCGTGTTCGGAGGAGGGAGCTACGAGCGCAATCGCTTTGCCGGCATCGCGCGCCGGTTCGAGGAGATCGCGGGTCTGGCCTACCGGCTCGTGAACGCGCCGCGGGACCAGCTGTCGGCCGAGCTCGGCGCATCGTTCAACCAGCAGCGAAGCACCGACGGGACGGACGACGCGTTCGTCGCCGCTCGCGTCGCGGGCACGTATCGGCACCTGTTCACCGAGCAGGCCTGGGTCCAGCAGCTGGCGGAGTTCCTGCCCAACCTCGAAACCGCGGCCGACCGCCGGATCAACGCGGAAACCTCGCTGGTGGCGCCGCTCTCGGAGCGGTTCGCCGTGAAAGTCGCCTACACCATCCGCTTCGACAACCTGCCTGAGCCCGGCTTCGTCAAGACAGACCGCATCCTGAGCTCGGGACTTCAGGTCACCTTCTAGCGCTCGCGCATTTCCTGGAGGCGCTCGAGCAGGAGCCGGAGTGCGGTCTGGGCCGCGCGCTCACGCACCTCCGACCGGGTTCCGAAGAACACCGTGCGTGCGGCGCGCACATCCCCGTCCATCGCAGTCGCGAACCACACGGTGCCGACCGGCTTCTCCGCCGTGCCCCCGCCGGGACCGGCTATCCCGGTGACCGCCACCGACAGAGCGCCTCCGAACCGCCGCAACGCTCCTTCCGCCATATGCCGGGCGACTGCCTCGCTCACCGCTCCCTGCTCGGCGATGATCTCCGCGGGCACACCCAGCACGTCGGTCTTCGAGGCGTACGAGTAACAGACGGCGCTTCCCAGCAGCACATCCGAGCTTCCCGCTATCTCGGTCAGACGCGCACCGACCAGGCCCCCGGTGCACGACTCGGCCAGCGCGATCGTCGTGGCGCGGCGGCGCGCAGCCTCGAGCACGACTGCGGCGAGATCCTCCCGCTCCGCTCCGTATACGGCCCTGCCAGCATGGCTCATCACGCGCGCGGCAGCGCCGGCCAGCAACGCCTCCGCCTGGCTGGCCGTCACGTCCCAAACGGTGAGCCGGAGATCGACTCCGGCCGCCTGCGGCAGGTAGGCAAGCGTCACCGGCGCGATGTCCCGCTCGATCTCGCCGAGCTGCTCCGCGAGCGCGGCTTCGGCGACGCCCACCGTCCGCAGCGTCCTCGAGCGGATGACCGTCCCCGAGGCGCGCTGCCGGAACCGCGGGACGACCTCGTGCTCCATCAGATTGCGCATCTCGAGCGGAACGCCGGGCAGCATGACGACGAGGCCGCGCGCGCGGTCCTCGAGCCAGAGCCCTGCCGCGCTGCCCCACCGGTTCGGAAGGACCGTCGCGCCGCGCGGGACCTCGGCCTGGGTCCGGTTGCTCTCGACCGGCACGCGCCCGGCCCGCCGGTATCGCTCGACGAGCCCGGCCCACAGCCCTTCATCGAAGTCGAGCGGGACGCCGTAGAGCTCGGCGATCGTGTGCTTCGTGATGTCGTCCCGCGTCGGTCCGAGCCCGCCGGTGACGATCACCGCCCGCGTTCGCGCCAGCGCCTCCGCCACGGCATTCCGGATGTCCTCCGTCCGGTCGGCGATCGCGGTACGGCGGGTCACCCGCACGCCGATGTCGGCGAGCATGCGGCCGATCTCGGCGCCGTTCGTGTCCACGGTGAAGCCGAGCAGCAGCTCGGTGCCGATCGCGACGAGTTCGACGTTCATGGGATGCGGGCGTGGGCGCTCAGCGCGCCCCGCGCTCGGAGAACAGCCCGCGGTACCGGTAGATGTAGACGGCGAAGGAGTAGATCGTGAGCGCGGTGGCGATCGCGAGCGCGACGGCGACGAAGCTGCCGTGGAACGTGTTCCAGAAGGCGGCGAAGGGGCTGTGCTCCCATCCCATCGGCTTCCGCGCGTCGCGGAAGGCGAACCAGAGCATGATGGCGCCGATGAAGATGTTCTGGATGACGGTCTTGAGCTTCCCCGCCCCGTGCGCGGGGATCACGACGCCGCGCCGCTGTGCCCACCAGCGGAACGCCGTCATCGCGAGTTCCCGGCCGATCAGCAGCAGGCAGACCCAGAGGGGAATGCTGCCCCAGACGGGAATGTCGTAGAGGTCGTGGCGCTGGCGCGTGATCCAGTAGATGGGGATGAGCGTGGCGAAGAGGAGCAGCTTGTCGGCGATCGGGTCGAGGAGCTTCCCGATGTCGCTCACCAGGTTGCGGCTGCGGGCGAGGTAGCCGTCGAAGACGTCGCTCACGGCGGCGATCACGAACACCACGAAGCAGACGAGCTTGGGCCAGTACCCTTCGATGAACGGCAGGAGGGCGATGATCGGCGTGAAGCAGATCCGGACGACGGTGATGATGTTCGGCAGCGTCCACATGGGAGCGCCTATCCCAGCGTCTTGACGACGGCCTTGCTGATCGCCTTGAGGGTATCGAACACGCCTTCTCCGGTGGCGGCGACGGCCTCGAAGTGCGGCGCGCGCTCGTACCAGGCGCCGTCCTGCTGCCACACGAGATACTCACCCGGATGATCCGGATCCGGCGTGAGGCGCTGGCGCGCGGGATCCTCGACGGACCATCCCGGATTGAGCGCCGCCTGCAGCTCCGCGATCGGCGCGGCGTTCGGCAGGTCGCGCTTGTTGTACTGGATGGCGAAGGGGATCCGCATCAGGTCGTAGCCGTGCTGGGTCATGTTGTCGTAGAGGTTCTGCATCGCCTCGATGTTCGCCTCCATGCGCTCGAGCTGGCTGTCGGCGACGAACACGACCCCGTCCACTCCCTTGAGGATCAGCTTGCGCGAGGCGTTGTAGTAGACCTGCCCCGGCACGGTGTACAGGTGGAACTTCACCTTGAACCCGCGGATCGTGCCGAGATCCACCGGGAGAAAGTCGAAGAAGAGCGTGCGCTCGGTCTCGGTGGCGAGCGAGATCATCTTCCCGCGCGACCCCGGCGCCACCTTGTTGTAGACGAACTCCAGGTTCGTCGTCTTGCCGCCCAGCCCCGGCCCGTAGTACACGAGTTTGCAGTTGATCTCGCGGGAGGCGTAGTTGATCATCGACATGAGACGCGGTTCCCCTCAGGACCCGAAGAGTTTGTCGATCTCGTCTTCCGCCTCACCCAGGAACCCGCTCTCCACCTGGGGCGCGTCCGCGCCGGCATCGGCGCGGGTGAACATATCGGTGAACACCTTGTTGAGCTCCACCACCGCCGCGCGCACGCGCAGCTTCACGAGGCCGAGCGTCGTCTCGTTGTCGAACAGGACGACCAGGATGACCCGGCGCGCGATGTCGGCGAGGTACATCGATTCCCGCTCGCCCTGGTGGAAGAGCGCGCCGAACTCGGGCTCCCCGAGCATGCGGGCGAGCTGGTCGTTGGCGCTGAAATCCGCCGCGGTGAGCGACGCGAAGGCCGTCGGATCGAACGCCACCGCCTGGCCCACGGTGGCGACGAGCTGGCCGGTACGATCCACGATGAGCGCGGTGCGCGCGCTCGACTCGTGCAGGAACGAGGTGAGGATCTCGTCGATCCGGCGTGAATCCTCTTCCCGGAACGACCAGCTGGACGCCCCGGACATCAGCGGACCCTACGCAAGCGATGCCTGCATGCGCCGGAGCAGCGCCTCGCCCCGTCGCCGGAGCATGGGCTGCATTTCCCAGGAGACATAATCGCGAAGCAGGCGCACCGTCGCGACGCCGCCCTGCCCCGCGAGGAACTGCAGGGCGGCCATCCGGCGGAGCGGGTGCCGGCTGAAGAGATCCCGCTTGTGGTGCGCCAGCCGGTGCTGCGCGAACATCCATCCGGCGACGAGTCCGGCGCCCGCCATGGCGGCGAAGAGCAGCCCACGCGAGCGCATCACTGCACCTCCTGCCGCGCGGTGAGCGCGTGCGCCAGCGTCACGCCGTCCACGTACTCGAGGTCCCCGCCCATCGGGAGGCCGCGAGCGAGCCGGGTGACGCGAACGGGAAGTCCGGTGAGCAACTGCTGGATGTAGGTGGCCGTCACTTCACCTTCCATCGAAGGGTTCGTAGCGAGAATCACTTCCCGGACGCCGGTATCGCGCACGCGCGCGACGAGCGCATCGAGGCGGAGGGCTTCCGGCCCGACGCCCTCCAGCGGCGAGAGGCGCCCGCCGAGTACGTGATAGCGCCCCCGGAAGCCGGTGGCGCGGTCTACGACGCCGACCGACGAGGCCTCCTCGACCACGCACAGGAGCGCCGCATCCCGCCGCGGATCACCGCAGACCTCGCACCGCTCTCCCTCGCTCAGGTTGCCGCACTCGACGCACGGACGCACCCGCTCCGTCACGGCCGTGAGCGCCCGGGCGAGCGAAGTCACCCGGTCAGGTGACTGCTGGAGAAGGTGGAACGTGAGCCGCTGCGCCGTCTTGCGCCCGATGCCGGGCAGACGGGAGAGCTCGGCGATCAGATCGTCGATCGCGCTCACCGATCAAAGCGGCGACGGCCAGGGAGACGGCTGGATCTTCCGCATTTCCGCCTGCACGAGCTCGGCGATCCGGCGCTGCGCGTCGGCCACCGCCGAGAGCACGAGGTCGGAGAGCAGCTCGGCGTCGCGCCCCTCGAAGGCGGCGGGATCGATCGTGATCGCGCGGATGGTGCCACGGCCGTCCGCGGTGACACGCACGAGCCCTCCGCCCGCGCTGGTCTCGACGGTGCGATGGGCAAGCTCGCTCTGGATCTGCTGCAGCCGGCCCTGCATCTGCTGGCCGAGCTGGAACAACTGCTGGATGTCAGCCATACGCATATCTGCTTCGGGACGCCGGTGACCGGCTCCCCACATTAGAAGGCTCGTGCGCGGCCGGCAAGCCACGCAGCTCTCACTCCACGATCTCCAAATCTAACTCATCCGCCGCGGCGTCGAGGGCCGGATCGCGCGCCCGGAGGCCCTTGAGCCGCGCGGCACGGATGCCGCTCTCCGACATCCGCGTGGCCGGTGACTCGCGCCCCGTCTCCACCGGCGCTTCCAGCGCGATCCTGAGCCGGACCGGCGCGCCAACCCGCGTCGAGACGACCCGCTCGACCGTCGCCGCCTGCTGCTCGAGGCGCTCATGCAGCAGGGGATTCGGCTCGGCCATCGTGACGCGGAGCTCGGGCGGCTCGGCGCCCGCCGGCTGCGTGGCGGCGAGCGCCTCCCCGAGAAAGCGGCTCTCCGCACGCACGGCCGCGATCACCGAGGGCCAGGCTTCGCGGATCGCTTCCAGCGTGAACGGGAATGCTGCCATACCGGCCGGGCCCGGCCCGGTCTCACCGGCCGGCGGCGGGGTGGGAGGCGCCGATGCCGCAGGTGTCGCCGAGGCCCGCCGCTCGGCGGCACGGCGCTCCGGCTCTGCCCCGCCGGGATCGGCGGGCGGCACGGGGCGGGACCTGGGCGGTGCAGCGGTGCCGGAGGGGCTGGGGGGCGTTCCCCTGAGCACCTGCTCCAGATCGACGACCCGGTCCAGCATGGCCCAGCGAAGGAGGAGTGTCTCCACCACGAGCCGCGAGTTCGCGCTCCGGCGGATCGCCGTCTCGTTGTCGGTGAGCAGCCGCAGCATCCGGAGTACGTCACCGGGCTCGAGCTCCCCCTGATACTGCCGGAGAAGCGCCCGCATCGCCTCGGTAAGTCCCTCGGGTTCTGCGCCTACCTGGACCATGAGCAGCGACCGGAGCAGCTCGGCGGCACCATTCATGAACTCGCCGAGATCGGCCCCCGCGTCCATCAGTCGCTCGACCAGCGCAAAGACGCCGGCCGGGTCCCGACCGACCACGACCTGCAGCATTTCGGCGAACCGCTCGTCCCCGGCGAGACCCAGCGTCTCGCGCACCCGCGCTGCGGTGACGGCTCCGTCGCCGAAGCTCAGGCACTGGTCGAGGACCGACAGGGCGTCGCGCATGCCGCCGTCGGCGTGCCTGGCAATGATCGTCAGGGCATCCTCTTCGGCCGCGATCCCTTCCTCGGCGAGAACGGCCCGGAGCCGCTCACGGATCGCCGCCGGGCCGATGCGGCGAAAATCGAACCGCTGCAGCCGCGAGAGGACCGGCGCCGCGGTCGCGGCGATCTTCTGGGGCTCGGTGGTGGCGAAGACGAACACGACCCGGGGCGGGGGCTCCTCGAGGATCTTGAGCAGCGCGTTCCACGCCTCCCGCGTGAGCATGTGCGCTTCGTCCACGATATAGACCTTGTAGTGCGACTCCTCCGACGGGGCGTACATCGCGCGCTCGCGAAGGTCCCGCGCGTCGTCCACACCGCGGTTGCTGGCGGCGTCGATTTCGACCACGTCGAGGCTGGCGGAGCCGTTCCAGATCCGGAGACAGCTGTCGCACTCGCCGCACGGATCGCCGCTGGGTTCCCGGCGGGGGCAGTTGAGCGCCATCGCCAGGATGCGCGCGGCCGTGGTCTTGCCGACGCCGCGCGGGCCGGTGAGGAGGTACCCGTGGCCCACACGGTCGCGCTGCACCGCGCCGCGGAGCACCGCCGCGACATGGTCCTGCACGAGCAGGTCGGAGAAGCGCCGTGGGCGATAGCGGCGCGCGAGGGCAATGGCCATAGTGGTGGTCGGTCGGACAGGCGGTCGGGTCGGTTGGCTCGGTGACCGGAAAAGAAAAGTGCCCCAGGCTCCCCGAAGCGACACCGGGCATCGCTTAGCGCTGCTCCCGGCGAGGTCCTGACGCGGTTCGCGCGCCGGCGCCCTTCGGACCTGAGGCACGTTCAATATAGTCGGATGGTCGGACGGTCGGAAGGTCGGACGGGGGGACACCGCAGGCCGGACGGAATGGCGGCTGCGACCTGCCGTCCGACCGTCCGACCGTCCGACCGTCCGACCGTCCGACGCGCGTTAGCGCAAGATCGCCCGCTGCCGCTGCTGCATGCGGCGGAGCTCCCACGTCTCGGCGACGACACCGCCGAGGAGGAAGACCAGCGCGGTGTAGTAGAGCCAGAGGACGAAGAGGAGCAGTGCGCCGATCGTCGCATCGCCGGACGCGCTCCGGAGCGAGGCGAAGTTCGTCAGGTAGAGGCCGTAGAGGCGCTTCGCAATTTCGAACGCAATCGCCGCGAACATTGCCGCGAGCAGCGCCGTCCGCCAGGGGAGCTTCCGCACCGATGCGTACTTGTAGATGACGTAGAACAGCGCGACGGAAAAGAGGATGGTGAAGACCTCGCCGAGGATCCGGCCGAGGTTGCCGAGGACGAGGTCGAGCTGGGGGAACCGGGTACTCAGCGTCGGGAAGAGTGCGAGTGCCGCGGTGAGCGCCGCGTTGACGCAGAAGAGCACGAGCGTCGCCAGTACCATCCCGGCATCGCGCGCCTTGCCGATGGCCCAGAGCGCGAGGAAGTTCTGCCGGCGTCTGGGCCGGAGCGACACGTCGAAGACGTGGTTGAGCGATGTGCGCACGCCTGCGAAGAGGCGGGTGCTGAACCAGATGAAGGTCGGCACCGCATAGAGCGAGATGGCGCCGGCGTTGGTCGCGATGCCGGTGAGGACCGATTCGACGATGCGGAACGGATCGTTCGCCCCCAGCTCGTGCTGCGGGAGGAAGGCGTGAAAGATGAGACTGAAATCGGGGGTCGATACGCCGGCCAGGTGCTGGACCAGCTCGGTCAGGCCGAGCAGGAGGAGCAGGACGAATGGAACGGCGGCGAGCAGCG
>JAICNA010000179.1 GCA_025928955.1 Gemmatimonadales bacterium | reverse complement strand
GTACTGCGGGGTGCCGAGGGACATCCCGGTCTCGGTCATCCGCGTCCCGGCCTTGCTCGCCGCGAGCGCGATGCCGAAGTCCGCGACGAGCGCCGAGCCGTCGTGCAGCAGGATGTTCTCGGGCTTGATGTCGCGGTGGATCACGCCGTGGCGGTGCGCATAGTCGAGCGCGCTCGCGATCTCGGCCGCGATTCGGACCGCTTCCTGGATAGGCAGCTGCTTCTCGCGTGCCAGTCGATCACGCAGCGAGATGCCCTGCACGTAGGGCATCACATAGAAGAGGAACGAGTCCGCGGCACCCGAGTCGAACAGGGGCAGGATATGCGGATGCTGCAGGTTGGCGGTGGTCCGGATCTCGGAGAGGAAGCGGTCGGCGCCGATCACCGCGGCCAGCTCGGGCCGGAGCACCTTGACCGCGACCCGCCGGTCGTGTCGGAGATCATGTGCGAGGTAGACCGTGGCCATGCCACCGGCCCCGAGCTCGCGCTCGATGCGGTATCGGTCGGCGAGTGCCGCGGCGAGCCTCCCGGCTTGCTCGGTCACAGCGCCGGCAGCTCCCGGATCAGCGCCTGAAACTCGGCATTGCCGCGAAGCGGATCCCAGAGCGGGTCGAGCCGGAGCTCGCCCCAGCCGAGGTTGCTGGGCATGTCGAGAAGGCGACGCAGGATCGAGATCGACTCCCGGTGCCGCCCCGCTCGCGCGTAGACGGCGGCGAGCCAGCGCTGGAGCCCGGGCCCCTCGATGGCGTCACGCTCGATCGGAAAGCCCTGCGCAGCACGCTCGGCCCGCGCGATCGCCGCAGCCGAGTCTCCGCGCATCGCGAGTCCGAGCGCGCCATACATGTCGGCAAGCGCGCGGACGGCGAACGGGTCCCGCGGGCCACGGGATTTCAGCTTCTCGACCGATGAATCCGCCATCCGCATCAGGCCATTCGACGCCGCGAGGGATGCACGCCGGTCCCGCGGGTCGGCCAGCATGGCCCGCAACACCGCGGGAGGCGCGGCCGCCATCGTGAAGCCGAGCGGTCGCGCCTCATCCAGTGCAGACAGGGCGCCAGCCGAGTCGCGTCGATATGCCAGCACGCGTGCCCGCATCAGCGCGCCGACCGCCGGCGTAATCACGGCTTGTGCCTCCGTGGCGAACCGCCCCGACCGGGCAGTATCGCCGAGCTCGGCATGCAGCAGGAGGAACTTGTCGACGAGGCCCCGGGTCGAAGCCGGCGCGAGCGCGAGCGTGCGCTCGAACGCGCGCTCGGCCTCCGCGTACCTCCGGGTGAAACGATAGCTGTCGGCGATATCGACGCTGATCCGCGCATTGCGGGGATCGAGCTCGGCCGCGCGCAGCTCGAGGGCGATCGATTCGTCCCAGCGCCCGAGCCGCCGCACCAGCAGGGCGCGGGCGAGGATCACCTCACTGTTGTTGGGCGCGATCCGGTCGACGGCATCGAATTCGGCAAGGGCAGCCTCGAAGTCCGCCAGGGCGTAGTACAGGTAGTACCCGCGTGCCAGGTGCGCATCGAGGCTGCCCGGCGCCAGCGCACGCACCCGGTTGGCCGCGAGCAGCGCCGGCAGCGTGTCGACGGATACCCCCGTACGAATGAGCCAGCTTCGCGCCTGCGCGAGGAGTGCCCACGCCGCAGCGAATGTCGAGTCCCGTTCGACCGCTTCCTCGAGCAGCCGCACGGTGGTCGTATCCGTGTCGGCATAGCGCAGGTCCCAGAGCGGAAGCGCACGGTAGTACAGGTCGAGCGCCGCGAGATCGGTGGTTTGCGGGCGCGCGAGCTCCGCTTCCTGCGCCGGCGAGAGCTGCAGCTGCATCGCCGTCGCGACGTCGCGCGCCACCTCGGCCTGGATGGCGAAGAGGTTTTCCGCCGTCAGCCGGCGATCGTAGCTCTCCGCCCAGAGCTGCCGCCCTTCGACCGGGTCGCTGAGCGCGAGCGAGATCCGCACCTGGTCCCCGGCCCGCTGGACGCTGCCGGTCAGGAGGGTGCTCACGCCGAGCTCCGAGGCGATGCGCGCCTCGCCGTCGTCGCTTCCACCGTAGCCGAGTGACGAGCTGCGCGACGCCACGCGAAGTCCCGGCGTCTTGGTCAGCTGCGTGACGATCTCCGCGTGCATCCCGACCGCCATGGCGCTCGCCGTATCGCCCAATTGCGTGAAGGGCAGCACGGCGATGGACGCATCGGCTGCGGGTCGATCGGATCGGAGGAGCGCCCAGCCTGCAACCGCCACTGCGACGACCAGAAGGCCGGCCGCAGCGATCCGTCCGAGACGCCGAGCCGGGGGCGCTCCCCGATCGGTCTGCGGCACCGGAGTCACCGCGTGCGGCGCCTCGGTGAGCGCCGCCGCAAACTGGCCGACGGGATTGAATCGGTCGGCGGGGTTCTTGGCCAGCGCCCGCGCCACCGCATCCGCCACCGGGGCCGGCACGGCTGGACGGAACTGCGTCACCGGGGGCGGCGTGGCCAGCACGTGCTGGCGCACGACCGACTCGACCGTCGCCCCCGAGAATGGCGGCTGGCCCGCGAGCATCTCATAGAGCACGCACCCGAGACTGTAGAGGTCGCTGCGCCCGTCGATGTCGGGATCGCCGGCGCTCTGCTCGGGACTCATGTAGGAGGGGGTGCCGACCGACATCCCGGTGGCGGTGAGCGCCGTGGCCTGGCCCGCGCTCGCCACTGCCTTGGCGATTCCGAAATCGGCCACTACGGCGTGGCCGGCCTCGAGGAGAATGTTCTCCGGCTTGATGTCCCGATGGACGACGCCACGCGCGTGCGCGTACGAGAGCGCGTCGGCTACCTCCCGCGAGATCCGGAGAGCGTCGTCGATCGGCAGCTGCCGTTCGCGCGCGAGCCGGGTGCGCAGGGAGTCACCCTCCACGTACGGCATGACGTAGTAGAGGTGCCCGTCCGCCTCCCCGGAGTCGTACAGCGGAAGGATGTGAGGGTGCCGGAGGCTCGCAGCGATCTCGATCTCGCGCAGGAACCGGTCCGCGCCGAGCGCCTGCGCCAGGTCCGGATGCAGCACCTTGACCGCCACCTTGCGGTGGTGCTTCGCGTCCTCGGCCAGGAACACCGTCGCCATCCCGCCGCGGCCGAGCTCCCGCTCGATCGCGTAACGACCAGCCAGCGCCTCGGTGAGGCGGTCCTGGAGCTCGGCCACGGAGTCTCGTTGTAGGAGGGATACGCCTTGGACGATACCCACGGGAGCGGGTTGCGGCTAGGCGGGCGTGTGCCGGCCGCTCGCTTCGGCGTTTCCTATAGGCCATGCGTCCCCGCACCGCAGCCCTGATTCTCGCGTTCTGGACCGTGCTCGGGCTTCTCGAGTCGAGCAAGGCCTATCTGGCCGAGCAGCTGCGCGGCGAGGAGGCACTCGTGCCGGGCGTGGCACACGGGTGGGACGCCGCGCTGATCGGCAACATGCCATGGTGGCTGCTCTGGGCCCTGCTCACGCCGCTGATCTTCCGGCTCGCTGCGCACTTCCGCCTCGACGGCCCCCGCTGGCCGCAGTCGGCTGCCGTCCATCTCGGCGCGGGGACGGCACTCTCGGCGCTGCACGTCGGCGTGGCCGGGACTCTCTATTACTACACGAACACCCGCGGCGGCCCCATCGGCAGTGCCGCGGCACAGGTCGAGAGCATCCTCGACTCGTACCTGGTCGTCGACCTGATGACGTACTGTGCAGTGGTGGGCACGTGGCACGCACTCGAGTTCGCGCGGCGCGTCCGCGAACGGGAGACGACCGCGCTGCAGCTCGAGGCGCGCGCCGCTTCTCTCGAGGCGCAGATGGCCGAGGCACGGCTCGGCATGCTGCGGATGCAGCTCGATCCGCACTTCCTCTTCAATTCGCTGAACGGCGTGTCGGGACTCGTCCGCCGGGGGATGAGACGGGCGCGATCGAAATGCTCGCCCGCCTCGGCGAGCTGCTCCGCGTCTCGCTCGAGCAGCGCGACGCACACCAGGTGACCCTCGCGAGGGAGGTCGAGTGCCTCCAGCTCTACCTCGCGATCGAGCGTGCGAGGCTCGGCGAGCGCCTGAAGGTCGAGTGGGCGATCGACCCCGCACTGGACGACGTCCTCGTGCCCGCGTTCATCCTGCAGCCGCTCGCGGAGAATGCGGTGCGGCACGGCATCGCGCAGACACCCGGAGCGGGCACGCTCCGGATCGCCGCCGGGGCGACTGACGGAATGGTTACGCTTGAGCTCGCAGACACGGGCCCGGGGCTCGGCACGAGCAGGAATGGCCGGAGCGGAATCGGCCTCGCCAACACGCGTGCGCGGCTCGAGCAGCTCTACGGCGATGCCGCCGCCCTCCGGCTTGAGAACGGCCCGAGACGCGGGGCGGTCGCGACCGTGACGCTCCCGCTCGAGCGGCAGGGGACGATGGTGGCGGCATGACCGCGCTCCGGGTGCTCATCGCCGACGATGAGCCGCTGTCCCTCGACTGCGTCCGCCTGGCGCTCGCCGCACAGCCGGACGTCGAGATCGTCGCCGAATGCACCGACGGCCTCCAGGCCGCCGAGGCGATTCCACGCCTGGCCCCCGACCTCGTGTTCCTCGACATCCGGATGCCGGGTCTCGACGGATTCGGCGTCATCGAGACGATCGGTCCGGCGCGCATGCCACCGGTGGTCTTCGTCACGGCCTACGACCAGCACGCGCTCCGCGCCTTCTCGACGCATGCCCTTGATTACGTGCTGAAGCCGTTCGACGATGCGCGCTTCGCGGCATCGCTCGGGCACGCGCGCCAGCAGATCGGCCTGCGACGCGACGGCGAGCTGGGCCGGCGGCTTGCGGCGCTCCTTCAGGGCACGGCGGCGAGACCGCCCTCACGCCTCCTCGTGCGTCGCGGCGAGGCGAGCTGCTACGTCGACCTCGACCACGTCGAAAGCCTCGCAGCCGAGCGGAACTACGTGCGCATTCATCACGGCGGGACGGCGGACCTCGTCCGAGGCACGCTCGATCAACTGCTGTCCGAGCTCGACCCCGCGCACTTCGTCCGCGTCCACCGGTCGAGCGCGGTGAATCTCGCGCACGTTCGAGAAATCCGGCCCTGGTTCAGCGGAGACTGCGTCGCCGTGCTCCGGAGCGGCCGGGAGGTACGTGTCAGCCGGAAGTACCGGGACGCGATCCTCAAGCCCCTCGCCTGACGCCACTCGTCCCTCCCTGAGCGCGATTCGTCCCGGAACGGTCCCGCGCGCGGCGCCCGTTCGTCTCTCCTGTCGTCGGTATTTCACCTTCGACAGGAGAGTGAGCCATGCGAAGCAGCAGCGGCGGAGTGGTCCTCGGCGTCCTCATGCTGGCGGCGTGCGCCGCCGGGGAAGCGGCCTCACCGTTCGAGGCCACATCGGCGAGTACGGTCGTCGAAGCCGTGACGGGAAGCGCGCACACCTTTCAGGCGGTCGGGAACGGCGTGGTACGCCGGCGACTCGCCTTCGAGGCGAGCCGCAGTGCGGATGGAAGCGTGAACGGCACCTGGCAGCTCGTCGCCGGCGCCTCGATCATCAGCGGCTCGATCACCTGCTTCACCATCCTCGATGGCGGTGCGGTGCGGGTCGGCGGGACGGTGGACAAGGCGTTCTTCACCACCTTCCAGGTCGGCTCCGACACCGGCTGGTATCTCGAGGACAACGGCGAGGGCCGCGAAGCCGAGGACC
>JAICNA010000205.1 GCA_025928955.1 Gemmatimonadales bacterium | reverse complement strand
GCCGAGCGAGATGCGCTCGCGCTGCCAGTCGATGTCGAGGATCTTGACCTCGACTTCCTGACCGATCGCCACCATCTCCGTCGGGTGCGAGACCCGGCCGTACGACATGTCGGTGATGTGAAGCAGGCCGTCCACGCCGCCCAGGTCGATGAAGGCGCCGAAGTCGGTGATGTTCTTGACGACGCCCTTCCGCACCTGGCCCACGGCGAGCTCCTTCATCAGGTGCTCGCGCTTGTGCGCCCGCTCGTTCTCGAGGATCACGCGGCGGCTGACGACGATGTTGCGGCGCCGCTTGTTGAGCTTGATGATCTTGAACTCGTACGTCTGCCCCAGCAGCTCGTCGATGTTCGGCACCCGGCGGAGCGCGATCTGGCTGCCCGGGAGGAACGCATCGACGCCCATGAGGTTCACCACCACGCCACCCTTGATCTTCTTGGTGAGCGTGCCCTCCACCGGCTGGTCGCTCTCGTGCGCCACGCGGATCTTCTCCCAGACCCGCATGAAGTCGGCCTTCTTCTTCGACAGGACGACGGCGCCCTCCTGGTCCTCGAGGTGCTCGAGGAAGACCTCGACCTCGTCGCCTTCCTTGAGCGACTGCGGGTCCTTGAACTCGTCGAGCGGAACCGAGCCCTCGGACTTGAAGCCGACGTCGAGGATGACGGCGTTGTCGGTGACGCGCAGGACCTTCGACTTGACGATCTCGCCCTCGACGATCTGCGACATCGTGCCCTCGTACATCGAGAGCATCGACTCGTAGTCTTCGTCGGAGTATTCCTCGTCGTAGAGGTCGGCGCGGACCTTGAGGCCGGTGGGGGAGGTGTACTTCTCGGTGGAGGGATCGAGCTGATCGAGCATGAGTGGCAGCGTTCCTTGTTCGAGCCGCGCCAGGATGGCCGCGGGATGGGGTGAAATGCCGGTGACGGCGCTCCACCGGCCGAAGTGCCGGGAGAGCCTATAAGGATAGCGTGGAACAGCGCTTGTGACAACCCGGGGTCAGCCGATTCGCACCCCGCTCGCGGCGTCGAACAGGTGGAGGCGCGCGGGGTCGGGGCGGGCCAGCACGCGGTTGCCTGAGGCCACGGCGTGGTCCGGGGGCACCCGGGCAACGAGCTCGCGGTCCCCCGCCCGCAGGCCGAGCAGGACCTCGTGCCCCAGCGGTTCGGCGATCTCCACGAGCGCGGGTATCCCGCTGTCCCCGGGGCCGCCGGTGGCGGGGACGATCCGCAGGTGCTCCGGACGCACACCCAGCAGCACGTCGCCGGCGTCCGCAATGCCCGGGGGAACCGGCAGCGACGCCTCGAGCCCCGCCACCACGAGACGGCCGGCGGCGATGCGGCCAGGAATGAGATTCATCGGCGGCGACCCGATGAACCCCGCCGTGAACGTGTTCGCCGGCGTGTCGTAGAGTACCGCGGGTGACGCCGCCTGCATGACCCGACCCGCGTGCATGACCGCGATCCGGTCCCCGAGGGTCATCGCCTCGACCTGGTCGTGCGTCACGTAGATCATCGTGACGGCGAGCAGCCGATGCAGCCGCGCAATCTCGCGCCGCATCTGCACCCGGAGCCGTGCGTCGAGGTTGGACAGCGGCTCATCGAAGAGAAAGACCGAGGGCTGCCGGACGAGCGCGCGGCCCAGCGCGACACGCTGGCGCTCGCCACCGGACAGCTCCCGCGGCCGTCGCGAAAGCAGCCGGACGATGTCGAGCGCTTCGGCCGCCTCCCCGACGCGGCGCTCGATCTCCGTGGCGCCGAGCTTCCGGAGCTTGAGCGCGAAGGCCATGTTCTCGCGCGCCGTCATGTGCGGATAGAGCGCGTAGTTCTGGAAGACCATCGCGATGTCCCGCTCGCGCGGCGGCATGTCGTTCACCACGCGGTCGCCGATGCGGATCTCGCCGCCGCTGGGCGTCTCCAGCCCGGCAATCATCCTGAGCGTCGTGCTCTTTCCGCAGCCCGACGGGCCGACGAGCACCATGAACTCGCCATCCCGGATCTCGAGCGAGACGTCGTGCACCGCCGTGTGCCCGCCGCTTCGGGAGGGGTATATCTTGCGCACACCCGCGAGACTGACACTTGCCATGAATTGCCCGCCGCGATCGGAGTGAGGACGTGAACGACTTTCCCGACGGCTTCCTGTGGGGCGCTGCGACGTCGGCGTACCAGATCGAAGGCTCGCCCCTCGCCGACGGCGCCGGGCCGAGCATCTGGCACCGTTTCTCGCACACACCCGGTCTCACGGCGAACAACGAGACGGGAGACGTGGCCTGCGATCACTACGCGCGCTATGCCGACGACGTCCGGCTCATGCAGGCCCTCGGCCTCACCGCCTATCGCTTCAGCGTGAGCTGGAGCCGCGTCATGCCATCCGGCACCGGCGCCGTGAATCCCCGCGGGCTCGCGTTCTACGAGCGCCTCGTCGATGCGCTCTTAGGCGCGGGCATCCAGCCGTGCGTGACGCTGTACCACTGGGACCTGCCGGCAGCGCTGGACGATCGGGGCGGCTGGCTCAATCCCGACGTCGCGCTCTGGTTCGCGTACTACGCGGACACCTTGGTGCTCGCGCTGGGGGACCGGGTCCCGCTCTGGACGACGCTCAACGAACCCTGGGTCGTGATGGACGGCGGCTACCACTTCGGGCCGCTCGCCCCCGGCCACCGGAGCCTCTTCGAAGCGCCGCTCGTCTCCCACAATCTGCTGCGCGCACATGGGCAGGGCGTGCTGGCGGCGCGCGCCGCGGGTGCCCGCGCCATCGGGCTCGTCGTCAATCTCGAGCCCAAGTATCCCGCCTCCGACCAGCCGGGCGACCTCGCGGCGACGCGCCGCACCGATGCCTACATGAACCGGCAGTACCTCGACCCGGTCTTCCGCGGTGAGTATCCGGCGGAGATGGCCGAGATCTTCGGCGACGCCTGGCCGCGCTTTGCCGCGGCGGACTTCGACCTGATCCGCACGCCGATCGACTTCCTCGGGATCAACTACTACACCCGCGGCGTCATGCGCGACGCCCCGGAGGTGCTCCCGCTTCGCGCCGAGCGCGTGCCGCAGCGGCAGCACATCACCACCGAGACCGGGTGGGAGGTCTATCCCGACGCCCTGGCGGCCGTGCTCGAGTGGGTGCGCGACCGCTACGGCGACATTCCGCTCTACATCACCGAGAACGGCGCGGCATTCTACGATCCACCGCACGCGATCGACGGCGCGGTCGAGGATCCGCTGCGCGTCGCGTACTATCGCTGGCACCTGCGCGCGGTCCGGGACGCGATGCGGCGCGGCGTCGACGTCCGCGGATACTTCGCCTGGTCCCTGCTCGACAACTTCGAGTGGAGCCTCGGCTACGCCAAGCGCTTCGGGATCGTCCACGTGGACTTCGCCACGCAGCTGCGCACCCCCAAGTCCAGCGCCCGGTTCTACAGCGAGGTCATCCGCACGCGCGGCGCGTCGCTCGGTCAGTAGCGGAGCCGAACCTCCGCGGTCCGCTTCCGCACCCGCACCGTGCCATCGGTCTCGGGCCGCCGCCTCACCCCATCGACGCGGACGGTCCGGGGCCGCGCGGTCCCCGGCGCCGCAATCACGATCCCGCCCGGCGGCACCGGTCCACCCAGTCGCACCGTCACTCGCACTTCCCCGCCCTCTCGACGCGCGGCCAGCGAAAGCGGGCCGCGCATGGTCCGCAGATCCGTCAGCGTCACTCCTTCCCCATCGAGCCACTCGTCTGGTATGCCGGCGAGCAGCACGATGCTCGAATCGGAGGCGCGCTCGTAGGCGAAGAGATCGAGCGCCGAGCGGATGAAATCGGATGCCACCCAGGTGTGCGGCATGTCGCCGATGAAGCGGTCGATGCGCCGCTCCCGCCACACGACTTCGCCCCACTGATTCCATGCCAGCGGCCGGCGGTCCGCCATGAGCAGCCGGAAGATCTCGATCGCCTTCTCGCGCTCGCCGAGGCGCACGAGCGCCCCGACGTTGCGCCACTCGTACGGCGTATAGGCGTCCCAGCCGGCGGTGGTGTCCATCCGCTGCATCGCTTCCCTGTGGTAGCGCGCGAACGTGGCCGCGAGCGCATCACGCGGGAGCGCCGCCCCTTCGCCCGCCGGGTCGAAGGCGATCGTCGTGGACGTCGCATCGAAATCGGCCAGGTCCGCCGAGCCGGGAATGAAGGCGAGGTCGTTGCGCCGGCGCACGAGCTCGATCGACGCCAGGAAATCCCGCCGGAACTCGGTGGCCGTACGGTTCCACCGAGTGGTGGCATCTGAGAGTCCGAGGCTCGCCGCCAGCCATGCCGCATCCTTGAAGCCGAGCAGGGCGAAGAAG
>JAICNA010000119.1 GCA_025928955.1 Gemmatimonadales bacterium | reverse complement strand
CCTTCGGCCCGCGGATCTTCCTCGCCGGACAGTACCTCGACGAGACCGAGCTGCTCGGCTTCGGAGCGCGCGCGGAATACGAGGCGTACCTCCAGCTTCCCCCCGGATCGGACCCGCAGGCGCTCGCCGAGCACTACCGCCCGGAGCTCCGGCCGGAGCGGGTGCGCATCCGCACCGTGGCCGACGACCGCGAGCGGCTCGACGCATCACTCACGCGGCTCGGGAACTTCCTCGGGCTCGTGGCACTCGTGGCGCTGCTGCTCGGCGGGCTCGGGGTGGCGAGCGCGGTGCACGTCTTCATCCGGCAGAAGCTCGACACCGTGGCCGTGCTGCGCTGCATCGGCGCGACATCGGGCCAGGTGTTCGCGATCTATCTCGTGCAGGCCGCGGTGATGGGGCTGCTCGGCAGCGTCGTCGGCGCGGCCATCGGGCTCGTCGTCCAGCAGGCGCTTCCGGCACTGCTCTCGGACCTGATCCCGGTGGACGTGGTCGTCCGTCCGTCGTGGCGGTCCGTCGCGATGGGCATCGGCACCGGCCTCTGGGTCGCGCTCGTCTTCGCGCTCCTTCCGCTGCTCGGCGTGCGGCGGGTTCCGCCGCTCGCGGCGCTGCGGCGGGACTACGAGCCCGCCGCGCGTCCGCGGGAGCCCGCCCGGTGGCTGGCGCTCGCGCTCCTCGGCGCCAGCGTGATGCTGCTGGCCGTCGCGCAGGCCGGGGACCTGATGCACGGCCTCGCGTTCAGCGGATCGATCGCGATGGCCGTTGCGCTGCTCGGCGCCGCCGCGTGGCTGCTTATCCGCCTCGCGCGGCGGCGCCTTCCGGGCACCGTGCCGTACGTCTGGCGGCAGGGACTCGCGAATCTCCACCGCCCCGCCAACCAGACCATGATGGTGGTACTGGCGATCGGCTTCGGCGCCTTTCTGCTCGCCACGCTCTTCCTCGTCCAGCAGAACCTGCTGAACGAGCTCGATGTGTCGAGCGATTCCGCGGAACGGCCCAACTTCGTCTTCTTCGACGTGCAGCCGGACCAGTACCTGCCCCTCGACACGATCCTCGAGGCTGCCGCCGTCGATCGCGCGCCGCCGGTGCCCATCGTGCCGATGCGGATCCTCTCGCTTCGCGGGACACCCGTGAGCGTCATGCTCGCGGACACGACCGATTCCGACAGCGCGCCGCGCGGGTGGACGCTCCGGCGGGAGTACCGGTCGACGTATCGGGACTCGCTCACGGACTCGGAGCGCCTCATCGAGGGACGCTGGTGGAGCGGCGACTCGGTGCCGGTCGAGATCTCCGTCGAGCAGGAGCTCGCGCTCGACCTCGGTGTCGAGCTCGGTGACGAGATCGTCTGGGACGTGCAGGGCGTGCCGCTTCCCTCCCGCGTCCGCAGCATCCGCACCGTCGACTGGGCGCGGTTCGAGCCGAACTTCTTCGTCGTGTTCGCGCCGGGCGCACTCGAGCGCGCGCCCCATTCGATCGTCACGCTCGCGCGCATCGAGGATCCCGCGCTGCGCGGACGGCTCCAGCGCGTCGTCGCGGAGCGCTTCCCCAACGTCACGTCGCTGGACCTGACGATGCTGCAGGCGGCGATCGAGCAGCTGGTGGGCCGGGTCTCGCTCGCCATCCGCTTCATGGCGCTGTTCAGCCTCGTCACCGGGGTGCTCGTGCTGGTGGGTGCCGTCGCGACGAGCCGGTATCAGCGGGTGCGGGAAGGCGCGCTCCTCAAGACGCTGGGCGCGACGCGCGGTCAGGTGCTGCGGGTGGTGTTCGCGGAATACCTGGCACTCGGGCTGCTCGCGGCGACCGCGGCGGTCGGCCTCTCCGCCGCCGCCGGCTGGGCGCTCGCGCGCTTCATGTTCGAGGTGCCGTTCGCCTTCCCGGTCGAGGCGATCGCTGGGGTGATCGGGCTGACGTCGCTGCTCACGGTTGCCGTCGGTGTGTGGGGCAGCGTCGAGGTCATCCGCAAGACGCCCCTGGAAGTGCTCAGGGCCGAAGCGACGTAGCCGGACGGAAGGTCAGCGCGAGGATCGTCCAGCCGACGATCCACGCGACCCCACCGAGGGGCGTGATCGCGCCGAGCCATCGCACGCCGGTCAGCGCCAGCAGGTAGAGACTCCCGGAAAACAGGATCGTCCCCAGCACGAAGAGCCAGCCGGCTCGGCGCGGGCCGGCGGCCTCGGTACGGCCGGCGGCCCATGCCACGGCGAGCAGTGCGAGCGCGTGATACATCTGATATCGCGCGGCGGTCTCGAAGACCTGCAGGAGATCGGGTGTCAGGCGAGCCCGAAGGGCGTGTGCGCCGAACGCGCCTGCCGTGACCGCGATCCCCGCCGAGAGCGCACCCAGGCGCAGGAAGGTGCGCTCGGCGCTCATGACACCTGAGGCTCGGGAAGGACCGCCATGCCCATCGCGTGGTACCCGTTGTCGACGTACACCACGCTGCCCGTGATGGCCGAGGCGAGCGGGCTCGCGAGGAACGCGGCCGTGTGCCCGACTTCCTCCGCCTCGAGGCGGCGCGGGATCGGCGCGTTCTCCTCGCAGTAGCGGATCATCGTGTCGATGAAGCCGATCGCCGATGCGGCGCGCGAGGCGTAGGGGCCCGCGCTGATCGTATTGACCCGTACGCCCCACCGCCGTCCCGCCTCGAACGCGAGCGTCCGCGTGTCGGCCTCGAGCGCAGCCTTGGCGGAGGACATCCCGCCGCCATAGCCGGGAATCACCCGCTCACCTGCCATGTAGGTGAGCGAGACGAAGCTCCCGCCGGGCCGCATCAGCGGCGCCAGCTCGCGGACGAGCGAGATATTGCTGTAGGCGCTCACGCTGATCGCGTCCAGATAGCCGCGGCGGCTCGTGTCCACGAGCGGCTTCTTCACTTCGGGACCATTGGCGAGGCTGTGCACCACGATGTCGATGCCCGGCACGCCGAAGTCGGTGCGCAGGCGGTCACGCACGCCGGCAATCGAGAAGTCTCCCTGGCCGAGGTAGCGCTTGCTCTCGCGGACTTCCGGCGGGACGTCGTCCATCGTGTCGTACGCGGCGTCGAGCGGATAGATGTGCTCGAACTCCAGGCGCCCGCCGCGGGCGAGCTGCATCGACGCATCCATCTTCCCGCGCTCGAGGAGCTTCTGGAAGATGCCCAGCGCCGGCGGCCAGGTGCCGACGACGATGGTCGCTCCGGCTTCCGCCATCGCCTTGGCGATCGCGAAGCCGAACCCGCCGTCGTCCGCCACGCCGGCGACGAACGCGCGCTTCCCCGTCAGGTCGATTGCGAGCATGGGAGGTCCGAAAGTTGAGGAAACGGGGAATGGCGAACCGGGAACGGGGTGCCGGACACCGGGGTCATGGGCACGATAAGGGTGCCGACGTGCTACCGCGGAACGGAGCTCGAGACCGGGACTCGCGCCCCCGCCCCCTGCTCCCCGTTCCCCGCCCCTTCGTCGCGCTCCTGCTCCTTCGCCCACTTGAAGAACAGGATCGCGATGGCGCCGAACATCCAGAGATTGCCCGGGACCCACATGAGGAGGCCGCCGAGCTTCTGGTCCTCGAGGGGCGAGAGGCCCCAGGTCCGCGCGGCGCTCACGTACCACTCGTAGAGCGGCCGCTCCGCCATGGTGATGATGGCCGCGACGGCCTGCATCGGCAGGCTCACCAGAAAGAGGTAGAGCATCCTCGCGCCGAGCGGCAGCGGGGGCACCTCCGCGATCGGGCTCAGCACCGGCCACCACATGATCACCGAGACCACGATGAACATGAGGTGCGTCATGATGTGCACGTCGTGGCTCCGCATCATCAGGTCGTACAGCGGAACCGTGTGCCACGCGGCAACGCAGAGCGAGAAGAGGAGACCGGCCGCCACCGGATGCGTGATCGCGCGGCCGGTGCTCCGGACCCAGGGCCGCCTGACCAGTGGGCGCAGGAGCCAGCCCGGCGTGCCGAGGATGAGCAGCGGCGGAAACAGCATCGTGAGGAGCAGATGCTGCAGCATGTGGATCAGGAAGAGATAATAGTCGCTGAGATCGTGGATCGGGCCGTTGAGCGAGACGAGGAGCACGGCGAGCGCCGCCGTGAACGAGGTCACCTGCGCCGGGGTGGCCGGCGGGCCGAGCGCCCAGCGGCGGCGCGCCGCGGTGATGCCCCAAAAATAGAGGGCACCGAGAATCGCGGTGCCCACGAGGGTGCTGAGGTGCGGAGACAGCGCCGGGATCCATTCTCCTGTCGGTCTCGCCCGCGCATCCAGGAGCAGCGCGGCTGGCAGCAGCGTCACAGCATGCCCCGCTGGTAACTGTAGTGATAGATGAACAGCGCGATCAGCGACACGATGACGACCGCGGCGATGATGAGCGGAAAGACGAACAGCCCGCTGAACAGCTTGCTGTCCTGCTTGAGGTGCATGTAGTACATCGCCACGAGCGCGAACTTGGCGGCGCTGAGCAGCAGGAGGACCGGGACGAGGATCGGCTGGAGCAACGTCCCCAGCGAGCCGGGCCGGTGGGCCACCTCGTACGCGGCGACCTCGAGCGCGGTGAGCACGAAGAGCACCACGCCGATCTTGATGTAGACACCCGGGCCCGGGTGGCTCTTTTCGTGCGGGTCGAGCCCCTGTGCCTCGGGCGCGTGGGCGGCGTGCGAGTCCATGGTTCCGTCCCTCACTTCATCAGGTAGACGACGGGGAAGATCACGATCCACACCACGTCGACGAAGTGCCAGTAGAGCGCGGCCATCTCGAGGTTCAGCGCGCGCTCGGGGGGAAGCTTCCCGCGGAGCGCCGTGATGAACACCGTGATCAGCCAGATGACGCCGATCGTCACGTGCGTGCCGTGGAACCCCGTCAGCGTGTAGAAGCTCGCGCCGAAGAGATTCGTCTGGAGCTTGAGTCCCTCGTGCACGAAGTGCTGGAACTCGTATACCTGCATGCCGACGAAGAACATGCCGCAGACGATCGTCATCCCGAGCCAGAAGAGCAGCCGCTTGCGGTTGCCCGTCTGCGCGCCGTTCAGCGCGATCACCACGAACAGCGAGCTGAAGAGGAGCAGCGCGGTGCCGAAGGTGACGAGCGGGATCTGGAGGATCTCGTCGGGCGTCGGTCCCTTCGTGTCCCGGCCCTTGTAGACCAGGTACGTCGAGATGAGCGACGCGAAGAAGAGGCACTCCGACCCGATGAAGGTCCAGATGGCCACCTTCCGGTTGTCGAGGCCGGTCGACGTCGGTGGATGCAGCGCGTGTGCGTGGTCGGACAAGCTGAGCTCCGTGGTCATGCGCGTTGGTTGATGGTCATCCCGCGGGCTCGAACGCCCACTTGAACACGCAGAAGAAGAAGAACAGGACCGCCGCCGCGATCGCGATCGGGCCGAGCGTGTGCACCAGCATGATCGAGACGAAGACCGAGCCGACGCCGAGCGCCGCGAGGATCGGCCAGTACGACGGGTTCGGGAGGTGGATCCCCGCTCCGCTCACGCGCGCGGGCTCCGGCAGCTTCCCGCCCCGCTCGCGCTTCGTCTCCCAGAGCGGATCGCGGCTGTGCACCACCGGTTCCTCGGCGAAGTTGAACTCCTGCGGCGGCGACGGAATCGACCACTCGAGCGTGGCGCCGTTCCAGGGATCGGCGGGCGCGTCGGCGGGCTTCCGGGCGGTCTGGATGATGTTGTAGATGAACACGAGGAACGCGATGGCGAGCACCATCGACCCCGCCGTCTCGATCTGGTTCATCGTCTCGAAGCCGAGGCCGGCCGGGTAGGTGTACACCCGCCGCGGCATGCCGTGGAGCCCGACGAAGTGCATCGGGAAGAACGTCAGGTTGAACCCGACGAACATCAGCCAGAAGTGCACCTTCCCGAGCTTCTCGCTCAGCATCCGGCCGAACATCTTCGGCCACCAGTAGTACGCCCCGGCGGTGAGCGCGAAGATGCTCCCCCCGAAGAGGACGTAGTGGAAGTGGGCCACGACGAAGTAGGTGTCGGTCTGCTGCAGGTCCGCCGGCGGCGAGGCGTGCATCACGCCCGAGAGCCCGCCGATGATGAACATCGCGATGAAGCCGAGCGAGAAGTAGAGCGGCGTCCGGAACTGCAGGGAGCCCCCCGCCACCGTCCCGATCCAGTTGAAGATCTTCACGCCGGTCGGCACGGCGATCAGCATGGTGGCGAGCGAGAAGACCGTGTCCGCGATCGGGCCCATGCCCGTCGCGAACATGTGGTGGCTCCACACGCCGAAGCCGAGGAACGCGATGAACGCTCCCGAGAAGACCATCGCCGCGTAGCCGAAGAGCGGCTTCCGGGCGAAGACCGGCAGGATCTCGCTCACGATGCCGAAGGCCGGCAGGATGAGGATGTAGACCTCGGGGTGCCCGAAGATCCAGAAGAGGTGCTGCCAGAGGAGCGGGTCGCCGCCGAGCGACGCGGTGAAGAACATCGTCCCGAAGAGCCGGTCGAACATCAGGAGGATCAGCGCGACCGTGATCACCGGGAAGGCGAGGAGCAGCAGGATCTGGGTGATGAAGCTCATCCAGACGAACATCGGCATGCGCATGAGCTTCATGCCCTTCGCGCGCATGTTGACGACGGTCGTGAAGAAGTTGACCGCGGCCGCGAGCGACGAGACGCCGAGGATCTGGAGGCCGATGACCCAGAAGTCGACGTTGAGCCCCGGCGAGTACTGCTTGCTCGTCAGGTTGGCGTAGCCGAACCACCCCGCGTTCGGGGCCGCATTGAAGAGGAAGCTCACGTTCAGGAAGAGCCCGCCGAAGAGGAAGACCCAGAAGCTGAAGGCGTTGAGCCGGGGAAAGGCCACGTCCCGCGCGCCGAGGAGCAGCGGGATGAAATAGTTGAAGAACATCGCGCTGAGTGGCATGACGCCGAGGAAGATCATCGTCGTGCCGTGCATCGTGAACAGCTGGTTGTACGCCTCCGCGGAGAGGAAGGTGTTCTCCGGGGAGCCGAGCTGGATGCGCAGCAGCAGCGCTTCGATTCCGCCGATCAGGAAGAAGAGGAACGCCGACGCCCCGTAGAGGATGCCGATCCGCTTGTGATCGACCGTCGTGATCCAGCTCCAGATACCGGACTTCTCGACGTGGATCGCCGAGGCGTGGCCGGCGTGGCTGACTGCGGAGGTTGCCATACGTGCCCTGTTACCAGAAGGTGACCGTCTCGTGCGCGATCATCATGGCGGTCCGGTGCCCGGGGCGCCGGACCGCTGCGGATTACTTGTGCGTCCGGAGGTACGCCGCGACCGACCGGGCCTGCTCGAGCGTGAGGCCCATCGACTGCATGATCACGCCGGGCTTGATCGACTGGGGATCCTGAATCCAGCGCGCCAGGTTCTCGTCGGTGTTGAGCAGCGTGCCCGCGGCGATGTACCGGCGGCTGCCGATGTTGGCGAGGTTCGGCCCCACCATCTTCGCCTTGCTCGTCGCATCGAGGGTGTGGCAGGCGGCGCACCCGCGCGTGCGGAACAGCTCCGCGCCGGACCCGGCGGGCGCCTGAGCCGCGGCCGGGGCGCTGTCCCGTGCCGCCGCGGTGTCCGCCTGGGCCTGCGCGGCGAGCGTGGTGGTCGTGATGCCTGCCATGGCGCTCGAGGGGCTCGAAGGCGCGGTCGTATCCGCCGGCACGGGAGTGCCGGTCCGGCGGAGACCGGTGATGAACGCGTCGAATTCCTCGGGTGTCCCCGCCGCCACATGGAAGGCCATCCGGGCATGCTGCAGCCCGCAGAACTCGGCGCACTGGCCGGAGTAGTAGCCGGCGGAATCGGCGCGGAACCAGATCGTGGTGATGCGGTTGGGGAAGACGTCGCGCTTGGCGGCGAGCTGCGGCAGCCAGAAGCTGTGGAGCACGTCCACCGTGGTCATCTTCATGGTCACGGTGCGGCCCACCGGCACGTGCAGCTCGTTGGCCGTGGTGACGCCGTACTGCGGGTACCGGAACTCCCACCACCACTGGTGGCCGATCACCTCGACCTCCAGCGCGTCTCCCGCCGGCACCTCGTAGGTATCGAAGATGGCCCGCACGGTGGGCACGGCGATCATGGCGAGGATCAGGGCCGGGATGGCGGTCCAGACGATCTCGAGGAGCGTATTGCCGTGGACCTGGCTCGGCTCCCTGTCGTCCGGCCGGCCCCGGTAGCGGAAGATCACGTAGAGCAGCGCCCCCTCGACCAGGACGAAGACGAGCAGGGCCCACCAGACGGTGGTCATGAAGACGCCGTCGATGGTGCTGGTCAGGTCCGACTTCGGGTGCAGCGTGCTCTGCGGAAACTCCGCGCTCGTCCCGCCGCAGGCCGCCATTGCCAGCGCGATCAGGAGGACGGGCGCCACCCGGCGGGCGGTGTGGAAGGCGCGAGCCCAGAAGGCCATGACTCTGTTGTCCTGTCGGAAAGAAGACATGCGTGCCGCGCGTGCGCTGAAGTGGCGGCATCTTACCGAGAAACGAGGGGGAATGCAAGGAAGTCGTGACGGTGGACGGGGTTAGGATTAGGGGCGGGGGTGGAGATCGCTGCGAGGCGGATTTCGGCGGATTCGTGAAACCGGGTAACGAAGGGGAAACCGCGGAAGGCGAAAGGAACCGGGGCGTTTCCGGTCCTTCGCCCCGCGACGCGGGATCGCGAGGATTTGTTGTGGGTTCCTCGCACCCTCGAGTTCGGAGCCGTCCGGCACACCCACAAACAAACAGCTTCGAATCCAGCCTGGGTCACGGAGCCAGCCAGGGGCCCGGAGCCTTCCGCGGTTTGCAGTCCCCTTCCGCGCTTTCGCGATTTGCCGAAGCCTCGCCCGACAAGACGCAACCCTCCCCGACCCCGATGCCTTTCGTGCTTTCGTGTTTTCGTGTGCCCCTTTTGACCTGCCGGAACCGTACCGCCGCTGCGTGTGTTGGGAGAGTACGTTCCGCAATCGCCCTGCGACCCGAGACCGAGGATCGACATGCCGCTCTCGCCTGCCGACCGTGACCGAATGATCGCTCAATATGAGGAAGGACCGCGGTTGCTGCGGGAGGCGTGGGGGCGGGTGCCGGAGGCGGCGCGGCAATGGCGGCCGGGACCGGGGAAGTGGTCGGCGCACGAAATCATCGTCCACTGCGCCGACAGCGAGACGAACGCCGCCGGCCGGATCCGCTACCTCCTCGCCGAGCGGGATCCGAGGATCCT
>JAICNA010000043.1 GCA_025928955.1 Gemmatimonadales bacterium | reverse complement strand
CGTTGCACATTCGAGCCGTCCGACCGTCCGACCGTCCGACCGTCCGACTAGAACCCCGCCCCGCCCCCCCCATACCTCGGATCACTCACCCCCTCCCACCCGCGCGCGGTGCGGATGATGGCTTCGACATCTCCCGACGTGCCGCCCTCCTGGACCTCGTGCCCGCGCGCCCGCAGGTTCTCCAGCGTGGCCTCGGTGAAGCCGCCTCGCTCGACGCGGACGAAGTCGGGAAGCGCCTGATGATGCATCCGCGGGGCGGCGACGGCGTCCGCGAGCGACATCCGGTGATCGATGACGTTCGAGATGACGTGGTAGACCATGGTGATGATGCGCGGACCACCCGGCGTGCCGACGATCATGTACAGCTGGTTCGACGAATCGAGCACGATGCTCGGGGTCATCGCGGAGAGCATCCGCTTCCCGGGCTGGATCGCATTCGCTTCACCCTGCACGAGGCCGTACATGTTCGGCTTGCCGGGGGCCGTCGCAAAGTCGTCCATTTCGTCGTTGAGCAGGAAGCCCGCGCCGGTGACCGTGACGGCGCTGCCGTAGCTGTTGTTGAGCGTCGTCGTGGTGCTGACCGCATTTCCATCCACGTCGACCACGCTGTAGTGCGTGGTCGATGCGCCGCCGCCCGCCGCGGGATCGAAAGGCGCCGTCTTCGAGGCCTGCGCGCCGATCTGGGCCCGCAGCTCCGAGGCATACTGCTTCGAGAGGAGCCGGTCGAGCGGCATCGAAACGAACGCCGGATCGCCGAGATGCGTATTGCGATCGGTGAACGCGCGCCGCATGGCCTCGGCTTCGCGATGCAGGAGCTCGGAGGAGCCGAACGGCGGAAGCGGCTCGAAGCCTTCGACGACGTTCAGGATCTCGCCCATGGTGACGCCGCCCGACGAGGCGGGGGGCATCGAATAGATCGTGTGGCCGCGGTAGCTGATGCGGATGGGCTCGCGCCACTCCGCCTTGTACGCGGCGAGATCGGCGTGGGTGATGATCCCCCCGCCGCGCTTCATCTCCGCGACGAACAGGTCCGCGACGCGCCCCTTGTAGAAGCCGTCCGCGCCCTGATCGCGGATCGCCTCGAGGGTCCGGGCCAGGTCGGGCTGGCGCCATGTCGAGCCTGGGGCCGGTGCATGACCGCTGTCCGGGAGAAACGCCTCGCGGGACCCCTGAAAGAGGAAGAGACGCTCGCGGTCGCTCTCGATGGAGCGGAACCTGAAGGAGTCGACGACGAATCCATCGCGGGCCAGCAGGATCGCCGGCTCGATCACGTCCGCGCGGCTCATCTTGCCGAACCGGCGGTGTGCCTCGAGCATGCCCGCCACCGCACCCGGAACGCCGACGGCCAGGTGTCCGGTGACGCTCAGCTCGCTCGGATTGCCGTTGACGTCGAGGTACATGTCCCGGGTCGCCGCGCGGGGAGCCATCTCACGATAGTCGATGGTGTTGACCGCGCCATCCCGCATCCGGATGACCATGAAGCCGCCACCGCCGAGGTTTCCCGCTTCCGGATGCACCACGGCGAGCGCGAAGCCGACGGCGACGGCCGCGTCCACCGCATTGCCGCCGCGGCGGATGATGTCGGCGCCGACCTGGCTCGCGATGGGACTGCCGGAGACGACCATCGCCTGCTCGCCGGTCGCCACGCGCGACTTGCCGCTGTGCCGCCACGACGGATCGATGCCCTCGACCCCGGCTGCCGGGCGGGCCGCGTCGGGCGCGGGTGCGCTGCGTCCGGCACAGGCAGGGAGGATCGGGAGGAAAACGCCGAGCAGGAGCCCGAGCAGGCGACGATGCACGCGAGCCTCGATGTTGCGGGGAATTGGCCGGGTTGCCCCCGGCGTCGGACGCGCCCTAATTTAGCGCCGTCCTGGCCTTCGCACACTCCAACGCCGGCTTCATGACCCAGAGTTTCCGCGACGCGCGCCTCACCGAACGCCGCAATGCCCGGACGCAGGGCATAGACGTCGCGACCCCCAGGGAAATCGTCAGCCTCATCAATGCGGAGGATGCGGGCGTTCCCGGCGCCGTGGCGGCGGAGGGCGATGCGCTGGCGCGAGTGATCGCGCTGGCCGAGACCGCGTTCCGCGGCGGGGGACGTCTCCTGTATGTCGGCGCCGGAACGAGCGGCCGCCTTGGCGTCCTCGATGCGGCCGAATGTCCGCCGACTTACGGCACGCCGCCGGACATGGTCGTTGGCATCATCGCCGGAGGCGCGCAGGCGCTCGTGAGGTCCGTGGAGGGAGCCGAGGACGATGTGAACGCCGGGATTTCGGCGATGGAGGAGCGGCGTGTCGGACCCGGTGACCTCGTCGTCGGCATCGCCGCCAGCGGAACGACTCCGTACGTCCGGGCCGCCCTCTCCAAGGCGCAGACGCTCGGTGCGAAGACCGTGCTCCTCACGTGCGCCGATCCCCCGGCGCTGCTCCGCGAGACCTGTGACGAATGCATCGTCCTCCGCGTGGGGCCGGAGGTCGTCACGGGCTCGACGCGCATGAAGGCCGGGACTGCGACCAAGCTCGCGCTCAACACCATCACGACGGGCGCCATGATCCGCCTCGGGAAGGTCTATGGCAACCTGATGGTGGACCTGCGCGCCTGGAACGACAAGCTCGTGGACCGGAGCGAGCGGATCGTGATGGAGACCACCGGCCTCTCACGGGAAGAGGCGCGCCGCGTGCTGGGCGCTGCGGAGGGGGGCGTGAAGGTCGCGATCGTGATGGCACGCCGCGGCGTGGCGCGCGAAGAAGCGGAACGGCTGATCGCGTCGAGCCAGGGACGGCTTCGTGAGATCGTCGGTGATCCTCCAGCGATGGACGACGCATGACCGAACGCCCGACTCTCGCCGTCGGCATCATGTCCGGCACGTCGCTCGATGGCGTGGATGCCGCGCTGGTGCAGTTCCACGGCCCCACCCGCGCGGGTCTCCTCGGCTTCCTCACACGACCGTACTCCGACGCGGAGCGCGACGAGATCCGCGCGGGGCTGAACGGCGCGCCCGCAGCCGAGCTCGCCCGGCTGCACGTGCGGCTCGCCGAATGGGCGGCGGATGCGGTGCAGGGCCTCCTCGAGCGTGGCAACGTGCTCGCCTCCGATCTTTCGTTCATCGCGTTCCCCGGGCAGACGATCTGGCATGAGCCGCCGCTCGTGTCCTGGCAGCTCGGGGAGCCAGCCGTGCTCGCCGAGCGCTTCGGCGTGCGCATCGTGAGCGGGTTTCGCGCGCGCGACTGCGCGGCCGGCGGACAGGGTGCGCCGCTCGTCCCCATGGCCGATGTGCTGCTGTTCGGCGGCACCGCGCCCCGGGTGCTGCTGAACATCGGCGGGATGGCCAACCTCACGTACGTCGCGCATCGGCAGGACGAGGCGGGGGCCTTCGCCTTCGATACGGGGCCCGGCGTTGCCGTGATCGATGGCGTCACGCGGCTCGTGGATCCGCGCCGCGGGTACGACCGCGACGGCCTGCTGAGCGCGCAGGGCACGCCGGACGAGGGCCTGCTCGCCGAGTTGCTCAGCGACCCCTATTTCGCCGACGCACCGCCGAAGAGCACCGGGCGGGAGCGTTTCGGCGATGCGTATGCGCGGGCGATCGCCAGCCGGTGTCCCGGGCCCTCCGGTGTGGCGACCGCCGTCGAGCTGAGCGCGCGGAGCATCGCGGACGCGATCGTCCGCTGGACCCCGGCCGCCGAAGTGGTGGTGTCCGGAGGCGGGGCGCATCATCCCGGCCTGATGCGCTCGCTGCAGCGGAACCTCGATGCCGGCCGAGGCGCGCCGGTGGCGCTGCGGCGGTTCGACGAACTCTTCTTCGCCGGCGATGCGAAGGAGGCGGTCGCCTTCGCCCTCCTCGGCTATCTCGCCATCCACGGCCAGCCGGGAAACCTGCCGGCGGCGACCGGCGCCTCGGGCGCGCGCATACTGGGCAGCGTCACCCCCGCATGATCCCGCACGACCCCGCGCGGCTCATCCTGCCGGCAATTCGCTGGTCCGATGAGACGGGATTCGCGCACGAGGAGGAGCCGATCGCCGACGCGCTCGCACTCGGCGTCGGCGGCTTCATCGTGTTCGGCGGACCCGCCGATGCGGTCCGGTCGCTCACCCGTGACCTTCGTGCGGGCGCAGGCCGTCCGCTCCTCATCGCGGCCGACCTCGAGCGTGGCGCGGGACAGCAGTTCGCTGGCCTCACCGAGCTGCCGCCGCCGCTCGCTCTCGCCTCCCTCGACGATCCCGGCGCCATCCGCGAGGCCGGCGCCGTCACGGCGCAGGATGCCCTCTCGGTCGGCATCAACTGGGTCTTCGCACCGGTGGCGGATCTCGATCTCGCGGCGAGCAACCCGATCGTGCAGACCCGATCGTTCGGGAGCGATCCGGCGGCGGCTGCCGCCGCGGTACGCCACTGGATTGCGGGTTGCCAGGGCGCGGGCGCGCTCGCCTGCGCGAAACACTATCCGGGGCACGGGCGGACCACGACCGATTCGCATGCCGGGCTGCCGGTCGTCGAAGCCGACGCGGCGACACTCGAAACGGTGGATCGCGTGCCATTTGCGGCGGCGATCGACGAGGGGGTCGCGGCGGTCATGACGGCGCACGTCGCTTATCCCGGCCTCGATCTCGGCTCGCTTCCCGCCACGCTCTCGTCGGTGATCCTCGGGTCCCTGCGGAGTGAGCTCGACTTCGAGGGCGCCATCGTCACCGATGCCATGATCATGGACGGCGCGTTCGTGGGCCGGAGCGAAGGGGCAGCGTACGTGCAGGCGATTGCGGCGGGCGTCGATCTGCTCCTCTATCCCAAGCATCCGCGGGCTGCGCGAGATGCGGTGGCCGGCGCCATCGACGCAGGAACCCTCGCAGCTGAGCGGGTGGAGGACGCGCTCGGCCGGTACGCGCGCCTCCTGGCGCGGGCGCCGCAGGGGACCGGCACCGCAGCGGCTTCGGGCGACGCCGGTCGGCACCTCGCCGATCGCCTGATCGCGCGCGGCCTCGTCCGCGGCGAGAAGCTCGAGCTCCGCCAGCCGATCGATCTCGTCGTGGTGGACGACGACCTTGGCGGGCCCTATCCGGCGAGCCCGAGCGACTGGACCGCCACGGAGCTGACGGCACGCGGAATCGAGCTCGGACCCGGCGGCTCGCGCGTCGTGCTGGCGTTCGCGGAGCCGCGCGCGTGGAAGGGGCGCGGCGGGTTCGGGCGCGTGTCGCGCGACAGGCTCCTCGTCGAGACACCGCAGGCCTCGCTCATCGTGCTCTTCGCGCACCCGCGCCTGATGGGCGAGATCCCCAGCGACGCGCCCCTCATGCATGCCTGGCACCGGCAGCGACCGATGCAGGAGGCGGTCGCGCGCTGGATCGCTTCACGGGTCGGCTAGCGTCCGTTCAGTCGACGATCCGCGGCGCGGCGAGCGCGCGGCGCACGGCAGGCAGGAAGAGAAAGCCGGGCAGTGCCAGCAGGAACGTGATGAGGAAGTAGGTCTCGTAGCCGGTCCGCACCGTCAGGAACCCCGAGACGGACCCCGCCGCAATCCCCGCGACCCGATACAACGCCGACAGCAGCGCGAACTGCGTCGCCGCATGCCGGCGCGTGCAGAGGCTCATGAGGAACGCGAGGAACGCTGCCGTGCCGAGCCCCATGGTGAACTGCTCGATGATGGCGGCGGTGTACATCATGCCGGCGGGCGCTCCCGCTGCTGCGGCGAGATAGTAGCCCAGGTTCGAGAGCGCCTGCACGGCGCCCAGCATCCACAGCGCGCGGAACGTGCCGAGCTTCGCCGTGAGCGCACCGCCCGCCAGCGCGCCCACGATCGACGCGCCCACGCCGAGCGTCGTCTGCACCCAGCCGATCTGCTCGACGCTGAACCCCGAGTCGAGCCAGAACGGCTTGACCATCGGCGTGAGCGCGAGATCTCCGAGCTTGAAGAGCAGCACGAAGCAGATGACGCCGGCGATCCCGGGACTCGTCAGGAGATCGCGGATCGGCTCGAAGATCGGTTCCTTCGCCGCAGGCGCTCGATCGGCGAGCGGGAGCCGGACGTTGACGAGGGCGAGCAGGAGGAAGAACGCCGCCGCGGCGAGAAAGAGCCGGCTCCAGCCGAGCGAGGCGGACAGTCCGACCATCACGCCGCCCGCCACGATCATCGCGATGCGATAGGAGGTGACGCGGATCCCGTTCGCGGGCCCGAGCTCCTCCTTCGACGACATCTCGATGGTGGACGCGTCCACCGCGATGTCCTGCGTCGCGGAGAGCGCGACGAGTGCGAACAGCAGCGCGAAGAACGGGGTGCCCCCGGGCACGGCGAAAACGAATCCGGCGAGGACCGTCGCAATGCCGACCTGGCACCCGATGATCCACACCTTCCGGGAGCCGACCCGGTCGACGAGCGGCGCCCAGAGGAACTTGAGCGCCCAGGGAAGCGACGCCCACGACGCGAGGCCGATCAGCTCGAGCGACGTGCCGCGAGAGCGGAGATAGACCGGGACGAGTTCGTTGAAGAAGCCGAAGGGGAAGCCGGAGGAGAACGCGATCGCCGCGATCCACGCGAGGCGGACGGGCAGCGGCGATGCGCGCGCGGCGGTCGGGCGGCCGGTCAGAGGAACAGCAGCACCGCGGCGAGGATGGCAATGACGGCGGCGCCGAGGAGCAGCAGCCGTGGCGCGACCGGTGCGGCCGTCGGCGCGGGCGCCTCCGCCTCGGGCGCCTCTTCGGCGAGGTGCTCCCCGGTATCGGGCTCCATGCCGTCGAGCGTGAAGTACCCGACCTCGCCGGTGCCGTCCGCAACGGGCAGCGCGTCACCGTCGAAACGCGCCGCGACCACCGTGATGTTGTCCGGCCCTCCGCGCTCGTTGGCGAGGTCGATCAGCCGCCCGCAGAGCGCCGGAAGCTCGGGATAGAGTGTCGCCAGCTCGGCGATCTCATCCTTCCGCACGGATCCCGACAATCCGTCGGAGCACATGACGAGGAGGTCGCCGCGCCGGAGCGACTGCTGGCTCAGGTCCACGCGGACTCGCGCGTCGGGGCCGAGCGCCTGGAGGATGATGTTCCGTCGCTCGCTCCGCTCCGCCTCCTCTTCGGTGAGCTCGCCGGCATCGACCAGTCGCTGGGTGAGGGACTGGTCGCGCGTGAGCTGGATCGCGCGGCCCTCGCGCACGAGGTACCCCCGGCTGTCGCCGATCTGCGCCAGGATGAGGTCGGTGCCGAAGACGCCGGCGAGCGTCACGGTGGTGCCCATGCCCCGGACCTCGGGATGGTCCTGGGCGTAGGCGTAGAGCTCGCGATTGGCGAGCTCGACGGCCTCGCGCACGCGAAACGCGAACCGCGCCCCGGAGGTGTCGGGATCGCTGGCCCAGGCCGTGGAGAGATGGCGATAGATGATGTCCACCGCCATCGAGCTCGCGAGCTCGCCTGCCGCGGCCCCACCCATGCCGTCCGCGACGACGAACAGCGAGCCGCGCGGCCCGAGCTCATGATCGCGCACGTCGGGGAGCAGGCTCGCCTTCCCCGTCGAGAGGTCGGCGACCAGGAAGGTGTCCTCGTTGTGATCCCGGCTCTGTCCGAGATCGGTCTTGCCGAAGACCGAGACCTTGAGCGATCCGCTCAAGGCCGATCTCCGGTCGAATCCCGTTCGGGGCGGGGGAGCGTCACAGGGGGGCGGGGAAGGGCCGCCGGGTCGCCGATCGGCGGCCGTACCGAGTCGGCGGTGTCCTGGCTGGCGCGCGGGGCGGGATCCGTTGATGGAACGGGACGGCCCGCAGGTGCGCTCTGGATCGGCTGATCCCCCGGCACGGACTCGCGCGTAGCGGATGGAACAGAGTCCTGGGTCACACTGTCCTCCGGCACCGGCGCGGGCAGTGGCCCGGCCGGGTCCGGGACCTCGCTCCGGCGGCTGCTCGCGAAGAGCACCACGACGGCAATGGCCACCGCGACGAGCCCCAGGATCAGGGGCAGCGGCGAACGCGGCCGTACCGTTTCCGCGGCTCGATCCAACTGCGTCACGCGCGCGCCTTTCCGTGGCAGGGCGATCAGGGATTGGGGAATCTAGAAATCGCAGGGACAAGCGTCAACGTCGGTTTGGCGTAACTTCCGGTGGCTGAGTACCTTGGACCAATGACCCGCCGTCTCGGCCTTCTGCTCGCCGCTCCACTCGTCGTCGCATGCTCCCGCACAGCCGCTCTACCGCCCGGCCTGCCGGCTCCGGTGGATACCTCGCCCGCGGCGCTCGTCGAGGCGGCGGCAGGGAATCTCCCGGACGTCGATTCGATCGTCGGCCCGCTGCAGCTGCGCGTGCAGTATCCCGCGGCGGGCGCCGTCGTCGATGCCGCGGACTCGAGCTTCCTCTTCGGTACGACCGGCACCGGGGACGCGACGCTGACGATAGACGGCGCCCCGGTGCGCGTCGCTCCGAACGGCGCGTGGCTCGCGTGGGTCGCGCTTCCGCCGGACACCGTGATGCGTCTCGAGCTCGTTGCGCGGACGCCGCTCGACAGTCAGCGGGTCACGCTCGAGCTGCGACGCCCCGCGCGGTATCGGCCCGCGGTCGCGACGTGGATCGATTCCTCGTCGCTCGCCCCGCAAGGCTCGGTCGAGTGGCCTTCCGACGAATTCCTCTCGCTGAGCGTGCGCGCCGCTCCGGGCGCGGAGGTGCGGCTCGTCGAGGGCACGACGGTGCTGGCGACCTTCTCGCCGGACCGCCGGCTCGATGACGTCGCATGGGGCATTCGCGCCTTCGATCGGGACACGCAGAATCTCGCGCGTCGCCCGGCCGAGGATCGCAACATCGCGTCGATCCGGGGCCGTGCGCTGGCCGATACCGGCGTCGTGGTCGAGGCAATTCGCGGGGCCGATACCGTTCGCGTCCCCTGGCGCCTCCGGCTGACCCTTCTCGATTCGCTCCCGCATGCCGTCGAGCTGGCCGACGACCCCGCGCAGGGCGGGGACGGCATCACGATCGGGCGCGCGCATCCGGGCGCCACGTACCACTGGTTCTGGCCGGCCGGCACTCGCGCCGCAGCGGCCGGCCGCGTCAACGGGGATCTGCGCCTCCGGCTCGCGCCCGGGCTGTTCGCCTGGGTGCCGGCCGCGGACGTGCACCCCGTGCCGGGCCCCGCGCCGCGCGCGATCGTCGGGTCCGTCACGCTCACGCCGCTCGCGGACCGTGCCACGCTGCGCATTCCGCTCAGCGATCGCGCACCGTTTCAGATCGTCGAGCGGGAGCGCGAGCTCGAGATCACCATCTTCGGTGCCTCGGGGGACGTGAACTGGATTCGCTACGGGCAGGACGATCCGCTCGTGTCGCGAATGGCCTGGACGCAGCTCCCCGAAGGCGTGCGGCTCACGGTGCTCCTCTCCCGTCCGGTCTGGGGGTTCCGGAGCGGGTGGGATCGCGGGGATCTTCTTCTGGAGATCCGTCGCCCGCCAATGATCGACGAGCGGAATCCGCTCGCGGGCCTCCTCATTGCCGTGGATCCCGGCCATCCGCCTGCCGGGGCCTCGGGGCCGACGGGCCTCAGCGAGGCGGAGGCGAACCTGGGCGTCGCGCTGCGGCTGCGCGAGCTGCTGCTGGACGCGGGCGCCCGGGTGCTGATGACCCGGACCTCCGATTCGGCCGTCGATCTGGGCGCCCGTCCCCGACTCGCAGAAACCGCGGGTGCGGACCTCCTCGTATCGATACACAACAACGCGCTGCCGGACGGCGTGAATCCGTTCCCGAACAACGGCACGAGCGTGTTCTACAACCACCCGCGCAGCATCCCGCTCGCCGCGGCGGTGCAGAGGGCCCTCGTGTCGCAGCTCGGGCTTCGCGATCTCGGGATCGGCAGGGGGGACCTGGCTCTCGTGCGCCCCACCTGGATGCCGGCGATCCTGACCGAGGGCCTCTTCATGATGGTGCCCGAACAGGAGGCGGCCCTTCGTTCCGAAGAGGGACGCCTCCGCTACGCGCGGGGTGTCTTCCAGGGGCTCCGCAGTTTCCTCCGCGAGCGAGCCGGCGATCGCTAGACGTGTCGGGGGACGCGCTTCGGGCGTCTCCCCGAATCAAAGATGATGGATCCTGCCATGCCTCTCCGTGCCTGTCGCCGCGCAGCCTCGCGCGTTGCCCTCGGCGCCCTGCTCGCGATCCTCCCTGCGCCGGTCCTGGCGCAGGCACCCGAGGATCGCGCGGCGCTGGAGCGGCTGCGAGATTCGCTCGCCGCGGTTACCGATACCGTCGCCCTCAGCGCCCTCGAAGCCCGCGGCATCGAGCTCGCCAAGACCGACCGCAGCAACCCCCTCCTCCATCTCCGTCTCGGCTTCATCGCCCTCCGGCTCGGTGAGCTGGCGAGCAAGTCGCACTATGACGACGCCGCGTCCGAGTTCCAGTGGGCCATCGACCTCGCTCCGGATTGGCCCTATCCCTGGTTCGGGATGGGCCTCGCCGAGTACGGCGTCGGCGACTCCAAGGTCTCGGTGGTGGCCGGCCTGCAGACGATGATGGGCAAGGATGCGCTCACCCGCTCGGCGGTCGCGTTCGCGCGCTCGGCCGCCGTCGATCCGTCGTTCGTGGTCGGCCTCGTGGAGCTGGCGAATACCGCGCTCCGGCAGCGGGTCAACATCAAGCTGGGCGTGGCGCTGGACGCGTTGCGCCAGGCCGCCGCGACGCCGAGCAGCGAGCACGCCGACGTGCTGCTCGCGCGCGGGCGGGTCGAACGCGAAGTCGGCGATCCCGACTCGGCGATCGCCGCCTTCCGCCGCTACGTGGCCACGGGGCCGAACCGCGCGCTGGGCCTCCTCGAGGTCGCCCGGACGGGGCTCATGACGGGCCGGCTCGACGCGCAGCTCGCCTATTACGAGGGTGCCGGAGCGAACGACTCACTCGCGGTAGAAGCCTACCGGAAGGACCTGGCGCTCATCGCGAGCGACACGGTGCTCGAGGCGTTCGACCGGTCGAGCGGCAGCAGCCGCGCCGCGCTCCTCCGCGCCTTCTGGGGCGAGCGCGACAAGACCGAGCTGCAGATCCCCGGTTCCCGGCTCGCCGAGCATTACCGCCGCTACTACTACGCGCGGCGGAATTTTGCGCTCGCATCGACCAATCGGCACTACGATATCGTGGAGCGGTTCCGCTCCGGCAGCGAGGACTTCGACGACCGTGGCATCATCTATCTCCGTCACGGCGCTCCGGACGCCCGCGCGTCGTACCATTCGCCGAATGTCTACACCAACGAGTCGTGGCGCTACACGCGCCCCGACGGCGAGCTCGTGTTCCACTTCATCTCGCGCGAGGATGTGCAGGACTACAAGCTCGTCGAGAGCATCTTCGACGTCCTCGGGTTCAGCGGCGCCGTGCTGCTCCAGGAGACGCAGCGCACGCCGGTGCTGACGGACCTCGGAAGCCGGGCGGAGGAGCTGCTCCTCTCGCGGGAGCAGCTCTCACCGATGTACGCCCGGCTCCAGCGGGTGGGTCGCGTCAGCGCGGCACGCTACCAGGCCGACGAGCGTCGCCTGGGGCGGACGAGCCTGCGCATCGGAACGACGACGGACAGCTACGGCCTTCGCTTCGCGAAGGAGCTCCCCGCACGCGTGGAGGTGCTCGCGGTTGGAACGGCGGAGGGGCGGCCCGTCGTCCACGTCACGTATGCCATTCCCGGCTCGGCGCTGGTGCCGGTGCGCATGAACCGGGGATTCATGTATACGGTCCGTCTCCGCTTCATGGCACTCGACGAAGCGGGCGACGTGGTCGCCTCCGTGGATACGACGCGCCGCTTCCTGTCGCCGCGGGAAGTGCCGGCGGCGGAGCATCTCGTCGGGCGCGTGGCGGTGCCGGTGACCGAAGGGCGGCTCACGTATCGGCTCGCACTGCAGCAGGGGGAAGACGCCGGCATGGTGACGCCGCGGGACAGCGTGCGCGCCGTCGCTCGCCCGTCGGCCGGTCCGTCGCTCAGCGATGTCGTGCTCGGCTCGCGCACCGCGAACCTGGTATGGGAGCAGGCCCCGGGCGACACGGTGTTCTTCAACCCGCTCCGCACATACCGCTCGGGCGAATCGATGCGCGTGTTCTACGAAGTCCTGGGGATCGCGCCGGGAGAACGTTACGCAACGCAGGTGGCGGTGAAGCGGGGGACGGGGAACCGCACGCTCATGCAGAAGATCTTCGGTGGGGGCGGCGCGGCAATCACGGTACGCTTCGAGGAGGAGGCCACGCCGTCGAGCGGCGTGCAGCGCGAGATCGCGCTGGAAGACCTGAAGCCGGGGATGTACACGCTGGAAGTGACCGTGACCGACGGCGCCGGGCGCAGGGATCGCCGCCAGCAGCAGTTCCAGGTCGTCGAATAGAACGGTAGGAGCCAGGAGCGGCCCGGGATCGGCCTACAGCGGCCAGGTCTCGGGCCGCTCCGTCGTGAGCACCACGAGCGGCTGCGCGAGCGCATCCGCCATGACGGCCGCCTCGACTTCGACGACGTGGCCCGATGCGGCGGGATCGGTGACGCCATCGACCTGCATCATCACGGAGGCGAGCGCGAGGTCCGCCTTGGCGCGGAGCTCGAGATCGGATCCGATCGTGGCACCGGCCGAGAGCTGGATCGGTGCGGTGCCGAACAGCCGCAGGGTCCGTCCGGTGAGACCTTCGAGCAGCCGGGGCGTGAGCGCGAGGCTCTCGCCGCTGAGCGTGATCACTCCGAGCGCGTTGCGCGCCCCGCGGCGGCGGGCATGGATCACGAACCCGTACTGCAGGTTCTGATGCTGCGCTGCCGCGCGACGGACGGCGCTCCGAAGCTTCTGCTGCGCAAAGGCCACGGTGTGAAACGGGACCACGTCGACTCCCGGTCGATGTGAACGCTCAGGGTGCAGTGTCTTGCATCGCATACCTCGTGCCAATCCTCCCTGACCCGCTTTTCCCGGCGCCCGGCGCCTCGACTTCTGCTGCGACGCATTGCGCCACTGCAAAGTGCGATGCTTTGCACCGCGCCGCGCCAGCGGTCCGCTTGACTCGCGGAACCGCCGCCCGGTAGCTTCGTCGCATGCGCTGCTCCCGTTGCGGAAGCGACGTTCCCACTTCTTCCCGTTTCTGCTCATCCTGCGGTTTCGATCTCGCCGTGACGACGCCGGTTGCGGCGCTGGCCACGGGGGAGATCACGGATTTCGACCTGGTCCGCGAAGCCCTCGCCAACGAGTACGAGGTGCTCGAGGAGCTGGGCCGCGGGGGCATGGCGCTCGTCTACCGCGCGCGCGACCGGCAGCTGGAGCATCAGGTCGCCGTCAAGGTGCTGCCGTTCACGTTCGCGTTCGACCGGGAGTTCGTCGAGCGCTTCCAGCGTGAGGCGCGCACGAGCGCGCAGCTCGAGCATCCGAACATCATCCCGATCTATCGTGTCGGTCAGACGGGACGCGTGATCTTCTTCGTCATGAAGTACCTGCGCGGCGGCTCGCTCGCGTCGGTGCTCGCCGACCGCCGCACGCTGTCGCCGCCCGAGATCCGCCGCATCCTGATCGAGGCGGGTCGCGCACTCGGCTACGCGGCGCGGCAGGGTGTCGTGCATCGGGACATCAAGCCCGACAACATCATGTTCGACGAATTCGGGCAGAGCGTACTCACCGACTTCGGCATCGCGAAGGCGGCGAGCGGGCAGCGGCTCACCGGCACGGGGATGTCGATCGGTACGCCGCACTACATGAGTCCCGAGCAGGCCCGCGCGCAGAACACCGACGGGCGCAGTGACCTGTACAGCCTCGGCGTCGTCGCCTTCCAGTGTCTCACCGGGCGCGTCCCGTACGACGGCGACGACAGCTTCTCGATCGGCTACAAGCACATCACCGAGCCGGTTCCGACGCCGCCGCTCGCCTCGATCGACGAGCGCCGCCTCTTCGAGGTCATCCGCCGCATGCTCGCGAAGGACCCGGGCGATCGCTACCAGGACTGCGATGAGCTCGTGGCCGCGTTGCAGGTCGACCCGGTGGCCGCGCCCGGCCCGCTTCGCCGCCGGCGCGCGGCGGAAGCGGCACTCGCGGACACGGTGGCGGCCCCGCGCCTCGAGCTCCCGCCGGCATCTTTCGCCGAGCGCGCCCTCCCGGCACCGGATGCCGTGCCACGGACGACACCGGCCCGAACGACGCCGATCCGTACGACGCCGGTCCACACCACGCCTCCGGGAACCTCACCGGTGCGGGCCTCGCCCGTATCGAGCCCGGCACCCGCCCCCGCCGGCGCGCCCGTTTATGCGCAGCGCCGCGTGGCGCATCGCTCCGCTGCGATGAAAGGACCCGACCGCCCGCTCTGGCCATGGGTGCTGGTGCTGCTCGCGCTGGGGGGCGGCGCGACCGCGTGGTCGCGTCTCGGGACCCTGGGCGGGTCTTCCCCGGACGCGCCGGCCGCCACGCGCGACTCGGCCCTGCCGGGCACCGACTCCACCGTCGAGGCGGCTGCACCCGCCGCGCCGGCCGCGCCGGCCGGAGCACCCGCAGCAGCCGCGGCCGCGATGCGTGGCGCGGGGCAGGAGCGGCCGCCGGCAACCGTCGGCACCGGCGGTCTCAGGGTGCGCGGGATCCCGCGCGGCTCGATCGTGCAGATCGACCAGCAGGTGCCGACCGCCGCCGTCTCGATTCTGCCCACAGGCCGTCACGAGATCGCGATCTCGGCTCCGCTCCATCATTTCCACATCGATACGGTGACGATCCGCGCCGACGACACGCTCGACTACGCACCGACACTCGTCCCGACCAGCGCGCCGGCTCCTCGCCGAGGCGCGGCGGGCCCGCTGCCGGGTGCTCCGGTCGCGCGTCGCAGCGCGGAAACCGGGCCGTGCGAGCCGGGAGCGTCCTACGACGCGTCGCAGTGCTTCGACGCGCGTCCGAGGCCCGCGGTCGCGCCGTTCATACCGGTGCCGGCGGGGGCTGCAGCGCCGGAGCAGGGGACGCTGGTCTGGGTGCAGGTCTCCGCCGGGGGCCGCACGGCCGCGGTCCGATCGCGCCGGAGCTCCGGCAGCCGCGAGTTCGATCAGGCCGCCGTCGCGTTCGTGCAGCAGCTCGCGTGGAGTCCGGCGACGAAGGTCGGTGCCCCGGTGGACGCATGGGTCCCGCTCGAGGTGAGGCCTGCCCCGCAGTGAGCCAGTCTCCCCGGATCGACCCATCCGCCTTCATCGCGCCGACGGCCGTCGTGCTCGGCGATGTCACGCTCGGCGCTCGCGCCAGTATCTGGTACCTGTCCGTTGTACGGGGTGACATGGCGCCGATCACGATCGGGGCCGACAGCAACATTCAGGACGGTACGATCGTCCACGTCGATGAGGGGGTGCCGTGCACGATCGGCGAGCGCGTCGGCGTGGGTCATCGCGTGATCCTCCACGGCTGCACCGTCGAGCACGACTCGCTCATCGGCATGGGGAGCGTGCTGCTCAACGGCGTCCGGATCGGGACCGGGAGCGTGGTCGCGGCGGGTGCGGTCATCCCGGAAGGGATGCAGGTGCCGCCGGGCTCCCTCGTCATGGGCGTGCCGGGGCGCATCGTCCGGCAGGTGGATGCTGCGCTGGCGGAGCGGATCGCGGGGACCTGGCGGCACTATGTCGAGCAGTCGCGCGCTCATCGCGCCGGCAGATATCCGCTGGAAGGAAGTTCCGCGCACCTCGCCGGGGACAGGTAACGGGTCGCTGTCGCACCCTGTCGCGGCACTGTCTTTTCCACACGCGGAAGGCTCGTGCGAAGGGGGAATTATATTTGTGATGTGGGGATCGATTTTGTGCGTCACTACGGGCATTTTCCGGCGTATTGTGCAGGCCTCGAATTCCGCCTACTTTGCGCCTCCGTTTCGGTGACCGCAGCAGCGCCGCGCGATTCCGCGCCCCGCAGCCCCTCGCCCAATACTTCGAAGTCGGAGAGCCGCGCATGAATTCCCAGATCCCCCGGGAACCGGTTTCGCTGTCGCCCAATGCCATCACGGTGCTGGAAAAGCGCTATCTCGTGAAGGACGACCAGGGCAAGCCGGTGGAACGACCCGAGGATCTGTTCTGGCGCGTGGCGCGGACGATCGCGGAAGCCGACCGGAAGTATGGCGCCTCGGAAGGGGCCGTCGCGGAGGCGGCCGAGGCGTTCTACGGGCTCATGGCCCAGCGCTACTTCATGCCGAACTCGCCCACGCTCATGAATGCCGGCCGTCCGCTCGGCCAGCTCTCCGCCTGCTTCGTCCTCCCGGTCGACGACGCGCTCTCCAACGGGAAGAGCGGCATCTACGACACGCTGCGCGCCATGGCACTGGTCCACCAGTCCGGCGGTGGCACCGGGTTCAGCTTCTCGCGGCTCCGGCCCAAGAACGACATCGTCCGCTCGACCATGGGTGTCGCGTCCGGCCCGGTGTCGTTCATGAGCCTGTTCGACGCGTCGACCGACGTCGTGAAGCAGGGGGGTACCCGACGGGGCGCCAACATGGGGATCCTGCGGGTGGATCACCCGGACATCATGGACTTCATCACCTGCAAGGACGACATCACGAAGGTCACCAACTTCAACATCTCGGTGGCGGTGACCGATGCGTTCATGGCGGCGGTCGAGGCGGATACGGACTACGATCTCCTGCACCCGAAGTCCGGCGCCGTGACGGGCAAGCTCAAGGCACGGGACGTCTGGCACCGCATCATCCACGGCGCCTGGAAGACCGGCGAGCCCGGGGTGTTCTTCATCGATCGCGCGAACTACTACAACCCCGTGCCGCACCTCGGCGCCTACGAAGCGACGAACCCGTGCGGGGAGCAGCCGCTCCTCCCCTACGACGTCTGCAACCTCGGCTCGATCAACCTCGGTGCGTTCGTGAAGGACGGGGCGATCGACTGGGATCACCTGCGGCGGGTCGTGCACCTCACGACGCACTTCCTCGAGAACGTCATCGACGCGAACCAGTACCCGCTGCCGGAGATCACGGACCTGGCCCAGCGGATCCGGCGCATCGGCCTTGGCGTCATGGGCCTCGCCGACCTCTTCATCCGGCTGGGCGTCGCCTACGACTCGGACGAGGCGGTGGAGCTCGGGCGCAGGATCCAGAAGTTCGTGGACGACGAGGCCAAGGTGGCCTCCGAGCGGCTCGCGGAGAAGCGCGGCACGTTCGCCGAGTGGGAGCGGAGCATCTGGGGCCCGGACGAGACGTGTGCCCGCGGGCCGGAGGGAGAGCGCATCCGCCCGATGCGGAAGCTCCGCAACTGCAACGTCACCACCGTCGCTCCGACCGGGACGATCTCGATCATCGCGACCTGCAGCTCCGGAATCGAGCCGCTCTTCGCCGTCGCGTTCATGCGGAACCAGGCCGGCGTGCTGATGCCGGACGTGAACGACGACTTCGTTGCGATCGCGAAGAAGGAGGGATGGTACTCCGAGGCGCTGATGCAGAAGATCGCGCAGGCAGGCCACATCGCGTTCGATGAGGTGCCGGCGAAGTGGCAGCGCGTATTCGTCACCGCCAACCACATCAAGCCGGAGTGGCACATCCGGATGCAGGCGGCGTTCCAGGAGTACAACGACAGCGCCATCTCGAAGACCTGCAATTTCGCCCAGGACGCCACCGAGGAATACGTCGAGGAAATCTATCGCCTGGCCTACAAGCTGGACTGCAAGGGCGTGACCGTCTATCGCGACGGCAGCCGCGACATGCAGGTCCTCTCCACCGGCTCCACGGCCAAGAAGGTCCAGGAGCAGGCAACGTCGAGCGGAAAGGCCGAGGCACGCGGGGACCTGGCAGGTTCCGTCGTGGCGGGCAGCGAGGTACTCCGCGCTGCCGAGGCCGATCTGCGCGGCGAGCTGGCCGAGGCACAGGCGGAGCTCGGGCGGCTTCGCAAGCTGGTGCACGACCTCGAGGCGGAGAATCTCAATCGCCGGCAGAAGCGCTCGCGGCCGGAGATGCTCCGCGGCACGACGCGCCGCGTCGAGACCCCCCTCGGCACGCTCTACGTCACGATCACCGAGGACGACAAGGGCCAGCCGTTCGAAGTGTTCATGAGCCTTGGCAAGGCCGGCGGCGCGCTCATGGCGGACGTCGAGGCGATCGGGCGCCTGATCAGTCTCTCGCTCAGGTCGGGCATTCCGATGAAGGAAATCCACCGTCAGCTTCGCGGCATCAGCTCCGACCGTGTCATCGGCCTCGGCGCCAACAAGATCCTGTCGGTGCCTGACGCCGTCGGCATTGCGATCGAGCGCTGGATGCTCGACAAGCAGGGGGTGCAGCAGGAGCTCCTCCCCAGCACTGGCGAGCATCCGGTCGCGCAGATGGTGCAGAGCGTCGCGCAGGGGAACGAGCAGATGATCTTCGGCGGGATGCAGCAGACGCTTTCGGGGGCGTGCCCCGACTGCGGATCGCAGCTGGAGTACGCGGAAGGGTGCGTCAAGTGCCACGTGTGCGGATTCAGCGAGTGCGGCTGACGCGACGCTGCTGAGCGGTACGAATGACGAGGCACCGATCGGTGCCTCGTTGCATTTCCGCCCGGCGCCCTGTCATCCTCCATGGTGCTGCGAGTGGACTCGACGCCTCGAACTGAACCGCCCCGCGCCCCGATCGCGGACGTCCGAACCGCGTTGCCGCAGCAGCGAATCGCCAGCAACCGAGGCTCCATGCCGAGCACCGCCGAATGACCCCCG
>JAICNA010000178.1 GCA_025928955.1 Gemmatimonadales bacterium | reverse complement strand
GATGACACCGATCCCTCCGCCGAGTCTACGGTGGCTGCCCTCCCGCCCCCCGCCGCTGCTGCCGGGATCGCGCCGCGGCAGGGGCCGCCGCGGCCGCCACGCCGGATCCTCGTGCTCGGCTGGAGCCATCGGGTGCCTGCGCTCGTCGCCGGCTTCGGTGCGTACGAGCGCGATCAGTTCGAGCTCGATATCGTCTCGGCTCTCCCCGCCCTGGAGCGCGAACGCGAGCTCGCCAGATACGACGCCGGGCCGGCGCGCGTCCGCGTGCGTCAGATCGAAGCGGACTACACCGTCCCGTCCGATCTCGCCCCCCTCGATCCCGCCGGATACGATCATATTCTTCTGCTCGGCAGCAGCTGGCTTCCCGGCCGCGAGGAATCCGACGCACGCACCGTGCTCGGCTACCTGCTCCTCCGCGAGCAGCTCGGCAATGGCGCGCGACCGCATGTGCTCGCCGAGCTCATGGACCCCGGCAACCTCGCGCTGTTCCGGGAGCAGCCGGCCGAGGTCTTCGTCAGCCCGCAGATCGTGAGCCGGATCCTGGCGCAGGTGGCGTTGCGGCCGGAGCTGGGACCCGTCTTCGACGAGCTGTTCGGCCCGTCAGGCTGCGCCGTCACCTTCCAGGATGCGGCCGCGCTCGGCCTTGCCGGGCGGGAGGTGGGGTTCGACGACATCCAGCAGGCCGCCGCTATGCGCGGCGGCGTGGCGCTCGGCGTCAGGATCTCCCAGGACGCCGCACAACCGACCGGCGGACTGCGGCTCAACCCGTCCCGCGACAAGCGCTGGACGCTCGAGCCCGGGGACCAGGTCATCGTACTCGACGAGGTCGAAGCGCAATGAACGAAACGCGATTGCATATCGAAGGCATGAGCTGTGGTCACTGCGTCGGCCGTGTGCGCTCGACCTTGCAGCGGATCCCCGGCGTCGAGATCGTGAGCCTCGAGCTCGGCAGTGCCGTCGTCCGCTACCCCGAGGGCGAAACCACCCCCGAGGCCATCGCGCGGGCGCTCACGACCGACGGCTACGCGGCCACGCCCCAGCCAGCCTGAACCCGCGTCGGCTGGCGCGCCAACGCTCGTCCGGTGAGGCGCCTCACACCGCGCCTCCCGCGCGCGGCCGACATTGCAGCATGATCCGCGTCGGACCGGCTGGCTGGGATTACAAGGACTGGGCCGGGATCGCGTATCCCTCGCCGCCTCCCCCTGAGTTCGATCGCCTCGCCTGGATCGCCCGCTTCTTCGACACGATCGAGATCAACAGCAGCTTCTACGGCCCGCCCGCCGCCGCGACGGCGAGGAAATGGGTCACACGTGTCGCGGGGAATCCGGACTTCACGTTTACGGCCAAGCTCTGGCGGCGCTTCACCCACGAGCGGAAAACCGCGTTCACGCGCGCCGAGATCCGGGAGGCGTGCGCCGGCATCGGCCCGCTGCACGATCAGGGGCGCCTCGGCGCACTGCTGCTGCAGTTTCCCTGGTCGTTCCGCCGTACCGACGAGAACCGGCAGTGGCTCGACGACGTCACGCGAACGTTTGCGAGGTTTCCCCAGGTGATCGAAGTGCGCCACGCCTCCTGGAACGTTCCCGATTTCTATGAAGAGCTGGTCGAGCGCGGCATCGGCTTCGTGAACATCGACCAGCCGCTCTTCCGGCAGAGCATCGGCCCGAGCTCGCGCGTCACGTCGCAGGTGGGCTACGTCCGCGTGCACGGACGCAACTACGCGGACTGGTTCCGGAAGGATGCGGGGGTCGAGGCGCGGTACGACTATCTCTATCCGCCCGAGGAGCTCGAGCCCTGGGTGAAGCGGACGAGGGAAATCGCAAAGGCGACCCGTGAGACGTACGTGATCACGAACAACCACTACCGTGCCCAGGCCCTCGTGAATGCCCTGATGCTCGAATCGATGCTGACGAAGCGGAAGGTGGAAGCGCCGCCCGGCGTCGTCGAGCAGTACCCGGACGAACTGAAAGGCTTTGCCAGGCCCGCGAAGGACTAGGAACCGTCATTCACCCACCGGCCGAGGCGTCTCGCCGAGACGCACCGATGCCCGGCGGCGCGCCTCCGCGTCGCCGAAGATCTTCTCGCCATCCCACCGCCCGTTCTCGATGAAGACCTCCGAGATGTCGCGGCCGGCCACGATGCTCCCCGCCATGTGGACGCCGGGAACGTTCGTCTCCAGCGACTCCGGATCGAGTCGCGGCCGTCCGGTGACAGGGTCGAGCTCGATTCCGATGCGCTGAAAGAGGTCGAAATCGGGGAGGAATCCGATCAGGGCATAGACGCGGTCGGCGGCAAGCCTCTCATCGCCGCCGTCGGCAGTCCGGATGGCGACGTGCGTCGATGAAATCGAGGTCACCGTCGCAGCGAACCGGGATGCGATCTCGCCGTTCCTGATCCGGTTCTCGATGTCGGGCCGCAGCCAGTACTTCACGCTCGGTTTGAAGCCGGTTCCGCGGTAGACCAGTGTCACCCGCGCCCCGGCACGCCAGAGGGCCAGTGCCATCTCGACCGCGGAGTTCTTGCCGCCTATCACCACCACGTCCCGCCCGAAGGACCGGTGCGCCTCGTCGGCGTAGTGCGTCACGTGCGGCAGCTCTTCGCCCGGAACACCGAGGCGGTTGGTGCGGTCGAAATAGCCGGTGGCGAGCACGAGCCGGTCGGTCGTGAGCTCGCGCGTGGCGGGATCGCCAGTCGTCGGGACGAGGGTGCACCGGATCGTGCCTTCGGCGGACTCGCGGGCGGCCGAGGCGAGTCGCGTGAACGTGAAAACGCGGATCCCTTCCGCTCGCACGATCCCGCGATAGTACATCATCGCCTCCTCGCGAGTCGGCTTCGCGGCCGAACAGACGATGGGATGATTCCCGATCTCCAGCCGTTCCGGGGTTGTGAAGAAGGTCATGCCGACCGGATACTGCACGATCGAAGACACAATGGGCCCGGCGTCGATCACGAGGGGGTCGAGCCCCCGCCGGCGCGCGGAGATCGCGCATGCGAGCCCGATCGGTCCGGCGCCCGCGATGAGGACGGATTCATGAGGCATTGGGGAATCTAGAGCCGAAGGGACCGCGGCGAGGGAGCGAGCGGACGTGGCCGGGCCAAACGCTCCGGCCGCCCCGCGCGTACTACTGTCAGTGGCGGCATCGTTCGGCCGCCCGGACCCTTTGCAGGAGTGACACGATGACCCGCCTCACCTCGCTCGCCCTTGCCGCCGGCCTGCTGGCCGTGCCCTTTGCGGCCGGCGCAGCCCAGACAGAAACGAAGGACACCAGCCGTGCCCGGGCACGCGTACATGCCGACGGCCCGCATCGGGCAATGAGCGGCAGGCGGATGGTGCCGATCCAGCGGCTGATCGCCCAGCGCGAGCGCCTCAAGCTGACCGATGAACAGGTTACCCGGCTCACCGCCATCCAGGCGCGGATCGACGAGGCGAACAAGCCTCACCTGGAGGCGATCAAGGCCGCGCGGAGCGACACGGCCGGCCGGCCTCGTCCCGAGGTGCGGACCGAGCGTGGGCCAATGACACCCGAGCAGCGGCTCGAAATGCGCCAGCAGATGCTCGACCGTCAGAAGGCGTTCCTTGCCGCCCATCCGGAAGTGAGCCGCGCGCATGCAGCGCTCGCTGAGAACCACCGCAAGGCGCAGGACGAAGTGAAGGCCGTCCTGACCGATGAGCAGGAAAAGCTCCTCGAGCAGCGGATGCAGCACGAGCGCCGTCCGCTGCGCCGGGGAATGCCGGATTCGGGTCAGCGTCGCCCGACGCGCGGCTGACGGTAGTACATCGCGCCGAGGCATGGTCTCCGGAACGGGGTCGCACGCCTCGGCGCAGTCCGGCGAATCGGAGCTCGTCAGACGTGTCCGGCAAGGTGATACGGAGGCGTTCGGCGAGCTCGTCCGCCGCTATGAACGACGGGCGTTCGCCGTGGCGTACCGGCTTACCAGACAGCGACAGGACGCCGAGGACCTGGTCCAGGACGCGTTCATCGCGGCGCTCGACAAGCTCGACGGCTTCGATGCGGAGCGCTCGTTCGGCCCCTGGTTCTTCCGGATCCTCGTGAACCGCGGCACCAGTCTGTTCCGGGCGCGGAAGGTGCGCGTGACGGAGGAGATCCCCGAGACGATCGGGGATACCGCCGCGTCTCCGGACCGACTCGCCGAAGAGGCTGAGACCGGCGAGCGCGTCCGCGCCGCCATCGGTGAGCTCAGCGAGCGGCAGCGGCTCGTCGTGCAGTTGTACGAGCTGGACGGGTTCTCCACGAGCGAGGTTGCTGACATGCTCGAGATAGCGGAGCCGACGGTGCGCTGGACATTGCACGCGGCACGGAAGCGATTGCGCGCCGAGCTCGAAATCTGGAAGAAGGAGCGGGACCATGGCTGACGAGAAGATGGAACAGATCGAGCCGGGCGATCCGGAGATCTCGGCCGCGTACCGTGCTGCCTTCGGAGATCTTCCGGCAACCGACTGGCGTGCACTCGAAGCACGGATCACCGACGCGGCGCGCTTCCGCCTCGCAGCCCGGCGCTCGGCAGGATGGCGCACAGCAGCCTCACGGTGGGCTCGTATCGCGATTCCGGCCGGGCTCGCGGCCAGCGCGCTGCTCGGAGCCGGCCTTGCCTGGCGCGCCGATGAGGATGCCGTCTTCCTCGAGGACATCGCCGCCACCGCCGCGGTCGACGACCTGCCCGCGGATGTCGCGTCGCTCGGCGGCGAATCGCTCGTCTACGCGCTCTTCGCGGACGGTGAATAGCATGACACCCCGGATCGATCGCGGAACGGTGAGCGCAGCAGCGGTCCTCGTGGTGATGCTCCTGCTCGGGATCGTCTCGGGCGTGGCGCTCGACCGCTGGGTGCTGCGTCCCGACCGCGAGCTGGCCGTCGGGCGCTCAGGCGCAATGCCGCGGGAGCGTTTCGACCCCACCCGCGCCCGGGACCGCTTCTCCGGGCAGCTGGCGCGGGAGCTGGGGTTGTCGCCCGACCAGCAGGCGGCCGTGGACAGCCTCCTTCGGCTGCAGCAGGTGCGGGCGCGCACGCTCATGCGGGAGACGCGTCCGCGGATTCGAGAGCTGACGCTCGAAACCGAAGCCTCGATCAGGGCGGTCCTCACCGAGGAGCAGTGGAACCGCTGGCAGGCGCTGAGACGCGAGCGCGGCGGGCGGCGTCCGCCACCTCGATGATGCCCATCACTCGACCGGCGCGGATCGCGCCTGGAGATTTCGATCGATGACGTGTGCAACGAATCGCGGGACGTGGACTCGCGTTCCGCTCGCGCTGCTGATCGCGGCGTGCACCGGGGAAGCGGACGTGGAGCGCGACCCGGAGCGTGCCGCTCCAGCGGCTTCCGAGACCACCACCGGCGTGGCCCCGGACGCCGCGGTGCGACTCGAGGTGCTGCCCGGCGGCAACGAGGTGAGATACCTCGTGCGTGAGCAGCTTGCCGGGCTCGATCTTCCGAATGATGCCGTGGGAAGGACGAATGCAGTGGCCGGCGGAATCTCGCTCGACGAATCGGGGCGCGTGATTCCCGGAGCGTCGAAGTTCGTCATCCAGATTGGCGGACTGACGAGCGACAAGGAGCGCCGCGACGGATACGTCCGGCGCAGGATCCTCGTCGCCGACTCGAACCCGACCGTCGTGCTCGAGCCGACCGCACTGCGTGGCGTGGCGCTTCCCCTCCCCACCACCGGCACGGGCAGCTTCACCCTCCTGGGCGACCTCACGGTGAAGGGCGTG
>JAICNA010000040.1 GCA_025928955.1 Gemmatimonadales bacterium | reverse complement strand
CGAGGAACGGCATCTCCCCGCCAGGTGCGGTCATGGCAGTGGGGCCGGCGCCCGGGCTATCGCCCGAGCGCCCTCAGACGATCCCGCGCGAGCGCCGCTTCGTCGGAATTCGGATAGCTGTCCACCACGCGCTGGTAGGCCTGCCGCGCCTCCGCGTTGCGGTTGGCGCGCTCGCGGATCAGCCCGATGTGGTACAGCGCCGAGGCCGAGCGCGGCGACTCGGGGTGATTCCGCACCACCTGGTCGTAGTAGGCGAGTGCGGAGTCGGCGTTCTCCGTTTCGAAGCTTTGCCCGATGTAGTACAGGGCATCGGGTACGCGCTCGCTCGTCGGGTGCGCGCGCAGCAGCTCGGCGAAGCCGCTGCGCGCGGTGCCCGCACTCCCGAGCCGGAGCTGGCCGAGCGACGTCTCGTAGATCTGCTCGGCCGAGGGGCCGGCCGGAGCGGCGGCGGCCGTGGTGTCGCCCGCCGCCTGCGCCTGGGCGATCTCCTCGCCACGACGCTCGAGCTGCGCCCGCAGCTCGGAGAGCCGCCGCTGGCTCTGCCCGGTCAGCTCGCCCAGCTGCACGAGCTGCTGCTGGACGCCGTACAGGTCGTTCTGCACGTCGCCGCGCAGCGTACGCATGGCCTGCCGCGTGGCGCCGAGCGAGTCGAGCATCTGCTGCTGGATCCGCATCACTTCCGCGACCTGCCGTGCGCGCTCGGCGTCCCGCCGCGTCTGGATGTCCCGCACCTGCGCGATCTCGTTCTCCAGTCGCCGGATGTCGCCCGTGGTCGCACAGGCTCCCAGGACGATCAGCGCAAGTGCGGTCGCGGCGCGTCTCACTGCGGCGCGACGAGGTTGTCGCCGCCCGCGATGGCCTCGAATTCGTCGCGGCGATTCTGGGCATAGGCGCCTTCGTCGGTGCCCGCGGCGATCGGGCGCTCCTCACCGAACGAGATGACGTCGATGCGAGCGCCGTCGATCCCCTTGTTCGTCAGGTACCGCTTCGCGGCGGCGGCGCGCCGGTTGCCGAGCGCGAGATTGTACTCGTCCGAGCCGCGCTCGTCCGCATGCCCGCTGATGCGGATCCGGAGCGTGGGGTTGGCCTGCATGATCGCGGCCTTGCGGTCGAGATTGCCCTGATCCTCGGAACGCACGTTCGCTTCGTTGTAGTCGAAGTTGATCATCGCGGTGAGGTCGTTGCGCACGGCCGCGGCGCGATCCGCCGCCTCGCGCGCGAGCCGATCGGCCTCTGCCCGCCGCGCGTCCTCCTCCGCCCGACGCCGGTTCTCCGCATCGATCGAGTCCTGGCGTGCGCGACGGATCGCGGCGCTGTCGACCCCCGCCTGCGGTACCGGCTGCTCGGGATCCGGCGAACCACCGCATGCCGCCGCGATGGCCAGGGCGGCCACGAGCGGAAGGTAGGTACGAATGCGCATCATCGACTCCGGTTGCTAGGGGTTGGAAACTGCCGTCCCGCCCATGCGACGAGACCAGGAAGGTAGGCGGGCATCGCCCGGTGTGCTCAGCTGGCGGACCCGACCCGTCTCGGTGTCCACGATCCAGACCTGCCGCCGCCCGGAGCGATCCGAGACGAACGCCACGTGGCGGCCGTCCGGGGCCCACGTCGCATCCTCGTTGCGGCCGACCGACGTGAGCTGCCGGACGCGGCCCGACGCGACGTCGAGGATGAAGATCTGCGGGCTGCGCGACACTTCACGATGAAAGACCACGCTCGCGCCATCCGGTGACCACTCGGGTGCAAAGGATGGACCGGTGACACCGAAATCGAACGGCGCCAGCAGCTCCTGGTCCGTCCCATCGACGCTCATCACGTAGATCTGGGGCGGCCCCGCGCGGCTCGATACGTAGGCGACACGCCGGCCGTCAGGGGAGAACGTCGGGCTTAAGTTGTCCGCAAAGCCGCGCACGGTCAAGCGTTGCACACAGCAGCGCTGCGAGACGTCGGCCGTAAAGATGTTGGTCGCCCCGGTCTCCTCCGCACGGGCGTAGGCGATCATCCGCCCGTCCGGCGAGAAGGCCGGCGAGAAGTTCAGGTCCGTCTGCGTGCCGGGCGCCACGAACGACGACCCGGAGGAGAGATCGAGCACCACCACCGTGCCGCGCCCCGCCTCGAAGCGGGTGTAGGCGATCCGCCGCCCGTCGGGCGCCCAGGCATTCGAGAGCGCCTTCTCGCCGGCGGGGGTCACCGGCGAGACCCCCGCACCGTCGCTGTCCACCCGATAGAGCCGGTTCCCGCTCAGGAAGAGGAGCCGGCTCGCCGCGTACCCTTCGGTCCCGGCGGCCCACCGCACGATCTCATCGCTCAGGCGGTGGACGGCCATGCGAAAGTCGCCGCCATCACCCGCGGGGAGCGACACCGTCGCCTGGTTGCGGACCCGGCCCGCGGCCAGATCGTGGAGCCGCACCGTGACGCCGCCGCCGGCCGCGACGAGCTCGACCGCGTGATCCGCCCCGAACTGCGTGCGGTAGTACTGGTAGTTCACCGCGCCCGTGCCCGCGCCGCTGCCCGTCTCGATGATCTGGAACTGGTCGCTGTAGTCGAGGTCGCGCCGGACGATCGCGCGGACGGAATCGAGGCCCGGCCCGGGAAGGACCACGAGGCCGGGGCGCGTCCCCGGTCGATAGGTAACACCGATCCGGATCGCGTCCTGGGCACGATTGTCCTGCGCCGCCGCGGGAACGGCACCGAGTGCGAGGAGGAACAGGATGGCAGCGGAGCGTTGCATCACTGGGCCCTGGGTTCGAAGTAGAAGCTGATCGGAAGCACGTCGTTCTCCCATCCGTCGGGGAGCTGACCGAAGGCGCGAGCGTTGCCTGCTGCCTCGATCGCGCCCTGCGCCTCGAGGTCGTAGGAGAAGTTGCCTGAGCGCTTCACGAAGCGAAGCTCGGCGACCGAGCCATCGCGCCGGATGAGGAAGAAGATCTCCGCGCGCAGCGGCACGTTGCCGGTCGGGCGGCGCCAGCGACGGTAGATCTGGTTCATGATGTTCCGGAGGTATTCCGGGAACGGGAAATCGAGGCCGGGCGTGCTGATCGTGGTCGCGTCACGGCCGGTGCTCGGGGTCTCTCCGGGTGCCGGCGTCTCGGGCGTCGAGGTCTTCGGCGCAGGATCCGACTCGGGACGGGGCTCGACCGGGGGCTTCGGCTTCTCGGCGACAGGCACCGCCTTTTCGGCGGGCTTGGGCGTGCTCGTGACGGGCGCGGGCGGCTCCTCCGGTGGAGGCGTCGGCGTGGCCTCCGGAGCGAGCCGCTGCTTCGGCGCCGGTGCGGGGGCCGCCACCAGCTCGACGGCGTAGACCGGCGGCGACGGCTCCGGCGCCCTTACGACGCCGCCGAGCATGCCGATGGCCGCTCCGTGAAAGAGGAGCGTCGAGAGGAGACCGACCCCGGTCCCCCCTCGCGGACGCTCCCCGCCCCCCCGCTCCATCACCGTGCGCTTTCCTCCTCCTGCGCGACGAGCCCGACGTTCTGCACCCCGGCCCCGCGGATCACCGCGAGAACCCGCACGACCTCACCGTAGGGGACACCGTTGTCCGCCCGGAGGTACACGCCGGTCGGCTTCCGGGCCGCGACCAGCGACGCGAACGTGACGCGGAAGTCCGCGTAGGTCACTTCGGTCTGGTCGACGAAGATGCGGCCGCCACGGTCGACCGTGACGACGAGCCCCTCCTTCGGCTCGAGCGGGCGCGCTTCGGCGCGCGGCAGCTCGACGTCCACCCCGCCCTGCATCATCGGTGCCGTGATCATGAACACGATGAGCAGCACCATCATCACGTCCACGAGCGAGGTGACGTTGATCTCCGCGTTGAGCGGCAGATCCCCGCGACCCCCGCCGATCCCGCCGATGCCCCCGAACGCCATGCTAGAGCAGCCCCTCGCGGGCCATCGATCCGATCAGCTCATTGGCGAAGCCTTCCAGCTCGCCGGTGAAGAGCCGCACGCGATTCACGAAGATGTTGTACGCCATCACGGCCGGGATCGCGCACGCGAGGCCGGCGAACGTGGCGACGAGCGCCTCCGCGACGCCAGGCGCAACGGCCGCGAGATTCCCCGAGCCGCGCGACGCGATGCCCGTAAAGGCGTTGATGATGCCGATCGTGGTTCCAAGAAGCCCGAGGAGCGGTCCGACCGAGCCGACGGTCGCGAGCCACGGGATATAGTGACCCAGGAGATCGCGCTCGGCGGCGACCTCCTTCCCGAGCACCATCTTGAGCGCCTCGAGCTGGGTCGGGGTCAGCGTCTCGCGCGGCTGGTCGCTTCGCAGGGCACCGGGGCGCAGCTCGTCGTAGAAGTGGAGTGCTTCGCGGAACAGCCGCTGGTACGGCGATGGCGGGAGCTTCATGACGCCCTGATAGGCATCCTGCAGCCGCGTGCTCCGCTCCATGGCATTGAAGAACCGGTCGGCCTGCCGGTTGAGCCGGCGGAACTGCCACCACTTGAGACCGATCACGAACCACGATGCCGCGGAGAAGAGCACGCAGATCGCCACGACGATCTTCGTCTCGAGGCTGGCCATCGTGAGGAGCTCGATGCCGGACATGGGGACTGCGCCGCCCTGAACCATGGTCATCCGTTTCTCTCCTCACGCTCGAACCAGGATATCAGCTCCGCCAGGCCGGACTCGAACGAGAACTCCGGCTTCCACCCGAGCACCTGCCGCGCCTTGCTCGTATCCAGCGAGCTGCGCTGCAGCTCGCCCGCCCGTGCATCCTCGAACCGGATGTCCGGGGTGCGGCCGAGGACACGACCGACCGTCTCCGCCAGCTCGACGACGCTGAGCTCCGTGGACGTCGCGACATTGAAGCCGATCGCGTCGTGCTCGTCGGGCACCGGGAGCCGGGCGGTGCTGGCCAGGACGTTGGCCCGCGCCACATCGCGCACGAAGACGTAGTCGCGCGTCTGCCTGCCGTTGCCGTAGATGGTGAGCGCCTGCCCGGCGCGGAGGCGCGAAACGAAGATCGAGACGACCCCGGCCTCGGACTTCGGATCCTGTCGCGGGCCGAACACGTTCGCATACCGCATCGCGACCCCTTCGAAGCCGCGCAGCGCGGCGAGGGCGCGAAGGTAGTGCTCGCCCGCAAGCTTGCTCACACCGTACGGGGACACCGGCATCTTCGGTGCGGTTTCCGGCGTCGGCACCGTCGCCGCCTCACCGTAGAGAACGCCGCCGCTGCTCGCGAACACCACGCGTCCGACCCCGCCCGACCCGGCGCCTTCGAGGAGGTTGATCAGGCCGAGCAGGTTGATGTCCGCATCGTAGGCGGGCTGTTCGACCGAATGCCGGACGTCGATCTGAGCCGCCTGCACGTTCACGACATCGAACCGTCCCCGTGCGACGCGCTCTCGCGCCTCGGGCGAGCGTACGTCGAGCCGCGTGAAGCAGGCGCCGGAGGGAACGTTGTGCTCCTTCCCCCGCGAGAGATCGTCGATGATCTCGACCTCCCACCCGTCGGCGAGATAGGCCTCGGCGATGTGCGAGCCGATGAAGCCGGCTCCGCCCGCCACTAGCACGCGTCTGGTCATGGCCCCGATTGCTCCTCGAAGTTGTTCCGGCAGGTGGGGCCACGGGCCCGTTCGGCTCGCAATATAGAAGGGATGCGCAGTGAAGGAACCGCGGCGGGGCAAATGAAAGCGGCGCCCCGGAGGTCCGGAGCGCCGCTTTCCCGCCGGGTCGGCGGGTGCTACGAGGGGAGGCGACCGATCTGCCGCGACTCGGCGCCTTCGCCGAAGGACGGAAGGATCACGTTGACGACGCGGGCCGTCGCGCTGCGTTCACCGACGCGGACGACCTGCAGCACGGCCATGACTTCCGGGACGGTGGAGGCGCCATCGGAGCGGCGTCCCTCCGAGCGGCGCACCTCGAAGATGTCGCCCGCGGCTACGCCGGCCTGCCGGCCCTTGTCGAGGAACACGATATCCTGCGGCGCCTTGAGGATCTGCGGAGTCGAGCTGCCGAGCACTCGCGCCTGGACGCCATCGGCGACCGGCACCGCGCGAGCATCCCCCGACGGCGTGAACGAGTCGACCGGGAGGATCAACTGCCCTTCCGCGATCTCGCCGTACACCGCGATGACCGAGCCCACGGTGCGGCCATCGGCAACGTCGGTGATGCGCACGAGTCCGGTGGGCAGCACCGCGCGACCGAGGTTGCCCATCCGGTCGCCGAGCCGGACGATGAGCACCGAGTCCCCCGTTTCATAGGACGTGCCCGACGGCGCGTCGATGAGGACGTCGGTGTAGAGCGTCGCCGTCTCTCGCACCGAGACCGCCGATACCTGCGTCGGCGTCACCCGGCCAAGCAGCTTGCCGAACGGAAGATCGCGCCCCTCCGTCAGGAAGCCCGAGGAGTAGAACTCGCCGGCGCGGAGCGCGCGATACTGCAGCGGCGTCATCGCACCGAGGAGCGGCGGGCCCGAGCGCGTCGTGAAGTAGCGCTGCCATCCGGCGCCCGAATCGGCCATCGTCGGGCCGACGGCCAGGCCTGACGGCACCTGGGCGGTATCGGAGACGGACGGCGGCGGCGTATCCGTGGTCGGAACCGAGACGACCTCCCCGCTCGCCGACAGCCGGAGGACTTCCCCGGGATAGATCCAGTGCGGGTCCTCGACGACCATCGTGTTGAGTCGGTAGATCTCGGGCCAGAGGAAGGGATCGCCGAGGTAGCGCCGGGACAGGTCCCACAGGGTGTCGCCGGGCTTCACGGTGTGCGTCTGTGGCCGCGCTTCCTGCGCGCCGAGTGGCGCTGCGGCGACGGTCGCGAGCAGCAGCGCTGCCGTTCCGAATACGGGTCTCGCCATGGTGTGGCTCCACGCCGCCGGGTCTGCCGGCGGACGGCGATGGGAGATGGGGCAACAGGGACATGGTCCGATCGAGCAAGATCGACGCCAGTCATGCCGGGAGTCAGGTGGAATCTGTATATGATTCAGTGACTTGGTCTTACGGCAGCCATATCACCCTGTTTCTCAGGATCGGTGGCCCTCGCGAAGGGCACGGAATCTCGCAATACCGCCGAGCCACACCGACCCGCCGCCTCGTCCGCAATGTCAGCAAGGATCCGACTGGCGCAGGCGTTGCAGTGCCGACGACGCGCGTGCTACCTTCCGCGCCCCACCCGCCGTCGAGACGCCGCTACGTGCCGCTTCAGCATTCATTCTGGATCATCGGCGAAACGACCCTCGCCATCCGGTGCGCCGAGGTCCTTCTCGAACGGGGCCACACGCTGCGCGGCCTCGTCACCACGCATCCGCTCGCCGCGGAGTGGGCACGCGAGCGCGGGGTCGAGGTCGCCGCGTTCGGGGATGCGCTTCCCGCGCTGACCCGCATACCGTACGACTATCTCCTCAGCATCGTCAACTCCCGGATTCTCGGGCCCGACATCCTCGCGACGCCGACGCTCGGGGCCATCAACTACCATGATGGTCCGCTTCCCCGGTATGCCGGGATGCACTCCACATCCTGGGCGATCCTCAACGAGGAAACCGCACACGGCGTGACGTGGCACGGCGTCGCCGAGCTGGTCGACGCCGGGCCGATCTACAAGCAGCGAATCGTCCCCATCGAGCCCGGAGAAACCGCCCTTTCACTCAACGCCAGGTCGTACGAGGCGGCCCTGGACTCGTTCGTCGAGCTCGTCGACGACATCACGGAGGGATGCCTCGAGGGCCGCGACCAGGACCTCTCCCAGCGGACCTACTTCCCGCACCTTGCGCGTCCGGCGGCGGCAGGCCTCCTCGACTGGACCCGTCCGGCCAGCAGCCTCGCTGCGCTCGTACGGGCGCTGGACTTCGGGGCGGCGTATGCGAACCCGCTCGGTCGCGCCAAGATCCGCTGCGGATCGCACTTCTACCTCTGCGAGCGACTCCGCGTCACGAGCCGGCCTGCCGACGCTTCCCCCGGCACCACAGTCAGCGCCGACGCGACAGCGATCGCCGTTGCGGCTTCGGATTACGTGGTCGCGGTCGAATCGCTGGCGATGATCGACGGAAGCCCCGTTTCGCTCGCTGAGGTCGCTCTGAACGAACGGCTGGAGGTCGGTCGTCCGATCGGTGTCACGGCCCCCGAGATGATCGAGCGGATCGGGACACTCAACGAGGGCATTGCCGCGCATGAAGGCTACTGGCGACGGACGCTTCGGCGCGTGCGCCCGCTCGAAATGCCGTTTCGCCTTGCAGGGGCGGCCCGCGCGGGCCATTTCCACGGCACGCCGCTCTCGATTCCGCCCGGTCGCCTGCCCGGGACCGATGTAGAGGACAGGGTGGCGACGGTCGTGTCGGCCTTCGCGCTGCTCCTGTCGCGCCTGACCGGCGAGGAGTCGATCTCGCTGACGCTCTCGCATCCGGCGCTGGCGCTCGAATCGGAGGAGCTGGCCCAGCTCTTTGCACCGGCCGTCCCGATACACCTGGAGCTTCCGCGGCAGCGCGCGTTCGCCGAGCAGGTCGGTCGGGTGAGTGAGCGTCTCGCGGAAGCCGGTGCGCACAGGACCTTCGCGCGCGACCTGGTGGCTCGCCACCCGGACTTGAGGGGCCGCGCAACGCTGCCTCCAGTACTCGTCCGCATCGATCCGACCGCCGCACCCCCGGCCGATGCGTCGGCCGAGCTGATCCTCGATATCGGCTCCGGCAGCGATGCCGCGGCACTGCACGCCGATGAGGGAGTCTTCTCGGTGGAGGATTCGCGGCGGATGGCTCGCCAGCTCGAGACCCTGATCGCCGCGGTGTTCCGGGACCCGTCCATCCCGCTCGGCGCGGCGCCGATCGTGCCCGACGCCGAGCGTCGGTTGCTCCTGTCGGAATGGAACGCGACGGCGAGGCCGTATCCGCACGAGGCGACGATTCACGGGTTGTTCGAGGAGCGCGCGCGGTCGGCCCCTGATGCCATCGCGGTGATCTCGCCCGGCGCGGAGCTCACATTCGCCGAGTTGAACGCCCGCGCCGACGGCTGGGCCGGCGTGCTGCGATCCCACGGCATCGGACGCGATTCGATCGTCGGACTCCGTATCGCGCGCACGCCCGAGGTCGTCATCGGCATGCTCGCGATCCTGAAGGCAGGCGGCGCCTACCTCCCGCTCGATCGCTCGCTGCCGCCGGCGCGCTCGCAGTTCATGCTCGATGACGCGGCGGTGGACGTGGTGCTCACCACCCGGGAATTGCGAGACGAGCTCGAGCACGGAGACCGCAAGTTCCTCTGCCTCGACGAACCGCCGGAGCCTCGGGCAACGCGGGCGGACGTGGGGCGCAATGCGGATGCGGAGAGCCTGGCCTATGTGATCTACACCTCGGGCTCGACCGGTACGCCGAAGGGCGTGCTCGTCCACCACCGTGGCGTGGTGAACTACCTGTCCTGGGCGATCGCCTACTATGCGGCGGTTGAGGGCACCGGGTCGCCGGTGCACTCGCCCATCGCATTCGACCTCACGGTGACGAGCCTCCTCGCTCCGCTGCTCGGAGGGCGCCCCGTGCACCTCCTCGACGAGCGCCTGGGTGTCGATGCACTGGCAGGGGCGCTCCGGGAAAGGCACGACTTCACGCTCGTGAAGCTGACGCCGTCGCACCTGGAGCTCCTGCGCCATCAGCTCGACGCGTCGGAGGTTGCCGGCCGGGCGAGGGCATTCGTGATCGGCGGAGAGAACCTGCAGGGTCCCGGTCTCGCCTACTGGCAGCGGCATGCGCCGGGTACGCGGCTCATCAACGAGTACGGGCCCACGGAGACCGTGGTCGGCTGCTGCATCTACGAAGTTCCTCCCGATACGGCGATCGCGGGCTCGGTCCCGATCGGACGCCCGATCGCGAACACGCGCCTGTACGTCCTCGATCCGGAGATGGAACTGCTCCCCATCGGCATCGCCGGCGAGCTGTACATCGGTGGGGATGGCGTTGCGCGCGGGTACCTGAATCGACCCGACCTCACCAGCGAGCGATTCGTTCCGGACCCGTTCGCCGGCCACGGCCGGCTCTATCGGACCGGCGATCGCGTTCGCTACCTGCCGGACGGAAACCTCGAGTTCCTCGGTCGCCTCGACGGGCAGGTCAAGGTACGCGGCTATCGCATCGAGCTCGGGGAAATCGAATCGACGCTGGCGAGCCATCCCGCGGTGGCCGAGGCGGCTGCGTCGGTGTGGCACGACCCCGTGACGGGTCCGCACCTGGCCGGCTACATAACCACCTTGCATGGGACGGTCGTGCCGGCTGCTGACGAGCTCCGCGCCTGGTGCGCACGGACTCTTCCCGAGTACATGGTCCCGACAACCATCCAGCGGATCCCGACGCTGCCCCTCACGGGCAACGGCAAGGTCGACCGGAGAGCGCTTCCGGTGCCCGACATCCGCTCCGCCGACCGTGTCGCGCCGCGGACGGATCTCGAGCGGCGCCTCGCGGCGATCTGGTCGGAGGTACTCGGCCGCCCCGTCGGCGTGACGGACAATTTCTTCGAGCTCGGCGGGCATTCCCTGCTCGCCGTCCGGATGATCAGCCGCGTGCGGGAGGAGACCGGCCATGCCCCGCCGCTGTCGGTGCTCCTGACGCGGCCCACGATCGAGCACGTGGCCGCGGCGCTGGAAGGAGCCGAGCCGTCGGAGGCCGACCCGATGATCGTGTGTGTGGCCGATGGGACCGCGGAACCGCCGTTCTTCTTCCTGCACGGGGACTTTGCGAGCGGCGGGTTCTATGTCCAGACGATCGCGCGGCATTTCGACGCCGACGAGCCGCTGTACTCCATCAGGCCACCGCATCCCGGAGGCCCCGCGTCAATCGAGGGGATGGCGGCGCTGACGCTCGACCTGATCCGCGCCGTCCAATCGAGCGGACCATACCTGCTCGGCGGCAACTGCAATGGCGGGGCTGTTGCGGTCGAGGTTGCGCGGCTCCTGCGCCTCGCCGGGGAAGAAGTCCGGCTGCTCGCCCTCGTCAACACCGCACACCGGAACGCCCATCTTGCGCCGGTCAAGCGGATCGCCACCTTCGTGGCGCGGGGGATGCGTCTCGACGCGGAGCGCGAGCGATCGATGTACCTGCGGCTTCGCGAGAGCGTGCTCCGCACGATGGAACGCCAGCGCGCTGGATCACTCGTTCGACCGGGCATCGGCCGCGCGCTGGCCTGGGCCCGCATCGGAGCGGCAACGGTCGTGCGGGTGGCCGGCCGGATGGCTGCTTCCGCGATCGGGAACGCGCTGGGCCGACCGATGGGCGCCTCCGAGCCGCACGCCAAGCCGGTGCGCGACGATCTCGGAATGCCGCTCGACGAATCGGACGAGGAACGGCTCGCACGCTACCGGTACATCGACCGGGCCATGCGCGACTATGTCGCCCGGCCGATCGATGTGCCGGTCACGCTCATCTGGTGGGAACGCTCGGGGGCCTTCGACGCCGATCCAGAGCTCCACGCCGACGACCTCACACGCGGGTTCGCCTCGCTCAGCCCCTCCGTGCGCGTGATCGTTCTCGAAGGCGAGCACGACATGGTTCCGGGTCGTGACATCGATGCCCTCGGGCGTGCCATCGCGTCGTGCATCCGTGCCGCACGCACCGATCTGCGAGAGCCTCGCACGGCCGAGGTAGCGTGAGCGCACCGACCGGTTTCCCCGCCGTTGCGGACATCGTCTTCCGCGATCTCGCGGTGGACGCCGAGGCGTATGAGAGCTGCTCGGAGATGTTGACCGTCCCCGAGCGCCGGCGGGCGGACCGCTATCCGTTCCCTGCCGATCGCCGGCGGTTCATTGTCGGCCGGGGGCTCCTTCGCGCCGAGCTGGCCAGACGCATCGGCGTCTCACCGCAGGCGGTGCCGATCGTCGAAGGTCCCGTGGGGAAACCGATGCTGGCCGATCGTTCGCAGCCGTGGTTCAGCGCCTCGCGAAGCGGGGAGCTCGCCGCCTTTGCGTTCTCGCCGTCCCCGGTCGGCATCGATCTCGTCAGGGTGCGCGATGCGGGGTTTCTTCCGGGCGTTGCCCGCGAAATCTGCAGCCCGCGCGAGTTGGCCGCGCTCGACCTTCTCGCTCCCTCGCACCGAGCGTCGGCCCTGGCCATTCTCTGGGCGCGAAAGGAGGCGCTGCTCAAGGCCACGGGCGAAGGGCTGGTGCGGATGCCCGACTGGGTGGACGTCTGGGACGGCAGCGGCTCGATCGAAATTCGTGTCACGCACCGGGGGCGAACCTGGAGCATCGCGGACGTACCCGCCCCGCCGGGATACATTGTGGCCGTTGCCCGGGCTTGCGACTGATTCCTGCGTCAGCCATGCACGACACGAGGGGGAATCGCCCGGCGATTCCCCCTCGTCGTCCGTGACTGGTTGCGGCGCTCAGAACGGAAGGTCGTCGTCCTCGGCGTCGAGCGCATCGGGCGCCTCGTCGAACGACTTGTCTCCCTTGACCGGGCCGGCGCCGGCGCTGGCCCCGGCCGGCACCTTCGCCGAGAACGTCTCCGAGCCCTCGCCCCGCCCCGACAGGAGGATCAGCTCGCGCGCGTTGATTTCGGTGGTGTAGCGCGTCTGTCCTTCACGATCCTGCCACGAGCGGTACTCGATGCTCCCTTCGACGTAGACCTTGTCCCCCTTCTTGCAGAAGCGCTCGACGATGTCCGCGAGGTTCGAGGCCTTGTTGTTCCAGAGCACCACGCGGTGCCACTCGGTCTTCTCCTGCTTCTCCCCGTTCTGTCCCTTCCACTGCCTGCTCGTGGCAAGCGAAATCGTGGCGACCCGGGAACCGTTCGTGGTGCTCCGGACTTCGGGATCGGCGCCGAGGTTGCCGATGAGGGTGGCTTTGTTCAGGCTGCGGCTCACAAGGACCTCCAGGGTTCGAAATCACAGGGCACAACTGGGGACCCGGCGAGATTAGGCTCCCGGGCGTCGGTCATCTTCACCAAAACTACGCCGCTGTCATCCGTTTCGCTCGGCCGAGCGGAGCGGAGAGCGCAGCACGAGGGCGTCTTCCTTCGGATTGCGGTAGTAGCCGGCACGCTGGCCTACCGGACGGAAGCCCGCGCCAAGGTAGAGCGCCTGCGCGCCGAGGTTCGATTCCCGGACCTCGAGGAATACCTCCTCCACGCCGCGGGCGGCGAGTTCCTCGAGCCCGCTGTCGAGCAGCTGCCGCGCCACGCGCCTGCGCCGCCACTCGGGCGCGACCGCGAGGTTGAGGATCTCCCCGCTGCCGAGGATGGCGCGGCCGATGAGATAGCCGGCGATCTCTCCCCGACATTCGGCGACGAGCCCGAACGAGTGGGGCGAGTCCAGCGCCTCGCGAAAGCTCTCGCCGGTCCACGGATCGTTGAAGCACCGGCGCTCGAGCGAGGCGAGCACCGGCGCGTCAGCGGGCCAGGCCGGGCGCACTCGACAGGGTTCGTCCATGAGTCCGTTCCCATTGCGCCTGCGCCTCGGCAGGACGACCGTAGACCGGTTCCCACCCGCGGACATCCGTGACGGGCACCGACCCGCCTGCGAGCCGCGTGAGCGCGATCAGCCGGCGCGCATCGGCTCGAGTCTCCGCTGCATCGATGGCATCGGCCGGAACGACCTCGACGAGCCGTCCCTCCGGCAGCACCCGTGGCGCGAGGATCGTTTCGACCGCGTTGCCGACGAAACGGTAGACGGCCGCGTACACCTCGCCGCGAAGCGCATTGCTGGTGACGGCCACCGGCCGTTCCTGCCCACTCGCGGCCGCGTGCGCCCGTCCCATGAGCGAAGGGGTCGTGAGCACCGGGAGCCCGCGCGTGTCGGCGAGCGCCTTTGCGATGCTCGCCCCCACCCGCAGCCCGGTAAAGCTTCCCGGGCCGTCGGCAACGACGATGCCGCGGAGGTCGCCGAGCGTCAGGCCCCCGAGCTCGAGAAGCCGTGCGACGATCGGCAGGACCGCCGCGGCGTGGCGGCGCGCGCCGTCGAGGTGCTCCTCGTGGGCCGTGTCCCCTGTCCTGCCGATCGCGACCGAAACGCGGTCCGTCGCGGTATCGATCGCGAGCCAGCTCACGCCGCCTCCAGGAGCCGACGGTCCGGGTCGTCGACGTGGAAAAGCCGGAACCGGTGCGTGGCCGGAGGAATCCAGGCGCCGCCACGTTCCGGCCACTCGATCAGGAGCGCATCGGCGGCACCGAGCGTCTCCCAGTCGAGATCGGCGGCCTCGTCCGGCGAGCGGAGGCGGTAGCAGTCCACGTGATAGACCGGCCCGCGCCGCCCCTCGTAATGATGCACAAGCGTGTACGTCGGGCTCGACGCGGCGTCGCTCCCTCCGAGACCGCGGACGATGGCCCTGATCAGCGTCGTCTTGCCGGCGCCGAGCTCGCCCTCGAGGAGGATTACCGATCCGGGCGCGAGACGGCGCCCGAACTGTTCCCCCTCCGCCACCAGCTCCGCCTCCGTCACGACCCGCCGGGGCGCTGCACCACGCTCAGGCATGCCGCCGAGCCCTGCCGCCACGCTGCACCTCGGGCGCGCCCATGGCGCGGAGCTCGTTGAGCTCGTCCCGCAGCATGGCGGCGCGCTCGAACTCGAGGTTGGCGGCGGCCTCCTTCATGCGACGCTCGAGCTTCGCGATATATGCCGCACGCGCTGCCGGATCGTGCAGATCCACCACCTCCTGCGGGCGCGAGGCCTTGGCCTGCGGCCGCTCGGTGCGCGCGTCGGCGACGTGCGTGGAGAGCCGGACTTCCTCGAGGGACTTCACGATCGACTGCGGCGTGATGCCGTGCCGATCGTTGTGCGCCTTCTGCAGGCTCCGGCGGCGGTCCATTTCGGCGATCGCGCGCTCCATGGAGCCGGTCATCCGATCCGCATAGAGGATGGCGCGCCCGTTCACGTGGCGTGCGGCGCGACCGATCGTCTGCACGAGGGATCGGTCGCTCCGGAGGAAGCCCTCCTGGTCGGCGTCGAGGATCGCGACGAGAGACACCTCGGGAAGATCGAGGCCCTCGCGGAGGAGATTGATCCCCACGAGCACGTCGAAGTCGCCGAGGCGCAGGCCTCGCAGGATCTCCATCCGCTCGATGGCGTCGATGTCGGAGTGAAGGTACCGCACGCGGACTCCCGCCTGCTGCAGGTAGTCCGTGAGGTCCTCGGCCATCCTCTTGGTGAGCGTCGTGACGAGCACGCGCTCTCCCTTCCGCTCCCGCTCGCGGATCTCCGCCAGGAGATCGTCCACCTGTCCGCGCACCGGCCGGATGTCCACCTCGGGATCGACGAGGCCGGTCGGACGGATGATCTGTTCGACGATGGCGCCTTCGGAGAGCTTCAGCTCGAACTCGCCGGGCGTGGCAGACACCGCGATCATCTGTGGCACGAGGGTCATGAATTCGTCGAACGTGAGCGGGCGGTTGTCGAGCGCCGAGGGGAGACGGAACCCGTACTCGACGAGCGTGAGCTTCCGCGCGCGGTCCCCGTTGAACATGCCGCCGATCTGCGGCAGCGTGACGTGCGACTCGTCCACCACGACGAGAAAATCGGGCGGAAAGTAGTCGAACAGGCAGGCGGGACGCTCGCCCTCCCGGCGCCCGGTGAGATGCCGCGAGTAGTTCTCGATCCCGGCGCAGGTTCCCACCTCGAGCAGCATCTCGATGTCGAAGTGGGTGCGGGACTCGAGCCGCTGCGCCTCGAGGAGCTTGCCGGCCGCGCGGAGCTCGGCGAGCCGAACCGCGAGCTCCTCGCGGATGGCGCGGACGGCGCGCTCGATGGTGGGGCGTTGCGTGACGAAGTGCTTCGCCGGATACACCACGCACTTGTCGAGCGTCTGGATCGTCTCCCCGGTGAGCGGATGGATCTTGCTGATCCGCTCGACCTCGTCTCCCCAGAGCTCGATGCGGATGGCCTGCTCCGCATAAGCCGGAAAGATCTCGATCGAATCTCCCCGTACACGGAACGTGCCCTGCTCGAAGGCCACGTCGTTCCGCCCGTACTGGATGCGGACCAGGTCGGCGAGGATCGCATCCCGGCCGCGCTGTTCGCCCCGCGTCACCTCCACCATCAGCTTCCGGTATTCGACCGGATCCCCGAGGCCGTAGATCGCGCTCACGGTGGCGACGATGACGACGTCCTCGCGTTCCATCAGGCTCGACGTCGCTCGAAGTCTGAGGCTTTCGATGTCCTGATTGATCGACGCGTCCTTCTCGATGTAGACGTCGGTCGAGGGAACGTAGGCCTCGGGCTGGTAGTAGTCGTAGTAGGAAACGAAGTACTCGACGGCGTTCTTCGGCAGGAACTGCCGGAGCTCTCCATAGAGCTGCGCGGCGAGCGTCTTGTTGTGCGACAGGACGAGCGTCGGCTTCCCGTAGGACGCGATGACGTTGGCGAGCGTCATCGTCTTGCCGGAGCCGGTGACGCCGAGGAGGGTCTGGTACCGGTCCCCGCGGCGGAGCCCCGCGGTGAGATCGGCGATCGCGCGTGGCTGATCGCCGGCGGGCTCGAACGGGGCGAGGACTTCGAAGGCAGGGCTCGGCATAGGCTGGGAATATACCGGCTTCGGGACTTCTTCGGGAGGCCGGATATTTCTTGCGCCGCCCCTGCGGCGGGCGTATGGTCATGGACCGAGGGCCACTCTCACGCCTCGACCCCGCATGACAGACCCGCTCGCGGCATTCCAGGCCGCCGTCGCCGACCGCTACGCCATCGAAGGACGGCTCGGCGAGGGCGGAATGGCGATCGTCTTCCTCGCCAACGACCTCCGCCACCACCGTGCGGTCGCCGTGAAGGTACTGCGACCCGAATTCGCCGCCGTGCTCGGCCCGGACCGCTTCCTGCGCGAGATCAACTTCGCCGCCGAGCTGAACCACCCGCACATCGTACCGCTGTTCGACTCGGGCGTCGTCGCGGCCGGCGATGGGCACCCCGCGCTTCCCTATTACGTGATGCCGCGCCTCAAGGGCGAGACGCTGCGGGAGCGGATCGCGCGCGAGGGCGCCCTTCCCATCGACGAAGCGGTCGACATTGCCCGCCAGGTGGCGCAGGCGCTCGCGTATGCCCATGCCCAGGGGATCATCCATCGCGACATCAAGCCCGCGAACATTCTGCTGAGCGACGGTGAGGCCGTCGTCGCGGATTTCGGGATTGCACGCGCGCTCGATCGTGCCGGCGAGCTCGACAGTATCACCGATTCGGGCCTTACCCTCGGCACGCCCGCGTACATGGCGCCTGAGCAGACGACGGGTGATTCGCAGCTCGACGGCCGCGCGGACATCTATGCGCTCGGGTGCGTGCTCTACGAGATGCTCGGGGGCTCACCGCCGTTCACCGGGGCCACGGCCGCAGCGGTCATCGCGCGCCACCGAACTGATGCGCCCCCCTCGCTGCGCACGCTCAGGGAAACCGTGACGTCCGGGCTCGAGGCCATCGTGCTCCGTGCACTCGCCAAGTCACCGGCGGACCGGTTCCGGTCGGCCGAGGAGATGAGTCGCGCGCTCAGCCCGGGCTCGGGCTCGTTCGCGGCCATCACGGTGACGGAGGGCCCGTCCCGCCGTCACCGGCGCCGGCTCATCCAGGCCGGGATGATCGTGCTCGCCGCCCTGGCGGCGGGGCTGATCGCGCGGGACGCCGGAACGCCGGAGGCGGCGGCGCCGATGACCCTCGCCACGACGGCCTTCGGCGCCGACCTCGATACGACACGGTACGCCGTCGCGCCGTTCGAATACGAGGCCGGCCTGACCGATCGGATCGGAGAGGCGGAGCTGATCCTCGATGCGCTGGCACAGTGGGATGGCATCACGCTGGTCGATGCGCAGCAGATGCAGGACACCTCGGCGCAACCCTCGGCCGCTTCGGAGCGGAGTCGCGCGGCCGCGCACGGCGCCGGACGCCTCCTGCGCGGTCAGGTCGGCCGGGCCGGAACCGAGCTCCGCATCAGCGCCCAGCTGCTCGCCACGGCGACGGGCGAACTCCTCGGTCGCCACTCCGTACGGGTGGCGCCCACGCTCAGCGATGCGGATTCCGCACTCGACGAGCTGGTCGAGCGCCTGCTGCTCCCGCGGCGCGCCGGCCCCGCCGACGGCGGCGGACGCGGGGCAACGGCATCGCTCGCCGCGCACCAGGCGTTCGCCGCCGGCGCCGACGCCGTGAACGCGTGGGACCTGACCACCGCCGCCGAGCGCTTCGGAGAGGCGTCCCGCCACGATCCGGAATATCCGCAGGCGCTGCTCTGGTCGGCTCTCGCACGCGCCTGGTCGGGCGCCGGCAAGTCCGACTGGCGCTCGCCAGCAGAGCGAGCGGGGGTGCGGCGGTCACGCCTTTCCCCTCGCGATCAAGTCGTCGCGGACGCGATTCTCGCCGCCGCACGTGACGATCTCCCCGCGGCGTGCCGGATCTGGAATCGGCTCGTCCGCGAGCGTCCCGACGAATTCATCGGATGGTACGGCTCCGGGGACTGCCAGAGCCGCGACGACGCCGTGCTGCCCGACCCCGCGAGCGCTTCGGGCTGGCGGTTCCGCACGAGCTACCATGCCGCTCTCCGTGCCTACCAGCGCGCGCTCCAGCTTCAGCCTTCCATCCACCAGGGGCTGAGCGCCGGCGGATTCGAACCGGTAAGCGCGCTGCTCAAGCTGCGGCCCACGAGCGCACGATTCGGGGCCATCTCGGCGTCGGGACAGCCACGCTTCTTCGCGCTTCCGGCGTGGGACCGTGATACGCTCGCCTTCGTACCCTGGCCGCTCGACGCATTTCGCTCGCCGCCGACGCTGCTCGAAGCCGTTCAGCATCAGCGCGAGCTCTTCCATGACATCGCGAAGGCGTGGACCGTCGCGCTTCCGTCGAGCCCGACCGCACTCGAAGCCCTCGCCTTCTCACTCGAACTGCTCGGCCAGCCGGGCGCCCTCGAGACGCTCGAGCGGGCACAGCAGATCGCGACCGGTGAGAAGGATCGCCTGCGGATCGCGACGCGCACCGTCTGGGTGCGGCTCCGGATGTCCGCGCCGGGGAACCCGTCCGGCGTGGTCGCGGCGCGGGCCCTCGCCGACTCGGTCCTCGCCGCATCACGAGGCTCGCGCGACGAGCCGCTGACCCATGCGAGCCTCGCCGCGCTGACCGGTCGGATCGGCGAGGCGGTCGCGGCGTTCGAGCACCCGCAGGTCGGGGAGGCAATGCATGTACCACCCGGGCTCTTTCCCGCAGCGACGCGGCTGCTTCTCTATGCGGCCATCGGGGGCCCGCCGGATACGATTCGCGCGCTCGCCGGGCAGGTATCCTCCGCGATCGAGCGCACAATCCCGCGCGAAGAGCGACAGCGCGCCCGCGGGACCTGGCTCGCCCGGGCGGCGACGCTCG
>JAICNA010000204.1 GCA_025928955.1 Gemmatimonadales bacterium | reverse complement strand
CGACGCGCTCTCGAAGCAGTTCGAAGTCCTCGAGTACAAGGGCAGCGCCGATCAGCAGCTCCTCGAGCTCAAGGCGAAGATGGGCCCCCTCGGCGCCGGCGGCGCCGCAGGGAGCCGCCAGCTCGGCAAGGGCGCCGAGACGATTCACGACGCCGAGTTCGAGGAGGAGAAGGGGGAGGCGTGATGGAAGGAAGGCGGGATCCGGGAAGGGTAACCGGATAGTGAGAGAGAAACGGGGCTTCGATCGGAGCCCCGTTCGCTTTCAGGAACGCCAGTCTCCATCCATATTTCCGGCCATTCCGGATTTCCGAGCCATGGTTGCCGGTCAGTCACCGCCCATTCTCCGGTGTCGTTCTCGATCCCCGTTCCCCGTTCCCGCGACCGCCACGATGCCCGATTCTCCCCGGTTCCTGATTCTCGCCGATGGCGACTTCGGCCCGATGACCTCGAAGACCGCCAACTCCGTCATCCGCTATCTGCCCGACCGGGTCGTCGCGGTGCTCGACCGGAGCCAGGCGGGGCAGACCGCCGCCGACATCCTGGGATTCGGCGGCGGAATTCCCGTCGTCGCGTCGATGCAGGAGGGGCTGGTGCACCGGCCGACGGCGGTGCTGATCGGCATCGCACCCCAGGGGGGACGGCTTCCGGCCGACTGGCACGCCTGGCTCGTCGAGGCGGTCGATGCCGGCTGCGATCTCTGGAGCGGTCTCCACACCTTCCTGTCCGACGACCCCGTGCTCGTCGAGAAGGCGCGAGCGAAGGGGACGAAGCTGCTCGATCTTCGTCGCCCGCCTCCCGACCTGCCGGTCGCGAGCGGCGCGGCCAAGGCGACGGAGGCGCTGCGCGTGCTGACCGTCGGGACCGACTGCAACGTCGGGAAGATGACGGCGCAGCTGCAGCTCATCCGCTCGCTCAACGCGCGGGGCGTGCGCACCCGGTTCGCAGCCACAGGGCAGACCGGGATCATGATCGAGGGGTGGGGCATCGCCGTGGACGCCGTCGTCGCCGACTTCATCGCGGGGGCTGCGGAGCGGGTCACGATCGAGGGTGCCGAGAACGCGGACGTCGTCCTCGTCGAGGGGCAGGGGAGCATCAACCATCCGGGCTACTCGGGCGTGACGCTCGGCCTGCTGCATGGATCCGCGCCCGACGCGATGATTCTCTGCCACCAGGCCACGCGCGAGTACATCGGCGATTACCGGCGCGCGTCCTGGCTCCGGATTCCGCCGCTGACCGAGTACGTCCGCATGTACGAGAGCGCCGCGAATGCCGTGCATCCCTCGCGCGTCATCGGCATCGCACTCAACACCTACGACCTCGACGATGCCGCCGCGCGAAAGGCGTGCGAAGCGGCGGCGATGGAGACCGGGCTGCCGGCCACCGACCCCGTCCGCTTCGACCCGTCACCGCTGGTGGATGCGATCGTCACCGCGCGGACGACGCTGCGGGCGCCGCGGCCGCGCAGCGCCATCGCCTGAGCGCGCCGCTCGGCGTGGCGCGGGCCCGGCTCGCGTGGGAAGGGTGCGCATTCGCCGCACCCTTCGACGCATCATGCGGCCATGCAGCCACACCTCGCACCGCTCGACGCCGCCACCCCGCTCGCCTCGGTGCTCGACCTCGCGCGCCCGGGAGAGGTCGTCGGCGTGTGGATCGACATCCCGATACCGGCGCGTCCGCTGCCCCTCCGCATCCCCGCCAGTCCGCGCTGGATCTCGCTGCTCCTCTCCCCGGATCTCGCGAGCCTCCTCGCACGGACCCGTTTGATCGTCCTTGCGCGGGAAGGCGCGCCGCACATTGCCGCCGCGGACGCGCTCGCGGCTGAACGCCGGCTCGAAGTCGAGATGGCCGAAGGGACCCTGGTGCATCCGCTCGATGGCATTGCCCCGGAGGCCATCCTCGCCGAGCGCCGGTCGTTCCGGCGCATCGTCGGGAGCCGCGTGCGGTACGCCGAGCCGGTTGACTCGCCGCGCGGCGCATCCATAGGTTAGGGCTCCCGATCTCACCCCGGAGCCGCCGTGCAGTTGCTGCAGATTCCCGACTGGGTCCACTCCGTCGCCGACTTCTTCTCGGTCGAGGCGGGCGTCCTGACCCGCTCGAGTCTGCGCATCCTGGCGATCTGGATCCTCGCCTGGCTCATCGTCCAGCTGGTCAACTTCATCGCGCGTCGGATCGAGAAGGCGGTGGACGACGGCAACGACCTCGTCACCACCCAGCGCGAGAAGCGGGGCCGCACGATCTCGCAGCTGCTCCGCGGCGTAGGGCGCACCATCGCGGTGCTCCTCGCGCTCCTCCTGACGATCCAGGTCTTCATGCCGATCGGCCCGATCCTCGCGGGCTTCGGCATCCTGGGCCTCGCCGTCTCGTTCGGCGCGCAGAGCCTGGTGAAGGACATCATCTCCGGCTTCTTCATGCTGCTCGAGAACCAGTTCGGTGTGGGCGACGTGATCGAGGCGGCCGGGAAGTCGGGATCGGTCGAACGGATGACGTTGCGCGTCGTGGTGCTCCGGGACCTGCAGGGACGGCTGCACATCATTCCGAACGGCGAGATCAAGAGCATCACCAACATGACGGCGGGGTGGGCGCGCGCGGTGGTGGACGTCGGGATCGGCTATGGGGCGGATCTTGACCGGGCGCTCGTGGTCGTGACGGACGAGGCGAAGAAGTTCGACGACGACCCGGAGTGGAAGGGACGCCTCGACGGGCCCATCGAAGTGCCCGGTGTCGAGCAGCTCGGGGAGAGCGGTGTCGTGATCCGGATCCTGATCCGCACCATCGCCGGGTCCCAATGGGCCGCGGCCCGGGAATTCCGGCGCCGGCTCAAGCTGCGGCTCGACCGCGAGGGGATCGAGATTCCGTTCCCCCAGCGTCGTGTGCACGTGACGGTAGACCGCGAAGCGTCCGATGCGGACATCGCCCAGGCGGCTGCGGCGTCGGGGGGTGCATGAGCCTTCAGCTCTTCAATACGCTCTCGCGGAAGGTCGAGCGGTTCGATCCGCTCACCCCGGGACGCGTCTCGTTCTACACGTGCGGGCCGACCGTCTACAACTACGCCCACATCGGAAACTTCCGGACCTTTCTCTTCCAGGACCTGCTCCGCCGCTGGCTCGAGCGGAGCGGCTTCGACGTGCTCCACATCATGAACCTCACCGATGTGGACGACAAGGTGATCAAGGGCGCCGGGGCCGCGGGCGCCCGGCTCTCCGAGTACGTCGTGCAGTACATCGACGCGTTCCACGAAGACCGCCGCTACCTCCGGATCCGGGATGCGACCGTCTATCCCCGCGCCACCGAGTTCATTGCCCCGATGGTGGCGCTCGTGCAGTCACTGCTCGACAAGGGCATCGCCTACCTGAGTGATGACGGCTCGGTCTACTTCGCCATCGCCCGCTTCCCGGCCTACGGGCGGCTCTCCCGGCTCGACACGCGCGAGCTCAAGGCGGGGGCGAGCGAGCGGGTCAGCGCCGACGAGTACGCGAAGGAGGACGCGCGCGACTTCGTGCTGTGGAAGGCGGCGCGCCCGGAGGATGAAGCGGTGGGCGCGGCCTGGGATGCGCCGTTCGGTCGCGGGCGGCCCGGGTGGCATCTCGAATGCTCGGCGATGGCGCTCGATATTCTGGGCCGGACGTGGAAGGAGGATGTGCTCGACATACACGCCGGCGGGGTCGACCTCATCTTCCCGCACCATGAGGACGAGATCGCCCAGAGCTGCGCCCACACGGGCGAGGACCTCTTCGCCCGTGTCTGGATGCACGGGGAGTTCATGACGATGTCCGGCACCAAGATGTCGAAGCGGTTCGGCAACTTCCTCACCGCGCGGGACCTGCGCGAGGAGGGCGTGGACGCCGGCACCGTGCGGCTGCTCGTCTTCAATACGCACTACCGCCAGCCGCTCGACTGGAGCGACGAGTCGCTCGCGCACGCGCGCGAGGGCTCGCGCCGCCTCGGCGAGACGCGGGACCGCGTGCGGGAAGCGGCCGGAAAGGGCGGGGTGGAGGCCGCCGAATTCGCCGCCGCGGCGGCCGACTGCCAGACCGCGTTCGGCGAGGCGCTCAACGACGACCTCAACGCCCCGCGGGCACTCGCGGCCCTCTTCGTCTTTGCGCGGGAAGCCAACCGTTTCCTCGACGAAGGCCGGGTGCCGGGCCCGGCTGCGCTCGGCGTTCTCGAGCTGGCCGAGCAGGTACTCGACGTGATGCCCTCGCGAAGCGCCCGGCTGTCGGCTATGGAATCCGAAGTCCGGGAGCTCGAGCCGACCCCCCCGGCCGACCCGGTGGCTGCGGACCGATGGGCGGTCTCCTGGGCCCGGCGCCGCACGGAAGCCAAGGCCGCCCGGCAGTACGCCGAGGCAGACCGGATCCGGGCGCTGCTCCGGGAGCATGG
>JAICNA010000109.1 GCA_025928955.1 Gemmatimonadales bacterium | reverse complement strand
GGCGGGTCAAGGTGCCGGAGAGCCCGGCAGGCGGGAAAAAGTATAGCGCCGCGTACCAGAGTGCATCAGCCCCGCACAGGCATCTCGCTGGATGATGGGTCGGCTGCCGCATCTGACGGGCGCTGATTCCCCGCTGATTGCCCTCCGGTAGGATCGCAGCCGTCCGTTCGCCAGCCACGACCATCGAGGCACCTCCTGGCAGCCTGCCGCCCCGATCGCGCCTGCCCGAACCCGGTGTCGATCACGTTGCGCCCTTCACACCCCTACCGAGACCATATCCCGATGATCGAATCGAATTGCAGATCCATCGCCCCGGCCGCCATCCTCCTTACGCTCGTCCTTTCAGCCGCTGCCTGCAGTGACGGTCAGGACGATTCCGGGGCCGCAAGCGGATCCGCCGCCCCTCCCGCCTCGTCCCAGACGATGGACGAACAGCTCGCCGACCTCAGCGAGTACCGCCTTTCGATGGACAAGATCGACCGCTACATCGCGGTGCAGCGCAACCTCGCCCAAAAGGCTGCGGCCATGTCGCCCGCCGAACGAGAGGCCATGAAGGAAAAGTACGGCGACCGTGGCGATTCGAACGCGAACCTCGACGACATCGCGCGCAATATCGAAGAGGTCCCGGAGATGAACGCCGCCGTGCGCGAAGCCGGGCTGTCGCCGCGCGAGTTCGCGTTGATCACCATGTCCATGATGCAGTCGGCGATGGCGGCGTCGGTGCTCCAGATGCGACCCAACGATGACCCGGACTCGCTCGCGCGCGAGATGAAAGCGAACATCGACAACATCAGGTTCTACCGCGAGCACGAGGCGGAGATCGCGCGGAAGACGAGCGAGCTGCAGGCCGAGATGCAACGGCTGGGGATGGACGAGGAGGGCTGAGCGTGTGCAACCATCATCCGGGAAATTCGCCATGTCGGTAAGCAACGGAGTGCTCCGGTCCGTCACGCTCGCGGTCCTCGTGGGCGTCGGCGCGATCGACGCTGCAGCGCAGCAGGGGGGTGGCCCACCGGCGATCGCCACCCTCCGGATCCGCGTCACCGGTGAGCTGGCCCCGCTGGCCGAGAGTGGGATGCTCACCTTCCCGGGCCAGGGGCCGAATGTGGTCCTCGAGGCGATCGCGACGGATGCGGCCGGCAAGACTGTGAGCGCCGCGCGCTTCGCGCCCCGGTGGGCCACCAGCGACGAGAACGTCGTCTCGCTCTACTCGGCGCCGGCGGGTCCGTCGATGCGCATCGTCGCGCAGCAGGATGGCCGGGCGACGGTAACGGTGACCGCCGCGGGAAAAACCGCGTCGATTCCTGTGGCGGTCGGGGACGCGCGGTTGGCGATCGCCGCGAGCGAACTCGCGCCGGCTTTCCGCGTGGCACGCCTCGAGGTGGCCGAGCGCCAGCCCGGCGACGAGCCGAAGCTTTCCGGCCGCGCCATCCTGCTCGGCGAAAACGGCGACCAGGCGATCCTTGGCGCGCGTGCCTACGCCGCGGATGGCCGGGAGATCCCGCTCGAGCATTTCCCGGTGACCTGGACATCGACCGATGCGACGGTCGTCGAACTGATCCAGACCTTCGAGGCGCAGACCCGTGTCGTGGGCAGGGAGAGCGGCCGCACCACCGTTTCGGCCTCGATCCAGGGCACGAGCGTCGCGATCGAAGCCTTCGTCGGCGACAACCGCGCCGACGCCGACGGGTCGGTGCTCTCGCAGGAGCCGGTAGCGACGGCGGCGGCGCCGACGACGACGGCAGCCGCCTCCCCGGCTAGCGCGACGACGACCACCACGAGCACGGCGGCGCCCACCACCACGGCCGTGACGACGAGCGCTCCGGTCACGGGTACCGTCGCCCCGACGCCGACGACGACCACCGCGACGACGACGGCGCCGATCACGTCGGGCACACCCATCCAGGGCGAGACGGCCGGAGGGGCCGTCACGGCCACCACGACCCAGGCGCCGGAAACGATGGCCACGAGCGATCGGTCCTCGGCGGGGCTGAGCGCGAGCCTCGCCGCGCCAACGGGGCTGATGGCGAAGTACGTGGGGGCCGGCCGCTTTGCCTTCAGATGGAACTCCGCAGGCGGCGCCACTCCAGGCGTCACCGAATACGAGTTGTGGGTGAAGGCCAACGAATGTCCGACGTTCTGTCGTGTGACCATGGCCGGTCTCACCGACACGCTTCATACGCCGCTGAACACCTTCGACTATACCGGCCAGATGACCGTGCACGTCCGCGCTGTCGAAGCCGGGCGCGATCCGTCACCGAACAGCGTTCCAGTCGCGTTGCCACCTACCCCTCGATACAAGGGCGTCTATCGAATCACCGCGACCGGCCTGCGGGTTAACCACGAAACGACGGATAATCCCCTCGAGATCGATGGCAAACGCGACGAAGTGCTGGTTCGAGCCAAGGGCGAGCTCTTCTGGAAAGGGCAGCCCCTCGCCGGCACCGGGTTCTTCGTCGAAAGCAAGGTCCACGGCGACCGGAATGCCGTCGCCTGGTCGAATGCGACGAGCCCCACGGTGCGGATCAAGGCGGGTACGGCGAGCCTGCTCGGCGGACTCAAGACGGGAGACGAGCACCGATCTCCCCCGGGGACGGCGCCGAACACCATCTCGTTCCCGCTGATCATCTGGGAAGGATCGCTTCGGGAGTCGAGTGCCCGCGTCGTCTTCGTGCCCACGATCTGGGAGGTCGACCGGGCGCCTGACTGGACATTGCTGGCGCTTCCCGAACCCGAGCGCGACCTGGTCGAAGCGCTCGGGCGTTACGTCTCCGCGACGGTCAGCCCTACGCTGGAGCGCACCTATGTGAGCACCGGCTTCAACGAGGTGCGTCATTACTACCGCAATGCGCTCGATGACTTGCCTGACTGGGCGATCGAAGCGGCCATGCGGGCCGGAGCACTGCCGCCGATGCCGATGGTTCCGGGGCACATCCGCGCTGATTCGGTTGACGACGCCCTCCGGGCCGAGGCCGTGCGGATTCGCGCCGAACTCGCGGATCTGGGCGGAACCGAAGCGGCCGAAGCAACCACATGGGCCAGCTCGAGCCTGGATAAGCTCCTCAACCTGTATGCGACCTGGGCGCCGAGGCTCGCGGCGCTGCTGAACAACGAAGACCGTCCGATCGGCATCTATGCGCAGGATGGTCAGCAGCGGCTCGATGCGCAGCTGATCCACCTCGGATTCAAGGACGCCGAGCGGCTGGCGAATTCAGCGGAGGAAATTCAGGTGCGCTATGTCGACAAGATTGGTGGGGGAGACTACACGCTGTTTTTGCGCGTGGAACGGCTCGAGTAGCCGTCGCCGGGTTTCCCCCACGCTCTGGCTGTCCGGCGTCATCGGTACCACCGATCGGCCCGAGGGGGATCACGATTCGCGACTGACGCTGATGGCCAGCATTGAGAGTTGCGAGGCGCGATAGCGCAGCCGCAGTTGCCGGGATCGTGCAGCCGGAGCATCGTTCCTCGACCGATGCTCCGGCTGTTCGTATTCGGCGGTCTCCGCCTCGAAGATCCTGGTGATCACGCTGCGTCACCGGCCGCCCGGAGGCGCTCGCTCGCGCTGCTCGCAATCGTGGCTGCTGCCGGTCCGCGCGGAGTGACGCGGGAGCGCCTCCTCGGCATCCTCTGGCCGGAACGGCCCGAGGAGCAGGGCAGGCACGCCCTCGCACAGGCGCTCTATGCACTCCGCAAGGAGCTCGGCGGGCGCGATCCGTTCGAATCCGTCGGCCCCGCGCTGCGTCTCGACCAGACCGTGATCGGCGCCGATGCCGGGGATTTTCTCGCAGCCGTCGACGGCGGGGACTGGCGCGATGCCGTCGAGCGGTACGCCGGACCCTTCCTTGCGGGCTTCTATCTGCCGCAGGCACCCGGATTCGAGGAATGGCTCGAGGGGGAGCGAAGCCGCTTCGCCGGACTGCATCGCAAGTCCCTCGAGCACGTGGCGGAGGAGCTGGAGCGGGAGGGGGATGTTCGGGGAGCGGTGCACCGGTGGCGTGAGGTCACGAGACTCGACCCGCTGGCAGCCGCCCCGCGCTTGCGGCTCATGCGGGCCCTCGATGCCGCGGGCGAGCGGCCCGGCGCACTCGATGAGGCACGGCTGCATGCCGAAGCCCTGGCACGTGAGCTCGGCGTCGGACCGGACGCGGGCGTCGCAGCCCTGGAACGGTCGTTGCGCAACGTCCCGCCTGCTCCCGCTTCGATGCCGGCTCCATCCCACACACGCGCACCCGAGTTAGCGCCAGCTTCCCCACCTGACGGGGCGAGAGTCCCGGCAACGCGGCCCGAGCTGCGCTGGCGCCATCGTCGTCGAGCCGCGCTCGCGGTGCTGGTCCTCGCAGCCGCAGTCCTCGTCGCCTTCCTCGCCACCCACGACCGCAGGGAACCCCCCGTGGTGGCCGTGGGCGTCGTCGAAAGTCATCTTCCGCGCGACACGACCGGCATCGCACGCTCGCTCGGCGATCTGATCGCTACGCACCTCGTGCAGGTGCCGGAGCTCCGCGTTGTCGGTCGCGCCCGGCTCCTCGAAGTGCTCGGTGACGATGCGGCGCGGCCCGGTCCCGGCGTGCTCGCGCGCGCGGCACGCACGGCCGGCGCCGACGAACTGATCGAAGGCGTACTGTACGACGACCCCGCAGGATACCGGCTGGATCTGCGCAGCACTCGCCTTGCCGATGGTGAAGTACGGGCGGCGGTATCCGCTACGGCCCGCGACCCGGTGCAGCTGGTCGAAAGCGCCGTCGCGGCCCTGGCGGAGAGGTGGCAGCTCGAAGCGCCCTCGGTCCCGCTCCGCTCCGTTACCAGCGTGTCGCTCACCGCTCGTCGCTTCCTCGACGAAGGGCTCCGCGCCTACTTCTCCGGCGACACGCGGAGCGCTCAAGGGCTCTTCCGCCTCGCACTCGAGGAGGATTCCACCTTTGCGATGGCGGCCTACTACCTGGCGCGCAGTGAACGGTCGAATCCGGCGCCCGACTGGCAACGCGCGATGCGGCTCGCCGAGCGCGCCACCGATCGGGAGCGGCTCCTGATTCTCGCATCGGGCGCGCTGGAGATGAACGATGTCCGTGGGCTCGCGTTCGCCGAGACGCTGACCGTCCGGTATCCCGACGACCTGGACGGCATACGCGTACTCGGGGAGCTGCGGCTCACCAACGGGGAGTTCGACGCGGCAGGTGCGGCCTTCGATCGACTGATCGCGCTCGATTCGGCCGGCCGTGCGGGCGAGGCGGCGCTCTGCCACGCATGCGAGGCGGCGGTACAGGCGATATGGGCGGCGCTGGTAGGGGACTCGCTGGCGCGGGCAGAGCGTCTGGCGCGGGCGATGGCGAGCTGGCCGGGAGGACGCGTCACTTCGCCTGCGATACTCGCCACCGTGCTGCTGCGGCAGGGGCGTACCGGCGAGGCGGTCGCTGCCGCCCGCGAGGCCGCGCGCATCGAGCCGAGCGTTTCCGCCGAGGCGGTGGAGCTCGATGCGCTGCTGCGGGAAGGAAACCTCGCGCGGCTCGACTCGCTCATGAGCCTTCGGCTCGAAACGACGCGCTTCCCCGAGACTCGATCTCCGGTCCTCGAGCGCCTCAGCCGGATCCGCCGGGAGGGTGGCCGGCCGCGCTCGGCGTTGCCGCTCGCCGAAGAGCGCATTCGATCGCAGAGCGAAGCGGTCCGGAGGACGCATGCGTTCGTGCATCTCGAGCGCGCGCTCTCGCTGCTCGAGCTCGGCCGCCACGATCCGCGCAGCGCGCGGCAGGCCGCGGCACTGTTCGACAGCATGTCCGCGATGCCGTCGTACGACGAGGTCCGGATGCCACGGCATCGCGCGTGGATGTGGACCCACGTGGCGACGGCACTCGCTCGCGCCGGGGATACCGCCGCGCTCCCGCGACTCGAGGAGCGCATTGCACGCATGGCGGCGCGATCGTCCTACGGCCGCGACCGGCGCCTCAGGTACTACGTTCGAGGTCTGCTGGAGGAAGCGCGGGGAAGCTGGGAGGCGGCGCGGCTCGCGTACACGGCGGCGCTCTGGTCGCCCACCGAGAACATGGTCGCTCCGGCGCTCGCCCGGGCGGCCCTGCGCACGGGGCGGCCGGCCGATGCCGTGCGGGCTCTCGAGGCATATCTCCGTGGTCCGCTCGATGCCTCGAACCAGTACGTCCCCCGCTGGGAGGTTCACCGCCTGCTCGGCGATGCGTACGCGGCGGCGGGGAACGCGTCGCGAGCCCGTGGCAACTACGAGTGGGTCCGCCGCGCCTTGCACAACGCCGAGCCGGAGTACCGCCCCATTCTCGACTCGCTGCCGTAGGTCAGGCGCGCGCGAGCCGGGAGACGCGGGCCCGGAGCAGCCGTCGCTCGCCCTCGTTCCGCGTGAGGGTGATGGCGCGCTCGAGCTCGGCGCGCGCCTCATCCAGGCGTCCCAGCTCGGTGAGGAAGTCTGCGCGCACCGCCGGGAGGAGATGGTACGACGCGAGTGCGGGCACGCCGACGAGCTCGTCCGCAATCGCGAGTCCCGCCGCCGCTCCGGACGCCCTCCCGACCGCCACGGCCCGGTTCAACTCGACGACGGGCGAGGGGGTGAGGCGCGAGAGCGCGCCATAGAGCGCGGCGATCCGCGCCCAGTCGGTGTCGTCCGCGGCCGCCGCTCGCGCATGGCATGCGGCGATCGCCGCCTGCAGCGCGTAGGGGCCGAGCGCGCCGCCGAGCGCTTCCGCGCGGGCCAGCGCGGCCAGCCCGCGGCGGATCAGGATCCGGTCCCATCGGCTCCGGTCCTGATCGGGCAGGAGCACCGGCTCTCCATCGGGGCCGACGCGAGCGCGAAGGCGTGACGCCTGGATTTCCATGAGCGCGACCAGGCCATGCACCTCGGGCTCCGCCGGCGCCAGCTCGGCGAGCACCCGTCCGAGCCGCTGCGCGTCCTCGCAGAGCGCCGGCCGTACCCAGTCCTCGCCTGCGGTGGCGGAGTACCCCTCGTTGAAGACGAGGTAGACCACTTCGAGCACCGACGCGAGCCGCTCCTCGAGCGCATGCCCGCGCGGCACCTCGAATGGGACGCGCGCGTCCGCGAGCGTCCGCTTCGCGCGGACGATGCGCTGCGCCACGGTGCTCGTCGGAACGAGGAACGCGCGCGCGATCTCCTCGGTCGTCAGGCCCCCGAGGAGGCGGAGCGTAAGCGCCACGCGCGCTTCGGTGGACAGGACCGGGTGGCAGGCGGTGAAGATGAGCCGGAGCAGGTCGTCGCCGATCTCGTCATCGAGCGGCGTATCGAAATCGGGAGCCTCCCGTTCCGCATCCATGAGCTCGCCCCCGATCCGGGCATGCTTCTCGTCGATGCGCTGCGCCCGCCGGAAGTGGTCGATCGCCCGGTGCTTTGCCGCCGCCATGAGCCAGGCGCCGGGATTGTCGGGGATTCCGATGTCCGGCCACCGCTCGAGCGCGGCGAGGAGGGCGTCCTGCGCCAGGTCCTCCGCCATGCCGATGTCCCCCACGCGCCGAGCCAGCGCGGCGATGAGCCGGGCGGATTCGATCCGCCATACTGCCTCGACGGCGCGGTGGGTCGCTTCGATGGACATCCGACCAATCGAAGCCCGACCGGCGGCCGGCGCAAGGCGCGGCGCGCGGCGCCCGCCCCATCGTCACCCTGGGCCGGACGGCGCCTCCATGATCTCTCGCACCTCGCATTCGACGTCGCAGCCCGGCCACAGCTCGTGCACGGCCATGAACCGTCGGGCGAGGTCGATCGCCTCGGCGCGGGAGGAAGCCTTCACGACGGCGTAGCCGCCGATCACCTCCTTGGCCTCGGTGTACGGCCCGTCGGTGATGCGGTGCCGCCCATTCGAGAGCCGGAGCCGGGCGGCCTCGGCCCCCGGCGCCAGGCCGCCGGTATCGAGCAGTGTCCCTGCGCGGTACATCTCGCCGATGAACGCATCCATGGCCGGCATGAACTCCGGCGGGGGCGGGTTCTGCGCCATCTGCCGCTCATCGGCCCGCACCAGCATCATGAATCGCATGCTACTGCCCGTGCGCGTTCCGGAACTGCCGCTCACGCTCGAATACCTCCGGCACCTGGGCCGCGAGCTCGGGCCCGAAATCCTCGGCGTCGAAGACCTGCCGGATCTCGATCTCCCCTTCCTCCCCCGTCGGATTCGGCACGCGCTTCACCCATTCGATCGCCTCCTCCTTCGACTTCACCTGGATCAGCCAGAAGCCGGCCACCAGTTCCTTGGTCTCGGCGAAGGGGCCATCGATCACGGTGCGGCTCGTCCCCTTGAACCGGACGCGAGCACCCTTCGAGCTCGGATGAAGCCCTTCACCCGCCAGCAGGACGCCGGCCCTGATCAGCTGCTCGTTGAATTTTCCCATTTCGGTGAGCAGCTCGGCGCTCGGCATGACGCCCGCCTCGGAGTCCCTGCTCGCCTTGACCAGAAGCATGAATCGCATCGTCCTCGCTCCGTGTGATGTCGTTGAAGTCGAAAATCATCCCGTCAGGGCCCCGACCGACGGATCGCCGGACGTCCGCACCTCGTCCGCAGCCGCGAAGAACCGGGCGACGACCGGGGCCACGACTTCACCCGGCGCGTCGTGATCGTGATCCTCGAGCAGCGCCTCTGCACCGTCGGGAAGCAGGCGCACAATGCGCTCCGCGGTGCGCCGGAAGAAGTCGGGACTCGCGCCGCCCGCGAGCACCAGTGTCGGCATCCGGACGGCGCGGACGAGGACCTCGGGCACGATTCCGCCCGTGAAATCTCCCATGACCTCGAAGTCGTACGGCATCGTCCGGGCAACGGCGAGCATCGCAGGGTTGGCCCGGAGCGCGGCCACGATGTCTCGATCGAGACCGAGCGCGTCGAAGAAGTGTGCGATCGCATCACCCTCGCGATCGGCCTCGATGGCAGCTCGCACCCGTTCCGCGAGGGCGCGCGCGCTCGAGCGGCTCCCGGCGTCATCCGGCCCGTACGGCGGCTCGTGCAGGACGAGCCGCGTGATGGGAAGCCCCGCCGCGGCCGCATGGAGCGCGAGCCCGGCACCGGACGAATGGCCGTACACCATCGCGCTTCCGCCCGCCGCATCGATCAGCGCCGCAAGGTCGTCGATCTCCCGTGCGACGGCGTACGGCCGGGTATCCCCGCTCTCGCCGCGGCCCCGGCGATCGTAGTTGATCACGCTGAACCACTCCGCCAGGTGGCCGGCAAGATCAGCCGTCCGCTGCCGATCGCAGAAGATGCCGCCGATGACGACGACGGGTGAGCCCTCCCCGTCCCGCTCGTACGCGATGCGCGTCCCGTCCGCCGATGTCACGAACTCGGTCATGATCGCCCTCCGTCCACTGGGATTCGTCCTGCTCCATCAAGGCGTCGAACGAGGGCCGCCGAATTCGACATCGACATTTCCCCCGCTCGACGGCAGCGGCAACACCCGGTGGAGCACGCACTTACGACAAAGGCCGCCTCCGGGAGGCGGCCTTCGACGCGGAACCCGGAGGTCAGTACCGGTAATGCTCCGGCTTGTACGGGCCTTCGACCGGAACGCCGATGTAGGCCGCCTGGTCGGCCGAGAGCTTCGTCAGCCTGACCCCAAGCTTGTCGAGGTGGAGGCGGGCCACCTTCTCGTCGAGCACCTTCGGAAGGGTGTAGACCTTCCGCTCGTAGCTGTCCGCCTTCTGGTGCAGCTCGATCTGCGCCATCACCTGATTCGTGAAGCTCGCGCTCATCACGAAGCTCGGGTGGCCGGTGGCGCAGCCGAGGTTGAGGAGCCGGCCCTCGGCGAGGATCATCACGCTGTGCCCGTCGGGAAAGACGAACTCGTCGTACTGCGGCTTGATGTTGACCCGGCGGATTCCCTTCTTCCGCAGTCCCGCCATGTCGATCTCGTTGTCGAAATGGCCGATGTTGCCGACGATCGCCTTGTCCTTCATCCGCGCCATGTGCTCG
>JAICNA010000058.1 GCA_025928955.1 Gemmatimonadales bacterium | reverse complement strand
GTCGCTGAGGTCGCGCAATCCGAGGAGCTCGAGGAAGAGCGGCGTCGTGCCGTACAGGAGCGGGCGGCCGAGCCCCTCGGCTCGGCCGACGACCTCGATGAGCCCCCGCTCCTGCAGCGTGCGGAGGACGCCACCCGCGGAGACGCCGCGGATCTCCTCGATCTCCGCGCGCCCCACCGGCTGGCGGTACGCGATCACCGCGAGGGTCTCGAGCGTCGCGGCGCTGAGCCGCGGCGCGCGAACCGAGAACTGGGCCCGCTCGATGGCGGCCGCGTGCGCCGCGCGCGTGACGATCTGCCACCCGCCCGCCATCTCGACGAGCTCTACCCCGTGCGGAGTGAAGTCGTAATGCTCGCGCAGCTGGTCGAGCGCGACGCGCACGTCCGCGAGCGACGCATCCGGCTCCAGCGTGGACAGTTCCTCCGCGGCGAGCGGGCGCGCCGCGGAGAAGAGCGCCGCCTCAAGCAGCTGAGCGAGTGGATTCACGGGCAATGACCATCGGCGCGAACGGCGCCGGCTGAGTGACGCGAACCGACCCGCGCTTGGCGAGCTCGAGAATCGCGAGGAGCGTCGACAGCACGTCCACGATCGTGGGCCGGGGTCCGAGTGCCTCGAGCCAGCCGATCTCGTCGCGCTCCGCAAGGAGCGTCTCGAGCCGCAGCGTCGCGCCTTCGACATCGAGCGGGCGCGCCACGACCTTGTGGAGCACCGGAGAGGGAATCGCCGCGATGACGCGATCCACCGCCTCGAGGAGCGGCAGGAGATCGAGCGTGAGCGGCGGAGCGGGAAGGTCCGGCGGCTCGGGGAGCCAGCCGCGCGCAAAGAGATGGGAGCGGCGCTCCGCCGCCCGACCCATCCACACCGCGATCTCCTTGATCTGCTGGTACTCGAGGAGGCGGCGAACGAGCTCCGCGCGCGGATCTTCCCATCCCTCGTCGTCCGCATGGCGCGGCAGCAGCATCTGCGCCTTGAGCCGCACGAGCCGGCTCGCCATGTCGAGATAATCCGCTGCCTGGTTGAGCCCGAGGTGGTGCACCGCCTTGAGGAACTGATCGGCGATGCGCGCGATGGGAATGTCGGCGATCTCGATCTCCTCCTCGCGGAGGAGATGCAGGAGCAGGTCGAGTGGCCCGGAGAACAGATCCAGCTGCACGACGAAACCCGGCACCGCGCTGAAGGCGCCGCCCGCCTCGGAGGCGTCGGGAGCGGAGGTCGTGGGTAACGTCATCCGAAGCTCATCGCGTGGATCAGGCTCAGCCAGGGATCGAGGTGCGGAACGGAATCGAGCGTGAGCCGGCAGCCGGGATCGGCGGCGCGAGATCGAACTCGCCAGGGCTGTGTTTCCAGAGGCACGTCCGAGGATGCGGCGCCGGAGTTTACACCCCCGACAGAACGAAGTCAAAACCCAGAGGCGCTTGACCTTAGCCACCGCTCCGGGTAGTATTCCCGGCTCGCCCGGTCAAAGTCGTCCGGGCCGCCAGCGAAACTCGACACCGAACCACAGCACCCTGAGGGAACACCCGTGCCGCGAATCAAGTCCGCCAAGAAGCGCATGCGTCAGGCCGCCGCCGCCACGGCGCGGAACCGCACTCAGCGCAGCCAGCTCCGCAGCGCGATCAAGAAGGTCAGGAGCGCCGCGCAGGAAGAGGCCGCTGAGGCGTACGCTGCGGCGGTCAAGATCATCGATCGCGCCGGGCGGAAGAACCTGATCCACCGCAACGCCGCGGCGCGGCAGAAGAGCCGCCTCGCGAAGCTCGTGAACAAGGCGGCCGCCGCGAAGTAGGCGGCGCAGGCGGGGGAAAAACCAACGGGGCTCCGAGATTCGGAGCCCCGTCGCCTGTTCCGGATCCTGCCTGATGTATTACTTCACATCACGCGTCGAAACCGTTATCTCATCACGGTTTGCTACAACGCTGCCAGCTCCGCACCGCACCGCTCGCAGTACCACTCCGTCGGCCGATTGAGCGTGCCGCAGTCGCCGCACTTGAGCGTCTTCACTGCACCCGCCGGTGCCGCGGATGCGGGACGCGGAGTCGCAGCACCCGTCGCCGGCGGCTGAGGCGTGGCCGTCTGCGGCGACGGCTCCGGCGGGGGCGTCGTGGTCGTGACGCCGCCCTGCCCTGCCACACCGCGCTGCTTTTCGGCGGCGGCCGGTGAAAGCGAAGCCGACTGCTCCACGGCGACCGACTTCAGGAAATCGAGCTCATCGCCTGCGAGGCGCTGCGCCGGGGTCGGCGCCGGCGGCCGGGGGACGAAGCGCGGGGCCGCCGGTTCGGCAGCTGCTGCCGGCGTCGGCGCGGGCGGCGGCGCGGGAGGCTCGAAGGCCACCGGTTCCGGTGGCGCGGGCACGACCGGAGCCGACTCCGGCTCGACCAGCGCGGGCGCGGGCGCGGCCAGGATGAGGCGCTGCACCTCGCTCAGTCGCGCGACTTCCGACCGCACCTTTTCGAGATCGCCGCGCAGCTCTGCCAGGGACTTCTTCTGGGAGCCGCTGATCTCGTTCCACTGCTTGTCGTCGTACTCACCCACGGCATGGCGCACTTCGGCTTCGGCGAGCGTCTCGAGCAGATCCGACTCGCGCGCTTCGAGGCGCTCGCGGTCCACGTGATGACGGCCCAGCGCCTCGGCGATGGTGCTCTCGTGGGCCCGAAGCTGGGCCATCACGTTGTCCAGGCGCGATTCGTAGTCGGCCCGCACGCGCGAGCGCACGGAGTCGGGCGCGCCCGAGGCGTCGAGGCGGGCGAGCCACTGTTCATACTGGCTGCGCTCCTGGAGCAGCTTCTCGATCGAGTCGCTGGAGCGATCGGACTTGGCCATCGGCGGTCATCCTCGTCAGGGCGAGGGGGCGGCGGGAAGTGTAGGAGAAAGTTAATGTCGCGGAGGCGCCCGGAGAACCCGTGCGGCCTCAGGTGCGCTGGTAGACCACCTCGCCCCCGACGATCGTGACCTCGGCCCGGCCGCGCAGGCGGCGTCCGGCGAAGGGCGTGTTCCGGGACTTCGAGCTGAACCGCTCCGGGCGCACCTCCCACTCCGCGGCTGGATCGAACACGACGATATCGCCGGGCGCCCCGGTCGCGAGCGTGCCGCCCGGGAGATGGAAAAGCCGTGCGGGGAGCGTGCTCATCCGGAGCACCAGCTCGGGGAGCGTGAGCAGCCCGCTCTCGACCAGCTCGCTCACCGCGAGCCCCAGCGCCGTCTCGAGGCCGATGATGCCGTTCGGGGCATCGTCGAATTCGCGCTCCTTCGCGTCGTAGTGATGCGGCGCATGGTCGGTGGCGATCACGTCGATGGTGCCGTCGCGGAGTCCCTGCCGCACCGCCTCGCGATCCGCCGCTTCGCGCAGCGGCGGATTCATCTTGGCGTTCGTGTCGTACCCCTCGCACGCCTCGTGCGTCAGCGTGAAGTGATGCGGGCACGCTTCGGCGGTCACGCGGAGGCCCTTCTGCTTCGCGCGGCGGATCAGCTCGACCGAGCCCCGTGTGGACATGTGGCAGAGATGGACGTGACCCCCCGTCAGCTCGGCGAGGATGATATCGCGCGCCACCATGATCTCTTCGGCGGCCGCCGGAATTCCCTTCAGGCCGAGCCGCGTCGAGACGAGCCCTTCGTGCATGGCGCCGCCCTGGGCGAGCGTCATCTCCTCGCAGTGGTCGGCCACGGGAATGCCGAAGACCCGGGCGTACTCGAGTGCGGTGCGCATCAGATGGCTCGACATGACCGGCTTGCCGTCGTCGCTCACCGCCACGGCACCCGCGCCCACCATCTCGCCGAACTCGGCCAGCTGCTGGCCCTTCTGCCCGACGGAGATCGCACCGATCGGATAGACCCGTGCCTTGCCCGCGCGCTGGGCCTGGCGGACGATGAAGCCGACGACACCCTGGTTGTCGGCGACGGGATCGGTGTTCGGCATCGCGCAGACCGCGGTGAAGCCGCCCGCCACCGCCGCCGAAGCGCCGGTGGCGACGGTCTCGAGATCCTCCTGACCGGGCTCGCGCAGGTGGGTGTGCAGGTCGATGAAGCCCGGCGCCACGACCTTGCCGGCGGCATCGATCTCGAGGGCCCCGTCCGGCGATCCGATGTTGCGGCCGACGGCGCCGATCCGGCCGTCGTCGATCATCACGTCGGCGACGGCGTCGCCCCCGGTCGAAGGATCGATGACGCGTCCGCCGCGGATCACGATCGGTCGCGTCATGCCTCTTCGCCTCCGGCTGCCTGCTGCGGGCCGGGCCGCCCGCCGGCGAGGAGATAGAGAACCGCCATCCGCACCGCGACGCCGTTGGTCACCTGGGGGAGGATCACGCTGTGCTCGCCGTCGGCGACGTCGCTGTCGATCTCGACGCCGCGGTTCATCGGGCCGGGATGCAGGATCAGCAGGTCCTTCGGCGCCTTCTTCAGGCGCTCGGTCGTCACCCCGAAGACGCGGTTGTACTCGCGGAGCGACGGAATGAAGCCCGCCGTCATGCGCTCGAGCTGGAGCCGGAGAATGTTGAGCGCATCGGCCCAGGCGATGGCGTCCTCGATCCGCGGGAGGATGGTGACACCGAGCTCCTCGATGTTTCGCGGGAGCAGTGGCGGCGGCCCGCACACGCCCACCTCGGCACCCAGCTTCGTCAGGCCCCAGATGTTGCTGCGCGCGACACGGCTGTGGAGCACGTCCCCGCATATGGCGACCTTGAGGCCCTGCAGCCGCTTGAAGCGGTCGCGCAGCGTGAGCATGTCGAGGAGGCCCTGGGTCGGGTGCTCATGCTTCCCGTCGCCCGCGTTGATCACGTTGGACGCGATACGCTGGCCGAGAAAGCTCGCCGCGCCCGACGAGCCATGTCGGATGACGACCATGTCGATCCGCATCGCCTCGAGGTTCTTCGCGGTGTCGACCAGCGTCTCTCCCTTTGAGACCGAGGAGCCCGATGCCGCGACGTTCACGGTGTCGGCGCTGAGCCGCTTCTCCGCGAACTCGAACGAGATGCGCGTGCGGGTGCTCGCCTCGAAGAAGAGGTTCACGATCGTCTTGCCGCGGAGCGCCGGCACCTTCTTGATCTGCCGCTCGCTCACTTCCTTGAACGGCTCCGCCGTGTCGAGGATGAGCCGGAGCTGATCGGCGCTCAGCGGCTCGAGGCCGACGAGGTCCTTGCCGAGCCCGGTCATTCCGCGGGCGCCCGCACGAGCTCGACCACGTCCCGGCCGTCGCGCTCGCTGAGGAGCACATCCACCCTGTCGGTCGCGGTGAGGCTGACCGTGGTGCCGATCACGTCGGCCTGGATCGGCAGTTCACGCCCGCCCCGGTCGACGAGCACGCACAACAGCACCCGCCGCGGCCGTCCGAAGTCGGTGACTTCGTCGAGCGCAGCGCGGACGGTTCGGCCGGTGTAGAGGACGTCGTCCACGATCACGACGGTCCGGCCCTCCAGGTCGGGGAGGCTCGTCTCGCCCACGACCGGACGAGGGCCGATGGTCTGCAGGTCGTCGCGATAAAGGGTGATGTCCAGCTTGCCGGTGGGAAGATCGGTCTTTTCGGCGGCGTCGATGAGGCGCTTGAGCCGCTGGGCGAGCTCGACGCCGCGTCGCTGGATGCCGACGAGGACCACGTCGGTGGTCCCCCCGCATCGCTCCACGATCTCCGACGCCATGCGCACGAGGGCGCGTCCGATTGCGCGATCGTCGAGGAGCTGGGTGCGGGCGGTCATGTCGGGGGGTGAAGGTAGTACGGGGCCCGGGGCACGCGGAAGGGGGGCGCGCAGCGTCGCGGCCCCGCTTCTGGTCAGAGTCCCGCGACGCGCACCAGTCGCACCCCGCCTTCCCCTTCGCCGGCCTGCCGCCACGCGATGAGCGCCGATCCGTCCGCGAGCGCAAGGACCTGCGGATAACTGCCGCCGGCCGAGGCGTCGAGCGTCAGGGCCGCCGCGACGACGCCGTCGGACCCGATGCGGGAGAGGCGGATGGCCCGACCGCCGTCCTCGCCCACGTCGAATGCGGCCAGGGCCCCGCCATCCGGAAGTGCCGCGATGGCGGCGTGGGCCGTCTGGAGCCCACGACCCGTCACGAGTGGAATTGCGGCGGCCGTCGCACTGTCCCCACGGGCGATGCGGCCGTAGTAGACGCCGGCGCCTTCCGGCTTTCCGGTGTACCAGGCGATATGTCTGACACCGCGATCGTCGATCGCCATTGCCGGGCCGGTGTGCGGGCAGCCGGGGTATTCCCAGTCATCGCGATGCACGCGTGCCGGCTCGCCGGGCGCCGGAACGAGCGGGGCCGTGACGACATCGCGGATGCTGCCGGGAAAATGCTGCCGCCACGCGGCCACGACGCCGCCCGAGGGCTCGCGCGCAAGCGTGACGCGACAGCAGGGGCACACCGCACCCCAGGCCGGCCGGTTCGGCGACCACGCCGTTCCGAAGTCCTCGGTGGCCGTGAAGAAGATGCGGGCGTCGGACTCCATCGCGGGCGTTGCCGCCTCGTCGCCCGCGGCGTGATGATGCCCGGGGAACTCGGCACCGCCCCGCTCGTCGAGCCAGGCGACGACGATGCCGGAGTCCCCGGTCCACGTCGCGCCGTGGAAGGTATGGGTACCGGGCGCGCCGGAACTGTCGTCGTTGAGCGTCGCGGCACCGCTCCACGTGGCACCGCCATCGAGCGAGCGCGCGAAGCGGATCTCGCTCGCGGGCCAGCGTCGCCCGGGCACCGGGACGCTGCGGCTCCACACGACCGCCACCCTGCCGCCGCCCGCTGCGACGAGGCGCGGCGCCGATTCGCCATGCGGGGCGCCGACATCGTCGGGCGTACGGGTGATGCGGACCGGCCGCGCCCAGGTGCCGCCGTCATCGGCCGAGCGTGCCAGCCAGAGATGGCGCGCACCGCTGTCGCCGTCCACCCACGCGAGGTAGAGCACGCTCGAGTCCGGGGCCGAGGCGAGTGCCGCATCTCCGGCCGCCCCTCCCGTCGCCGGCGACCCCAGCGGCGTCACCTCGAGCCGCCGCTCGCACCCGGTGAGCACGCCGATCGCAAGGGCCGCGGCGTACAGCGGATCCCGCATGCGGTCCCTCATCGCGCGAACCGGTACTGGGCGCCCACGTAAACCTGGCGCGGCGCGCCCGGACGGAACCGTTCCCCCTGCTGCACGTTGAACGATGACGTCTCGGCGTACCGCTCGCCGGTCACGTTGCTCACCCGTGCGACGACGTCGAGCCCCGCATATACCGGGACATTGGCCTGCACGTTGAGGAGATTGTGTCCCTCGTATTCGTGCGTATTGGCCGGATCCATGAAGTACGAGCCGAGCCGCACGAACTCGACCGAGAGCGCACCGTCCCGCGCGAACGCCGGCTTGACGGTGACCTTCGCCGTGCCGAAGAGCTGCGGCGCGAGCTCCATTTCATTGCCGCTGTAGTCGATGGGATCCGCGCCCCCACGCGCCTGCCAGCGCTCGTAGCGATGGTGCGCGTAGGCGAGCGACCCATCGAGCCGTACCGCCGGGAGGGGTGCGAAGCCGACCCCGACCTCGATGCCGCGGTGGCTCGTCGCCCCGGCGTTCTGCGTGAGCCGGAGGCCGGTGCCCGGATCGAAGAACGTGAGGATGTCGTCGTTCATCCGCATCGAGTACACCGTCGCCTCCACCGTCATGGTGCCGCCGAGCGTCGCGCGAACGCCGCCCTCGATGCTGTTCGCCTTGACGGGCTGGAGATCGACGGTGCTCTCCGCGGCGCCCTGGCGAAAGAGCTGGCTCTCCGACGGCGCCCGGAACGCGGCGCGGTAGGATGCGAAGACCGACAGGTTCGAGCGCAGCTCCCAGGCGGCCCCGACCTTCGGGCTCAGGCGGGAGAAGCTGACCGAGGTCGAGGGTGGACGGCGGTGGGACCCGGTCGCCAGTTCGCCGAGCCGGTTCTGGTAGTCGTAGCCGAGATTGTCGAACCGCACGCCCGCATTCAGCTGCAGCCCGTCCGCGAGTGCGACTTCCGCCTGCGCGTACGGGGAGGCCTGCCAGAAATCGACGTCGTAGTCGTACTGCACGTCGGCATCCGCATACCCGAGGAAGTCGTTGCCGCTGCGCTCGACGGCGATACGGGTTTCGCGCCGGCTCCCCGGGCTGTACTCCACGTCGAGCCCGGTGCTCACGCTCGCTCCCAGCGCCGGCAGCGCGCGCCGGACGCGCGTCAACACGCCGATCGAGCGGTGCCGGCTCTCCCAGACTTGAGGATCGAAGCTCAGCTGCCAGGACGGGAGCAGGTCGAGCTCGTTGTACCGGGCGAACACCGTGGCGCCGAAGCTCGAGGCGCCTCGCGTCGCCTGGAGCTCAGAGGAAACCCGGCCCGCGAGCACCCGCCGGAACGCGATCCCGGTGTACACCCGCGACGGCGAGGTCGCGAAGTCCTCGGCGCTGATCTCGCCACCGCCGTCCCCCGGCTGATCGACGTGCGTGACCGTGGCGACGGTCTTGAGCCGCGCAGTGCCGAGCGCCATGTCCCACCGCGCGGTGCCGCTCTGCCGCGTGTATGTCGCGCCGTCGCGGTAGCCGTCCGACGAGGTCACGTTCGCATCGAGCCGGAATCCGTGGCGTCCTGTCGAGGCGCTGGCCGTGCCGAGCGCGCGGAGGTAGGTATTGCTGCCCCCTTCGACGAACAGCTCGGCCTCCGGCGAGTCCGATGGGTTCCGGGTGAACGAGTTCACGACCCCGCCCACCGCGTCGCTTCCGTAGATCGCGGTGCCCGGGCCCTTGATGACCTCGATGCGTCCGGCCTGTGGAAGGTTGATCTCGTAGAGGCCGTTGTGATTGAAGAAGCCGGTGGAGCGCGTCGGCACGCCGTCCTCGAGAAAGGCGTAGACGGCCTTGGTGGTGATCGGCTGACGGATGGCCGTGAAGTGCCCTTCGCCACCGGCGCTGCTCACGTACACGCCCGGCGCGCGGTTGACGATGTCGGCGGGGTGGTGGCTTCGCGCCTCCGCGATCTCCGCCGCGCCGATGACCTCCACGCTCAGCGGGGTTCGCGCCGCGAGCTGCTCCTCGCGCGACGTGCTCACGACGAGGTCCGGGAGGTTGACCGCAGCGGCGCGCAGCACCGCCTCGACGCGCGTCGTCTCGAAGACACGCACCGTCACCGTCTGCGCCACGGTCCGGTATCCGAGCTTCCGGATCTCCAGCCGCTGGTCGCCGGGGACGATGGCGTCGAAGCGGAAGCGTCCGGTGGAATCGGACACGGTGAGCCGCGCCGGCGTCCCGATCGCAATACTGGCGCCGGCGACCGGCGCCCCGGCCCCGGTGACGACGGTACCCTCCACGCTCCCGCCCACGCGGTCCTGTGCCAACGCCGCACCCCCCGCTCCCGCGAGCAGCGCGAGCGTCGCGCCCCCCCGGATGAGGTGCGCGACTCCCCTGCATTTCCCGATCGTCATGGTTCCCAGCCGCCGTGAATGATGGGCGTGCGACGCCGCGCCGCCCTGATCCATGCTTGCCGGACGCTCCGCTCATGCGGAGGACCGGCGAGGACACCGACATGCCCCTGACGGGGTCGTCAGCTGAGCGGCGGAGCTGTGGCGGGAGGTAGGAGGCGGTGTGCGCGGCCCGCAGGCGGAACGCTGGAGATGAGCGGAACCGCAGGATCGGTTCGCGGCGGAAGGTCGAGCTGTGCGATCCCGGCGGCGCGCGGCGTGGCCGGAAGGAACGGCGCATGGCAGGCGCCGATGCACCGGCAACCCTCCTCATCCGGGGCATCATGATGACCGTGATGCCCCGCGTCCGGCTGCGCGGCGGCAGGCGCGACGATATCCGCCGTGCAGGCATGGACGGCCTGCAGCGCAACACCGCCCAGTCCGGGAGATCCGGCCAGGAAGAGCAGTGCGAACAGCGGAAGCTGCCGGAGGCGCGCCATCATGCGGGAAAACTAGCTCTCGGCCTCGGCCGATGGTAGCGGACGGCGTCCCGGCGCCCGCGAGGGGACGCGATACGCGAGCCGTGCCATCAGGAGCACGCCGAATATCAGCGCGAAGACGGTCGGCCACGTCACGTCGCGCTTCACCGCCAGGAAATAGTGCGCCGTCGCCAGGGGTGCGATGAGGTAGATGAGCCGGTGCAGCCGCTGCCAGCGCCTGCCGCCGAGCCGCCGGACCCACCCGTTCGTCGACGTCACGGCAAGTGGCACCAGGAGCAGCAGCGCGGTGAAGCCGAAAAGCACCCACGGGTGCTCGATCACATCCTCGAGGATGCTGGCCACGGAGAGCGAATGATCGAAGACGAAGAAATCCAGCGCGTGCAGCAGCGCGTAGAAGAACGCGAAGAGTCCCACCATGCGCCGAAGCCGGATCAGCCAGTTCCACCCGGTGAGCCGACGCAACGGGGTGATCGAGAGCGTCGCGGCCAGGCAGACGAGGGCGCTCGTCCCGGTGACCTGGGCAATCGTCTCCACGGGGTCGGTGCCGAGATCGCCGAAGAACGCGGCGTAGAGAAGCCAGCCGAACGGCGCGATGGCCGCGGCGAAAACGGCGGGCTTCACGGCGGGAGGCATCCGCGCGCTCAGTAGTGGACCCGCAGGTCCATGCCCGCGTACAAGGAGGCGACTTCGGCCGCGTAGCCGTTGAACGGCAGCGTCTTCCGCCGGAAGAGCTCACCGACCCGGCGCTCGCGCGCCTGGCTCCACCGCGGGTGATCCACCTCGGGATTCACATTGGCGTAGAATCCGTATTCATCCGGTGCAGCAACATTCCACGTCGTGGCGGGCTGGCGCTCGGTGAAGCGAATCCTCACGATCGACTTTCCCCCCTTGAAGCCGTACTTCCACGGGATGACGATGCGGAGGGGCGCGCCGTTCTGGTTCGGAAGCGGCCTGCCGTACACTCCCGTCACGACGAGCGTGAGCGGGTGCATCGCCTCGTCGAGGCGGAGCGCCTCCACATACGGCCAGTCGAGCACGCCGCTCCGCTGACCGGGCATCTGGACGGGATCGTGAAGGGTCGTGAACTCGACGAACTTCGCCTTCGACGTGGGCTCGAGGCGGCGCACGAGGTCCCCGAGCGGGAACCCCATCCAGGGCACCACCATCGACCATCCCTCGACACAGCGATGCCGGTAGATCCGCTCGACAGCGGGAAACGGCCGCACCAGGTCATCGATGGCGTAGGTGGCGGGCTTCGCGACCTCACCCTCGACCGCCACGGTCCATGGGCGGGTGCGCAGGCTCCCGGCGTTGGCCTTGGGATCGCCCTTGCCGGTGCCGAACTCGTAGAAGTTGTTGTAGCCGGTCACATCCTCCCACGGCGTGAGCTTGTCGTCGCCCTGGACCAGTTTCTCGTCGGTCGCGCAGGCGGCGATGCCGGGAGTGGCAGCGGCGAGCGCGAGCGTGCCGACGCCCTGCCCCAGTGCGCCGAGGAAGCGGCGCCGGTTCCAGAAGAGCTGCTCGTCGGTGATCTCGCGAGCCGGCGGCTCCGGCGGGCGTCGAATCAGCATGGGCACCTCGGCCACGGGGTCATGTGAGGAATACGCACGCAACCCGGCTCGGGTTCCCGGGGGGCTCATCAGGGCGGGGAGAGGCGGTCTTTCCGGGTCAACGGAGAGGGAATGCAGCGGACAGGGTGGGATTCGAACCCACGGTACGCTTTCACGTACACACGCGTTCCAGGCGTGCGCCTTAAACCACTCGGCCACCTGTCCTTGGGCGCGGAAAAGTAGGGGGGCGGGTTCGGCTAGGGAAGCGGCGAGTGCGGGAAGAGCAGGACGGTCGGCAGGCGTCAGCTCGCGCCGGCCTGTGCCGCCGCCTGCTGCCGGCGCCGCTGCTCCGCGATGGGGCCGGCATTCGAGGCCGCAGGGGCTGACCCGGGGAGCACGCTCGCCAGACCATGGCCCATCCCGGCGAGCCGGTTATGCCAGAGCACCGCGCCGGTGGCGCCGTCGAGGCAGAAGAGCTCGCCACGGACCGCCGCGAAGAGTCGGGTCCCGTCGCTCACGACATGCACGAAGTCGTAGCCCTTGAGCTTCGTGCGCCAGCGCTCGGTGCCGGTCGCTCCGTCGAGCGCGAGCACATGCCCCTTGATCCCGACGTAGACATGACTGTCGATCAGGCCGGCCATCGGCGAGTCCGTATTGCGCGCGGAGAGAAAGTGGTCAATCGGCCCGGCGGCGCAGTTGACCCAGGCCGAGGGCGACGACCCCCGTGGCCAGAAAGAGCAGCCCGGCGGGGGGCTTGGCGTACCCGTCGTCCGGGGCACGGCAGTATCCGGTCTCGAGGCAGTAGTTGCCCTCGAGATCTCCGAGGGCCGCCGGAGGGGCGGCCTGGAGTGCGGCGAGAAGGAGCAGCGACAGCGACATACGGACAGGGAGGGATTCGAACCCTCGATACCCTTGCGGGTATGCCGGTTTTCGAGACCGGTTCCTTCAGCCACTCGGACACCTGTCCAGGGGCCGAAAAATAGAAGATCGGGACCCGAATCGGTAGCCGAGGGTGCGTCGGGATGCCGCGGCGGAGCGAAGGAGAGGCGACTGCGCACCGATCGCGCGCAGTCGCCCCCGGGGCGATTACTTGGACGGCGTCATCACTACGACATGGGTGAGCTTCCATCCGCGCATCCCGCGCCGGAGCACGGAGGTGTACCGGTTGACCACCTCACCGCCACCGGTCGGGTGCGTGGTGAACGTCCCGATGTCGACGGCGGTGCTGCCGTAGACTCGCGTGGTATCCGATGCGATCACCGCATGCGCCCAGTTCGGAGCGGCATCGGCCATCGCCTTGCCGATCTCCTCCGTGCCGGTCAGCATCGTCCCGTCGGGCTGGATCAGGATGGCGTCATCGGCATAGAGATTCGTGACGGCGTTCGCATCCTTCTTGTTGTACGCCTCGATGTACTCGGTCCGGAGCGCACGCAGGTCATCGAGCGCAGTGCGGAGGCGTGCCCGGTCTGCCGCGACGCCCTGCGCAAGCGCGACGGACGGGATGAGCATCAGTGCGAGCAGCATGGCGCGTGACAAGGGAGTCTTTACCGGCATGGGTAGCTCCTGGCAGCGAGTTGGACTGGTGGGGAATGCCATATCCTATCCCCAATGCCGGAAAGCGTAAGGCCCCCGCGCCAGTGGAGCGGACCGGATCACCAGACGCCGCCGCACCCCGTTCGCCGGAAGGTGTCGCTGACGTTGAGGATCTTCCACCGTCCGCCGAGCCGGGCGAGGTGAAACGCATCGAATCCGCAGTGGCTCACTCTGCCGTCGATGCGCACCTGATACTCCGCCCAGACCGACGCCAGGTCCCCATCGACCTGCACCACCGGATTGCGGATCGGCTCGTCGAGCGCCGGCTGATCGGGGCGAGTCACGGCCGCCATGAACTGCGATGGCGTCAGCAGCATGACGCGTGTCCCGGCCTGGCTCGGCCGGAGAAGCGTGAAGCGGGCCAGGCTGTCCACCTGGCGCGCCATCAGCGCCGTGTCCCTGGTGCGAAGTCCGATCAGGACGCTATCAATCGTCGCGAGCACCTCCCGCTCCGCGTTCGCGCGCGCGTCCGGACTGAGGGTTGGCGGGGGCACCGCGCCCTGGGCGTGACCGCTCGACACGGAGGACATGAGAAGGGCGAGCAGGCACACCGCGAACGACCGGCGCATGAATCCTCCCGGATGAGTGAGTGGGTGCTTCCGGTGCCTTACGCGCCGACGGGCCGCGAAGTGACAGCTCGCGGCCCCTCCCTTCCCGGTCGTCCTCGCCGGCTCACTGGCGTGCCGCCGGCCTCCGGGCATCGAGCGCCTGGCGCGCCGCCCGGCGCAGGTCGTCGGGCGCGAACGGTTTGGCGAGGAACGGGTCCGCCGGATCGTGACCATCGCCCGCCACATCCGAATAGCCGGACATGAAGACGACCGGGAGGCTGGGCCGCGCCTTGCGGAGGATCGCCGCGAGCTCGCGGCCGGTCTGGCCCGGCATCACGACGTCGGTGACGAGGAGATCGAATTCCTCGCCGACCGTCTCTGCGAGTTCCCGCGCGGTCGCGCCGTTCTCCGCCTCGGTCACGCGGTATCCGGCTTCGCGAAGCGTGCGCGCGGCGAGCTCCCGGATGGCGGGGTTGTCTTCGGCGAGCAGGACGGACTCGGTGCCGCCGGCGGAGTCGGCGATCGGTCCGCCTGCGAGATCCGACGCTTCGGCGGCGAGCGACAGCGCCGGCAGCCGGATTCGAATGGTCGTGCCCCGCCCCGGCACGCTCTCCACCGCGATGTGCCCCTCAGCCTGCTTCACGATCCCCTCGCACATCGCGAGGCCGAGACCGGTCCCCTGGCCGACCGGCTTGGTCGTGAAGAATGGCTCGAAAATGTGCGGCAGCACATCGGCGGGGATCCCCTCCCCATCGTCCGAGACGGCGATCTCCGTGAATGGCCCGCCGCGGCCTGCCCCCGCGACCCGCTCGTCCACGATCCGCGAGGCGGTCGAGATCGTGAGGTGGCCCCCGTGCGGCATCGCATCCCGCGCGTTGACGGCGAGGTTGACGAGCACCTGCTCGAGCTGCCCGCCGTCAACGCGCACCGGCGCCGCATCGGCGGCGAGCTCCACACCGACCGATATGGTCTCGCCAAGTGTGCGGTGCAGCATCGGCGCAATGGCCGTCACCGCCGCATTGACGTCGACGACGGTGGGGGTGACCATCTGTCGCCGCGCGTAGGAGAGGAGTTGCGAGGTCAGCGCCGCCGCCCGTCTGGCGGCGCGTTCGATCTCGTCGACGTCCGCCCGCACCTGCGTGCCCGGGTCAAGGGCCCGCTGCACGAATTTGAGATGGCCGATCATCCCGGTCAGCAGGTTGTTGAAGTCGTGGGCGATGCCGCCGGCCAGGTTGCCGATCGCCTCCATCTTCTGCGCCTGGAGCAGCTGCTGCTCGAGCTGCCGGCGCGACGTCACATCCTGCGCGACACCGATCAGCTGCGGTGGACGGTCATCGTCTCCGAGTGAGACCTGGCCTCGAAGCGCGATTCGCCGCGCGCTCGCGCCGTCGGCGCCGGTGCGGAACTCCGCCTCCACCGCCTCGCCGCTCTCGATCGCCCGGCCGATGGCCGTCTCGACCTCCTCTCGATCGTCGGGCTGAACGCCGCTCAGAAACTCCGACATGGCAGCCGCGTCGGGCGCAAGGCGCCCGGCGAGCGTCGGAGCCAGCGGGAGCATCCAGGTCTGCATCGTGGCGGCATGAAGCGCGAGCCGGAGCCGCGCTTCGCTTTCG
>JAICNA010000047.1 GCA_025928955.1 Gemmatimonadales bacterium | reverse complement strand
GGACATCCGCCTCGAGAAGGACGGCATGGAAGTGAACGGGAAGAGCATCATGGGCGTGATGATGCTGGCGGCGGAATGCGGCAGCACCATCCGGATCCGCACCTCGGGCACCGACGAGGACGCGGCTCTCGATGCGATCTGCCGGCTGGTCGCGGACGGATTCGGCGAATCATGAACGAATCGCGGCTGCTCCGCGGCATCGGCGTCTCGCCCGGCATGGCGTGGGCCCCGGCACTCGTGATCCGGCTCGACTTTCCCGACGTGCCGGACCGCACGGTCGAGGACAGCGAAGTCGAGAACGAGGTCGCTCGCCTGCATGCGGCGGTCCGATTCGTCTCGGGGAACCTGAACGCGCTCCGCGAGCGCGTCCTCGAGCGTGCCGGGGTCGAGGAGTCGCGCATCTTCGACGCGCAGATCATGATGGCGCAGGATCCCGATTTCCTCGCCTCGGTCGAGCAGCTCATCCGGAAGAACCGCTTCGCGGCGGAGACGGCGTACGAGTTCAAGGCCCTGGAGCTGCGACAGATGTTCTCGGGGTCGGGCAGCATGCAGCTCCGCGAGCGCCTCGCGGACCTGAACGCGATCCAGATGCGGATGATCTACCGCCTGCTCGGGAAGAAGGACGAGGATCCCTGGGCCATTGCGCCCGACGAGCATGCGATCGTGGTGGCCCACGAGCTCTCGCCCGGGCTCACCGTGCAGCTCGATCGCGAGCACGTGGTGGGGCTGCTCAGTGAGGAGGGCACCCGCACGGCGCACGCCGCGATCCTGGCGCACTCGCTCGGCATTCCGGCGGTGATGGGAGTGGCCGGCGCGCTCGACCGCGTCCGGAACGGGATGATGATCCTGCTCGATGGGCAGAGCGGGAACGTGCTGCTCGATCCGACGCCCGAGGAGCTCGACGCGGCCAAGACGCGCGTGAGCCGCCGGCAGCGGTTCGAGATGCAGCTCGAGTCGGTGGTCGACAAGCCGGCGGTGACGCCCGACGGGGTCACGATCACGCTCATGGGGAATGTGGACCTGCCCGACGAGATCGACGCGGCCGTCCGGTTCGGTGCCGAAGGGGTCGGGCTGCTGCGCACCGAGTTCCTCCTCAACGGGCGGACCTCGATGCCCACGGAGGACGAGCAGACGGACTATTTCCGCCGCGTCGCGAGCGCCTTCCCGCATCACACCGTCATCATCCGCAGCTACGACCTCGGCGGCGACAAGTTCCCTGCCGCCTTCAGCGCGCCGTCGGAGCCGAACCCGTTCCTCGGCTGGCGCTCGATCCGCGTCTGCCTGGACCATCCGGAGTTCTTTCGCGACCAGCTGCGCGCCATCCTGCGCGCCGCCTACGGGCGGGACGTGCAGCTCATGCTCCCGCTCATCACCTCGGTGGACGAGGTGCTCCGCGTGCGGGAAATGCTCGGGGAAGAAGCCGCGGCGCTCCGGCGCGCCGGGGTGCGGTCGGCGGAGACGGTGCCCGTCGGCGTCATGATCGAGACGCCGGCGGCCGTGGTGATCGCCGACCGCCTCGCGGAAGTGAGCGACTTCTTCAGCGTGGGGACGAACGACCTGACGCAGTACACGCTCGCGGTGGACCGGGGGAACGCGCGCCTCGTGGACCGCTTCCTGCCGCACCACCCCTCGATGGTTCGCCAGCTGCGCTCCATCCTCGCGGCCGGCAGCGCGGCCGGGCTTCCGGTGAGCGTCTGCGGAGAGATGGCATCCGAGCCCCTCGATGCGCTGCTCCTCATGGGGCTCGGGTACCGGCGGCTCAGCGTGGCGCCGCCGGCGCTCCCGACGGTGAAATGGCTCGTGCGTGCGGTGCCCGCGCCCGAAGCGGCCGCCGCCGCCGAGACGGCGCTCGCCGCCCAGCATCCAGCCGGCGTCCTCGACGTGATGCGCGAGCTCGCGGGCCGCCACGCCGACCTGCGCCTCCTCGACCCCGAAGGTAACGTTGCCCGGCCCCTGATGGGCCGCTAGCTTGCTCGTCGTCGCGCCGCGCGGCGCGCTCCACTCACCCCGATCCGAGAATCCGCACACATGGCAGCAGCGAAGCGGCATGTCTTCACGTCTGAATCGGTCACCGAAGGCCATCCCGACAAGGTCGCCGACCAGATCTCGGATGCCGTGCTCGATGCGATCCTCGCGCAGGACCAGCACGGCCGCGTGGCGTGCGAAACGCTCGTCACGACGGGAATGGCGGTGGTGGCGGGCGAGATCACGACGAGCGCCTATGTGCACCTCCCCGATCTCGTGCGCGAAACGGTCGAGCGGATCGGCTACACCGATGCCGAGTTCGGCTTCGACGCGGGATCGTGTGCGGTCCTGTCGGCGATCGACCGGCAGTCGCCGGACATCGCGATGGGTGTCGATGCCGATGGCGGCAGGGAGCAGGGCGCCGGCGACCAGGGGATGATGTTCGGCTACGCCACGCGCGAAACGCGCGAGCGGATGCCGCTGCCGATCCTGCTCGCGCACCGGATCACCGAACGGCTCGCCGCCGTCCGGAAGGGGACGCACGGCGGTCGCGCGATCGAATGGCTCCGTCCCGATGGCAAGAGCCAGGTGTCGGTGGAGTACGAGGGCGACCGGCCGGTCGCGGTCCGGACGGTCGTCGTTTCGACGCAGCACGCCGAGCGCTTCGGCCGGCGACAGCTCAGCAACGCGACGATCCGGCAGACGGTCATCGACGAGGTCATCCGCCCGGTGCTCGAGAACGCCGGGATCGAGGCGGGACGCGTGAAGTTCCTCATCAACCCGACCGGTCGCTTCGTGATCGGCGGGCCGCACGGCGATGCCGGACTCACCGGGCGGAAGATCATCGTCGACACGTACGGTGGCATGGCGCGCCACGGCGGGGGCGCGTTCAGCGGCAAGGATCCGTCGAAGGTGGACCGATCGGCGGCATACGCGATGCGCTGGGTGGCGAAGAACATCGTCGAGGCGAAGCTCGCGCGGCGCTGCGAGGTGCAGGTGGCGTACGCGATCGGCGTGGCCCAGCCGGTATCGATCATGGTGGATACGTACGGCACCGGTGTCGTGCCCGATGCGCGGCTCGAGCGCGCCGTCCGGGAGGTCTTCGACCTGACGCCCGCGGGCATCGTCCGCGCGCTCCGGCTCAAGCGGCCGATCTACACGCCGACGGCCGCCTACGGGCACTTCGGGCGCAAGCCGGTCACGGCACGGTACCGCGATCGGAAGTATGATTTCTTCACCTGGGAAGAGACCAACCGGGTGAACGCGCTGCTCACGGCGGTGAAGTAGGCGGCATGAAGGAAGTCACGGTGGCACACCTCGGCGTCGACCGGACCACGAACAGCCCGGTCGTGATCCTTCGCGAGAAGGACGGCCATCGTGTGCTCCCGATCTGGATCGGCCCCGCCGAAGCGAGCGCCATCGCCATGGAGCTGCAGGGCGTCAAGGCGCAGCGCCCCCTCACGCACGACCTCCTGAAGCAGGTGATCATCGGGCTCGGGGGGGACCTGCGCCGCGTGGTGATCAGCAGCGTGAAGGAGAACACGTACTTCGCCGAGCTCCTCATCCGGCGCGACGACCACGTCTTCCAGGTGGACGCCCGGCCGAGCGACAGCATCGCGCTCGCGCTCCGGCTCGATGCGCCCATCTTCACGAGCGACGGACTCCTCGACGAGGGCGGCGAGGAGCACGAGGATCCCCCTCCCGAGCCCTCCATCGATGTCGAGAAGCTCAAGCAGTACCTCGAGAAGCTCGATCCGCAGGACTTCGGCAAGTTCAATCCCTGACCGGCTCGCGGCCCGCGGCACATTCGTCGTTGCGGCGCTGATCGCGGTCCCGCCGCTCGCCGCGCAGGACCGGCCGCTCGTCGCGGCGGGCCGCGTCGTCCGCATCACCGCCACGGACACCATTCCCGCCGCGGGTGCGGGCGTGGTCCTGCATCGGATCGGCCGGGACCGGCAGGGGCCGCTCGATTCGATGATGACCGACGCCGCCGGCCGCTTCCGCTTCGTGGTTCCCGCGGATACGGCGGCGCTCCACCTGCTGACCAGCCGCCACGACGGCGTGCAGTACTTCTCCGAGCCGGTGCATGCCAATCCCGAGCGGCCGGACACGGCGCTCGTGCTCGCGGTCCACGACACGTCGTCCTCACAGCCTGTCGAGCTCGCGGCGCGCAGCATCGTGGTGAGCGCACCCGCGGCCGATGGGACGCGCAGCGTCGTCGAGCTTCTCGCCCTCCGGAACGGCGGACCGCTGACCCGCGTGCCGGCCGACACCGGCACGGCGACATGGGGCTGGCGCATTCCTCGCGACGTCGTCGGATTCGCGGCTGACGAGGGAGAGCTCTCGGCGGGCGCCATCGAGCTGCGCGGTGACAGCGTGCTGGTCCGTGCGGCACTCCCTCCCGGCCTGCGCGAGATCACGATCGAGTATCATCTGCCGGCCACCCGCGATGATGTCCGCTTCATGTTCGATGCGGCAGCGGGATCGGTGAACCTTCTGGTCGAGGAGCCGGAGGCGAAGCTCTCGCTGCCCAACGGCCTGGTGCCCGATTCCGCCACGGTGATCGAGGAGCGCCGGTTTCGCCGCTGGGCGGGCACCGTCCGCGCGGGCGAGGCGATCTCGGCGTCGGTGCCCGTGCCCGGTCGCTGGGGCGGGGGGGCGCTCGCGGCGCTGGTCGCGCTGGTCGTGCTCGCATTGGCGGCGGGCGCTGCCGTGGCGTTCCGCGGGGGCCGGCGTGCGCCGATGGCCGCTGTCGGGGAGCCGGGTGCCGATGCGCTCATCGAGGCGATCGCGCGCCTCGATGCCGCACGCCTCGCCGCCGGTGCCCTCGACGCAGAGGCCGAGCGTCGGTATGCCGGCGAGCGCGCGGCGCTCAAGGCCCGGCTCGAGCGCGCTCTTGCGCGGCCGGGCAGGGAGGTCTAGACTAGCGGTCGACAACGAAGGACCAGCGAACGCGGATGCTCGGAAGCCGGTGCAAGTCCGGCGCGGCCCCGCCACTGTAACGGGCAGCACGCTCCATCCAGAATGCCACTGCCGGTCTTGCCGGCGGGAAGGCGGGTGGAGGCCCGAAGTCAGGAGACCTCTCCGTTCGCGCCACCTGTTGAACCCTCGGGGGAGGGTTGGGTGGGGCGAGATATCATGCGCCCTGTTCCGCTCGCCCCGGGACAGGGCGCCTTGTCATTGCTGCTCCGGTACGCGCACCGCATTTTGCTGCCGCTCGTCATCGCCGCGTGCGCTGACGAGCCGGCACGTCCCGCTGCCACTCCTCCGGGTCCCGCCGCCCTCGTCGTCGTCGACGACGCGGGCGATACCGTACGCCTTCCCGCGCCGGCCCGGCGTATCGTCTCGCTGATCCCCGCGACCACCGAGCTGCTCTTCGCCATCGGCGCCGGCGACCGCGTCGTGGGCCGCACCCACTGGTGCGATTATCCCGAGGCCGCGGCCGCCGTGCCGGATCTCGGCGACGGAATGAATCCCAACCTCGAGGCCGTGCTCGCGGCGCATCCCGACCTCGTGGTCCTGTACCGCTCCGGGCAGAACGGCGCTGCGGCGGAGCGCCTGCGCGAGCTCGGCATTCCCGCCATCCAGGTGCGCAGCGACCTGTTGGCCGACGTCCCGCGCCTTGCCCGGCTCTTCGGCCGCCTGCTCGGCGCAACGCCCGTGGCGGATTCCCTGAGCCGCACGTTCGAGCGCGAGCTCGCCGATGCGACGGTGCCGGCGCCCGGCTCGCCGCCCTCGGTCTTCCTGCTGGTGTGGGACGAGCCGCCGATGACCGTGGGACGGGGGAGTTACCTGAGCGAGCTGATCGAGCGCGCCGGCGGCATCAACGTCTACGGCGACTTGCCCACATCGTCCGGTCAGATCAGCGTCGAGTCCGCCGCTGCGCGGGATCCCGACGTCATCCTCACGCTGAGCGAGACGATCCCGGCCTTCGCGCTCCGTGCGGAGTGGCAGGTCGTGGACGCGGTGCGCGAGCGCCGGTTCGTGCGGATCGCGGGGTCGGAGTTCAGCCGGCCCGGGCCCCGATCGCCGGGTGCGGTGCGCGAGCTCGCGGCCGCGCTGCGCGAGGCCGTCGAATGACCGCGGCGCGGGTGGCGGTCGCGGTTGTCGCGCTCCTCGCCACCTTCACGATCGGCATCGCGGTCGGCTCGGTGCCGCTCGCCCCGGGTGAGGTGTGGGCCGGGCTCCTGCGCGGCGATGCACCGGCGAGCGCCATCGTCCGCGAGTTGCGCGTGCCGCGCGTGCTGCTCGCCTTCCTCGTGGGGGGCGGCCTTGGCCTCACCGGCGCGGCGCTGCAGGCGCTGGTGCGAAATCCTCTCGCCGATCCGTACCTCCTCGGGCTCTCGGGTGGGGCGGGCCTTGGCGCCGTGCTCGCGATCGCCGCCGGAACGGGATCGGCGTGGGCCGTCCCGGCGTCTGCGTTCGCCGGTGCGCTCGCGGCCGTGGCCCTCGTGTACCGGCTGAGCGTCGTCGGCGGGAAGCGCCTCGATCCGCGAGTGCTCCTCCTTGCCGGCGTCGTCGTCGGAGCCTTCGCGGCCGCGGTCATGAGCGCGATCATCGTGCTGTCCGACGCACCCCAGCTTCGCAATGCCTTTCTCTGGCTCCTCGGCGGATTCTCGGCCGCGTCGTGGGATTCGCTCCGGCTCTTCGCCGTGTATGCGCTCCTCCCGCTCGGCGTGCTGCTGCTCAGCGCCCGGGCGCTCGATCTCCTCGCGCTCGGCGAGGAAACGGCGATGCACCTTGGCGCAGATGTCGAGCGCGTACGCCGCCGCGTCTATCTCGCGGCGTCGCTCCTCACCGCCGCCAGCGTCGCCACCTGCGGAATCATCGGATTCGTCGGACTCGTGGTGCCGCACGCGGTCCGGCGGCTCTGGTCGCCGTTGCACCGCGCGCTCATGCCGGGCGCCTTTCTCGCGGGGGGAACGTTCCTTGTCCTCGCCGATGCCGCCGCCCGCAGCATCCTCCGGCCGATCGAGCTCCCGGTCGGCGTGGTGACGGCGCTGGTCGGGGTGCCACTGTTCGCGCTCCTGCTGCGGCGGAGTCTCACGTGAGCGCCGCGGCGCCGATGCTGCGGCTCGACGAGGCGACGGTCCGCTACGGCGGCGCGACGACGCCGGCTCTCGACGGCGTGTCGGTAAGCGTCGTCCCCGGCGAGCTGGTCGCGGTCACCGGCCCGAACGGGAGCGGGAAGACCACGTTGCTCCGCGGGCTGCTCGGGCTGGTGCCGCTCGCGTCGGGGCGCGCCTCCGTCGACGGAAGATCCGTCGCCGACTGGTCGCGCCCCGCGCTCGCACGGGTGGTCGGCGTCGTGACCCAGCGGGAGGAGACCGTGTTCCCGCTGCGGGTGGAGGAGACGGTGCTACTCGGCCGCTACGCCAGGCTTGGTCCGCTTTCCCCGATTGGCCGGGACGACCGTGCGGCCGTGGCGTCTGCGCTCGCCCGGTGCGATGCCACACACCTGGCGAGCCGCCGGGTCGACGAGCTCTCGGGCGGCGAATGGCAGCGGGTCCGCGTGGCGCGCGCGCTCGCGCAGGAGCCGCGCGCCCTCGTGCTGGACGAGCCCACCGCCTCCCTCGACGTGCGCCACGCCATGGAGCTGTTCGAGCTCATCGCGGAGCTCGCGTCGGGCGGACTCGCCGCGCTCCTGGTGACGCATGAGCTCAACCTTGCCGCCAGGTTCGCCGACCGCATGCTCCTCCTCGACGAAGGCCGACCCGCTGCGCTCGGCAGACCGACCGAGGTGCTCGAACGCGAGCGGCTCTCCGCCGTCTTCCGCTGGCCGCTCGCCGTGAGCCCGAACGGCGATGGTGAGCCCCAGGTCACGCCGCTCCGGAGCGGAGCGGCGAGCGCGGCCGTCCTGCAACCGACCTCGATATCGACTCCCGAATCCGGACCCCGTCCATGAAGCCACTTTCGCTGCTCACGGCGCTCCTCGCCGCCACCCCGCTTGCCCTCGCGGAGGCACAGGCGCCCGCGGACACGGCGCAGCTCGCCGATATCGTCGTCACGGGCACCCCTGTTCCGACCCGGGCCGGCGCGATCGCGGCCGCCGTCACGGTGCTCCACGGCGATGAACTCCGGGGGCGCGGCCTGCGTTTCGTCCAGGACGCGCTGCGCGAAGTCCCCGGGTTCTACGTCGTGAGCGGGGGATCCTTCGGCGCCGCGACGTCGCTGTTCGCCCGAGGGGGCGAGAGCAACTACGTCAAGGTGCTGGTCGATGGCGTCGCGGCGAACCAGCCGGGAGGCGGCTTCGATTTCGCGACGCTCAGTCTCGACAACGTCGAGCGGATCGAGGTCGTGCGCGGCCCCGCCAGTGTCGTGCACGGATCGGATGCCGTCGGCGGCGTCGTGAATCTCATCTCCCGGAGCGGGCGCGGCCGGGCGAGGGTCGGCGGGTCGGCGCAGGCCGGGAGCTTCGGCTCCCTTGGCGTCGAAGGCTCCGCGTCGGGTGGAAGCGATCGCCTGGGATGGTCCGGTGGCTTCGGGCACTTCGGTACCGATGGCATCCATGCGTTCAACAACCGCTTCGAGACGTCGACGGCGGCCGGCCGCCTTCGCCTCGCGCCTGACGCATCGACCGGATTGGCGCTCGCGGGGCGCTTCGGCTGGAATACCTATGCGTTTCCGACCGACGGATCCGGCGCGCTCGCGGACAGCAACCAGTACTCGAAGGGTCGAACGCTCGTCCTCGCGGCGACCGCGGAGCGCCGCCTCTCCGCCCTCGTGGACATCGTGGCGACCCTCGGCGCCGCCGAGACGCGATACGAGTTCGCCGACGCGATGGACTTCGCCGCCGACACGATCGGATTCGGCTTCGCTTCCGCGCGGCGGACCGACGTGGGGCGGAGAAGCGCCGACGTCCGCACGCACTTCCGCCCGGTCGGATCCCTCGTCCTCACTGCCGGGGGCCAGGTGGAACGGCTGGGGGAGCGGCAGAGCGGCTGGGCCTCTTCGAACTTCGGCGGCGGATCCTTCACCGACGAGCAGCCGCCGTTCGACCGGACGCGCACCAATCGGGCCGTGTACGCGCAGGCCACGGCCGACATCCCCTCCGGGCTCGCACTCAATGCCGGCCTGCGGCATGACGACGACGAGGCCTTCGGCGGCTTCACGACCGCTCGGGCCGGCGTCGCCTACTCGCTCGCGGAGGGGCCGCGATTCCGGGCCTCCGTCGGCACCGCGTTCAAGGCGCCGAGCTTCTCCGAGACTTTCGCCGATGCGCCCTTCGAGCGCGGCGATCGCATGCTCCGCCCGGAGCGCACCCGGAGCTGGGAGGTGGGCGTGGAGCAGGTGCTGGCGGGAGGCAGCCTGTCGCTCTCGGCCACGTGGTTCGACCAGCGATTCCGGGATTTCATTCAGTACGTGGCGACCGAACCGCCCACGCCCACCTACTTCAACCTGGGAGCCGCAACGGCACGCGGCCTCGAAGTCACTGCCGCGCTCCATCCGCTCCGCGGTCTCACGATCTCGGGAGCCTATACCCGCCTCCTCACCGAGGTGACGGATGGCGGCGCAGGCGGGTCGCTCGAATTCCTCGATGGCGGGCGACTCCTCCGGCGTCCGACGGATGCGCTGCGTGCCGGTGCCGAGTACCGGATCCCGGACCTGCTGCACCTGTCCCTGGTGGCCTCTGCGGTCGGCGAACGGGAGGACATCGATTTCTCCGTGTTCGAGCGCGTCGAGCTCGAGGGTTACTGGACCCTGGATGCGAGCGCAGCGGTGCAGCTCGTTCGTGCAGCGACGGAAGCCCGCCTTGCGCTCACGGCGCGTCTGGAGAATGCGCTCGATGCCGAATACGAGACGGTGGTCGGGTTCCCGGCGCGCGGCCGCACGCTCTTCGTCGGCGTGCGCGCGGGGCCATAGCCGCCATTTCGCGGCGCGGGCATCTTTCAGGCATGCCCCTCGTCAGCACCCCGGCCGTCGTGCTCGCCACTCACCGCTACAGCGAGACGTCGAAGATCGTGCGTCTCGCCACGCGGGATCACGGCGTCCAGAGCGTCATCGCCAAGGGTGCGCTCAGGCCGCGCAGCCGGTTCGGCGCCTCGCTCCAGCTCCTGAGTGAGGGCACGGCGCACCTCATGCTGCACGAGCGTCGCGACCTTCACGTGCTCACCGCCTTCGACGTGGGGCGCGTGCCGATCGGGCTGGCGGGCGAGCTCGACCGGTACGCGACCGCCTCCGCGCTCGCCGAGATCATGCTCCGCTTCGCACCGTCCGAGCCGCACCCCGCGAGCTTCGACGTGCTCCGTGAGTCGATCGCCCTGCTCGAGTCGGTCCCCGCGGCGGCAATCGACGCGGTAGGTATCCGGCTCGTGTGGCAGCTCGTGTCCTCGCTCGGGTTCGCGCCGGCGCTCGACGAATGCGTACGCGATGGTGCGCCGCTGCCCGAGTCGGGGCCCGTTGCGTTCAGCACGCGCGAGGGCGGCTCGCTCTGTGCGCGTTGCGCATCGCAGCTCGAGGCGACCCGACTTCCCGCCGAGAGCCGCACGGCACTCGCGGCCCTCGTGGATCCCGATGCCGATCTTCCGGACCTCGATCCGAAGCACGCAGCCGCACATCGCCGGCTCGCCGCGCGGTTCGTGCGTTTCCATCTGGGGGAAGGCGCGCCACTCCCCGCGCTCGAGTTCTGGGAGCGACGGCCGTGGGTCGCGGCATGATCATCGGGACCGCGGGGCATATCGACCACGGCAAGAGCGCGCTCGTCGAGGCGCTCACCGGCCGGCGCATGGACCGCCTGCCCGCCGAGCGCCGGCGGGGAATTACGCTCGATCTCGGGTTTGCGCCCCTCGCGCTGCCGGAAGGTCGCGTCGCGGGCGTCATCGACGTGCCCGGACACGAGGACCTCATCCGCACCATGGCGGCAGGCGCGTCCGGCGTGGATCTGGCGCTGCTGGTCGTCGCCGCTGACGAAGGCATCATGCCGCAGACCGAGGAGCACCTGCTCGTCCTCGAGCAGCTCGGCGTGCCGTTCGGCATTCCCGTGATCACCAAGTGTGACCTCGCCACGCCCGACTGGCTCGAGATGGTGAGCGCTGTGGTTCGCGGCCGCCTCGTCGACTCGCCCGTGCGTTTCGGGGCACCCATGGCAGTCTCGGCGCTCACCGGCGAAGGACTCGACGAACTCCGCGCCGCGATCGGGGCTCTCGCGGGACAGGGAAGGGTACGGGCACGAGATGACCTTTTCCGACTTCCGGTAGATCGCGTATTCTCGCTCGCCGGCTCCGGCACCGTCGTGACCGGCACGACGGCCTCGGGGTCGATCGCGGTCGGTGCCGAAATCCGCGTGCTCCCGGGGGATGCGCGCGGGCGCGTGCGGAGCATCGAAAGCCACGGCAGTCCGGTCGAGCACGCGATACCGGGTGAGCGCACCGCGCTCGGCCTCGGCGGCATCGCTCGCGGCGCCCTCGCCCGCGGATCGGTGGTCGTGGCGGCCGATGCGCCATGGGAGGAAAGCGACCGGATGGACGTCCGCCTCTCGCTCGCCGGGGGCGCACGCAGCTGCGATCGCCGAACGCGGGTGCTGCTCCACATCGGGACGGCAGAGACACCCGCGTGGATCGTTCCGCGCTCGCCCATCGCAGCGGGGGGCACCGGCCTCGCGCGCGTCGTGCTCGAGCGGGCGCTTCCGGTCCGCGGTGGCGACCGGTTCCTGATCCGGTCCGCGAGCCCTGCGCGGCCCGTCGGCGGGGGGCAGGTCATCGATCCGCGGCCGCCGCGTCGAGCAGCCTGGCCGGACGACCTCATGCTCGACGGTGAGGGGCCCGGGTTGCGGACGCTCGTGCTGCGCCGCCGCGAGGGCGTGACGCTCCGTGACCTGCCGCTCCTTACCGGGATTCCGGCCAGGTCCGCGGAGCGGATGGCGCGGCGAGATCCGGCGCTGGCGCGCATCGGGGATCGCATCGTGGCGCGCGTGTCGGTCGAACGGGCGGCGACCCGGCTCAGGCAGGCGCTGGAACGATTTCACGAGGCGCACCCCGCGGATGCCGGGATGCCCCTCGAGACGCTCAGGCGCGCCGCTGGGGCGCCGGGGTGGATGGCGGAGTCGGCATTGCGAAGCGCGGAAGCGGCTGGCGCGCTCGTGATCGAGGGACCGCTGGCCCGCGCGCGGGAATTCAGGCCCCGCGTGTCGGGTGGAGACGCGGTACTGAGGGACGTCGTTCAGCGGCTCGAAGCAGCCGGACTCGCGCCCCCGACAGCGGCGGAGCTGGGCGTGAGCACGCGGCGGGAGGACATGCCGGTGATCCTCCGCGTCGCCGCGGCGGACGGGTTGATCGTACCGGTGGAACGGGATCGCTATTTCGCCCGTAAGGCGCTGGAGGAATTCGAGGCGGCCCTGCGGGAGCTCGGTCGCGAAGGGGAGATCGGAATTGCCGCGCTTCGTGAGCGCCTGGGCCTTTCCCGGAAGTACCTCATTCCGCTGCTGGAATGGGCCGATCGGGAGGGGCTCACTGTCCGCACCGGGGACACCCGGCGCATCCGGCGATCGAGTTCTACTTGAGGTCGATCATGATAAGTCGTTGTGATTGATGAGTTAACGGCGAGTTGACAGAGAATGCGCGTGATGCGCATCTTGTTTGCTGTATATTCGCACGATCATGAAGTGTTCCCGAGTCCGGAACGCGCGTCCGACCCGCCGGTCGGCCCTGCATCCCGTGACCCCAGACCACCTATGGAGGTGCCACTGAGTTAACGCCTCGTCCGGAAGGAGTGCCCATGGTCCGCTTCGCGTGGACGGGGTGGTGGCTCGCGCTTCTGATGGTGGCTGGACCGCCGGCGGAGGCGCAGCAGGCGGCGCAGGCTCCGCCACCGCAGGCGGCTGATTCGCCGCTGGTCGAGTTGCGGGACAACTACCCCAATCCGTTCTACGCGTCTACGACGATCCCGTTCACGATTCGCCCGGAGGTCTGCAGGGACGGCCATCAACCGACGGTGACGCTGGAGATCTACAACGTGCTCGCGCAGGTGGTGGCCGTGCCATTGCTCGCGGAGCAGACGCCACGCCGGCTGCAGCGCCTCAGGCTTCCGTGTGGAGACCACGAGGCGGTCTGGGACGGCAAGCTGCTCGACGGGACCGATGCCACGACCGGCATCTACTGGTATCACCTGACGGTCGATCGGCGGCGCCAGGCGAACAACATGATCCTGCAGCGTCGGGTGACGAGCTCGAGGTAGGCGCGGCACGACGAAGCGGTGAAAGAGGCATTTCTCTTTCACCGCTTTTCGCGTGTGGACCGGTAACGTGCGCCATTCCGGCAGAGGCACCGGGCACGCGTGTTGCCCTCACGGGTGTCGCAGGTCAACTTCCGCCCGGGGTGACTGTGCGCACAGGGCGGCCGTAACTCTTTGCCGACTATGGACGATCTATGATCCGACCGGAACGCCTCACGCTGAAAGGCCAGGAAGCCTTTCGCGACGCGATGGAAGAAGCCCGGCGCCGGGGGAATCCCGTCGTCAATGATGCGCACCTGTTCGCCGCACTGCTCGCGCAGCCGGAAGGCGTCGTCCAGCCGCTCCTCCAGAAGGCAGGCCTCAACGTCACGGCGCTCGGCGCCGGCGTCGAGCGCGAGATCGAACGCTTTCCGGCGCAGAGCGGCGGCGGCGAGCCGAATTTCAGCCGGGAAGTCCACCGCGTCTTCGATCGCGCGGAAGTCGAGGCGAAAGCGCTCGACGACGCCTATGTGTCCACCGAGCACCTCCTCGTCGCGCTGGCGGAAGAAAAGGGCACCACGGCGCGCGAGCTGCTCTCCGCCGCAGGCGTGAGTGGTGACGACCTCCGCTCGGCGCTCGCGGAGGTCCGCGGCTCGCACCGCGTCACCGACCAGTCGCCCGAGGAGAAGTACCAGTCGCTCGAGCGGTTCACGCGCAACCTCACCGAGCAGGCGCGGCGGGGGAAGCTGGACCCGGTCATCGGGCGGGATGAAGAGGTGCGCCGCGTCATGCAGGTGCTCTCGCGGCGCACGAAGAACAACCCCGTCCTGATCGGCGAGCCCGGCGTCGGGAAGACCGCCATCGTGGAAGGCCTGGCGCAGCGCATCGTGAACGGCGATGTGCCGGAATCCCTCCGAAACCGCGAGCTCGTCACGCTCGATATCGGCCAGCTTCTCGCCGGGGCCAAGTACCGCGGCGAATTCGAAGAGCGGCTCAAGTCCGTCATCAAGGAGCTCGTCGAGGCGGAGGGCCGCTATATCGTCTTCATCGACGAGCTGCACACGATCGTCGGTGCCGGCGCAGCCGAGGGAGCGGTGGACGCCTCGAACATGCTGAAGCCGGCGCTCGCACGCGGCGAGCTGCATGTGGTCGGCGCCACGACCCTGGACGAGTACCGGAAGCACGTCGAGAAGGACCCCGCCCTCGAGCGCCGTTTTCAGCCGGTGCTGGTGGGTGAGCCGAGCGTGCCCGACACGATCGCGATCCTGCGCGGCCTCAAGGAGAAGTACGAGGTCCACCACGGCGTGCGCATTACCGACAATGCCATCGTGGCCGCCGCGACCCTCTCGGATCGATACATCGGCGACCGATTTCTCCCGGACAAGGCGATCGATCTGATCGACGAGGCCGCGAGCCGGCTCCGCATCGAGATCGACAGCCTGCCACAGGAGATCGATGAAGTCGAGCGCCGCATCGTGCAGCTGGAGATCCAGCGCCAGGCGCTGCTCAAGGAAAAGGACAAGGCCGGTCAGGAACGGCGGACCGCGGTCGAGCAGGAGATCGCGCAGCTCAGGGAGCAGAGCGGTGCCATGAAGGCGCAGTGGCAGGCCGAGAAGAGCGCGATCGGGGAGATCCAGTCGGCAAAGGCGGAGGTCGAAGCGCTCCGGAACGAGGTCGAACAGGCGACGCGGAGCGGCGACCTGCACCGGGCCGCCGAGCTGCGCTACGGCCGGATCCCCGAGCTCGAGCGGAAGCTCGCCGACGACCAGGCTCGGCTGGCCCAGGCGCAGGCGAGCGCCAAGTACCTGAAGGAGGAAGTGGACGCCGAGGACATCGCCGAAATCGTGGCGCGCTGGACGGGGATCCCCGTGTCCAAGATGCTCGAGTCGGAGCGGGAACGGCTCACCAAGCTCGAGGCGGAGCTGGCGCGGCGGGTGGTCGGGCAGGACGCAGCCGTCGAGGCAGTGGCCAATGCCGTGCGCCGCAGCCGCGCCGGGCTGCAGGACCCGAATCGTCCCACGGGGTCGTTCATCTTTCTCGGCCCGACCGGCGTCGGCAAGACGGAGACGGCGCGAGCGCTCGCGGAATTCCTCTTCGACGACGAGCGCGCGATGGTACGGCTCGACATGTCGGAGTACATGGAGAAACACGCCGTGGCGCGGATGATCGGCGCCCCGCCCGGCTACATCGGGTACGACGAGGGCGGCCAGCTCACCGAGGCGGTCCGGCGCCGGCCGTACAGCGTCGTCCTGTTCGACGAGATCGAGAAGGCGCATCCGGACGTCTTCAACGTGCTGCTCCAGATCCTCGACGATGGACGGCTGACCGACAGCCAGGGGCGAGTGGTCGATTTCCGGAACACCGTCATCATCATGACCTCGAATATCGGCAGTCAGTACATCGTCGATGCCGGCGCCGAAGTCGGGGGCGAGATGTGGGAGCGCGTCGGCGACCAGGTCCGGGGCGAGCTCCGGAACCATTTCCGTCCGGAATTCCTGAACCGTGTGGACGACATCATCGTGTTCCGCCCGCTCTCGCGCGCCGACCTGGCGAAGATCGTCGACATTCAGCTGCGCTCGCTCGACCGGATGCTCGAGGCGCGCCACCTCCGGCTGCAGGTGACCCCCGAGGCGCGAGAGCTCCTCGCCAACACCGGGTATGACCCGGTGTACGGGGCCCGCCCGCTCAAGCGGGTCATCCAGCGCGAGCTGCAGAACCCGATCGCGATGGAGGTGCTGGAAGGTCGGTATCACGAAGGCGATACGATCGTGGTCGGCGCCGACGGCGGCCGCATCGCCTTCACCCGCCGGTCCGCGGCCCCGGAGGCGGCGAGTGCGTAGGGGAACCCCGTCGCCCGCGGACCTCGCCGGGATGGAGGCGGCCCTTCGCCTCGCCCGGGCGGCGGCCGTGCGGGAGGAGGTACCCGTCGGCGCCGTCGTCATCCGCGACGGTGAGATCATCGCCGAAGCGCATAATGAAACCGTCGTTCGCCGGGATCCGACGGCCCACGCGGAGCTGCTCGCGATCCGGCGCGCGCTCGAGACGGTGGGCGAGGACCGGCTCACCACCGCCACGCTCTATGTGACGCTCGAGCCGTGCGCGCAATGCGCCGGCGCGATCATTCTCGCCAAGATCGAACGCGTCGTCTTCGGCGCCTACGATGCCCGCTGCGGAATGGCAGGGTCGGTCCACGATCTCCTCCGTCACCCGCGGCTCAATCATCGCCCCGAGGTCAACGGCGGCCTGCTCGCGCTCGAATGCGGAGACCTCCTGAAGCGGTTCTTCACTGCGCGACGCTGACGGCCCCGCGGCAGCCTTGACCGGCGGCGTCCGGATGCGATCTTGAAGGGCAATCCTCACCCACGGCACCACATTCCCCGCAGCAGCGTCCGGCATGGAGCGGATTCGCATGACGGCACCGGTATGCCTCGCATCGGACACGGATCTCCCCGAGGAACGCGCCTGGGCGCCCGAGCCCCGCGAGCAGCGTGGCAGCGGTCAATACGCGGCGACCGCCCGGATCCTCGTCGTGGATGACGAGCTGATCGTGCGCAACTGGATCGCTCGCCTCCTGCAGGAGGAGGGCTATGCGGTCGAGATCGCGACGGATGGGGCAGAGGCGCTTCGGATGGCGCGCGAGCACCTGCAGGGCTTCGACCTCATCGTCACTGACGTCCGAATGCCTCAGATGGATGGGTGGCAACTGGGGCGGTACCTCCGCGAGGACTGGCCGGGCCTGCCGGTCCTCTACGTCTCCGGGTACGACGTGCATCAGAGCGCGCCCGGCCCGCATGCGTTTCTGCGAAAGCCATTCGAGCCCGACGATCTTCTCCGGCGCGTAGCCGAACTCCTCAGGGACCG
>JAICNA010000120.1 GCA_025928955.1 Gemmatimonadales bacterium | reverse complement strand
GAGACGAATCGCCGTCAGCAGTGCCACCGAGCGTCGATTCGCATCGGCCAGTGCGCGGGCGTCGTATCCGATCCGTGACCCCCAGTCGGGGTTCGCGCGCCAGGTCGGCGTTTCGAGGACGATGCCCCGGCGCTGCTCGACCGCGATACTCGCATAGCGCTCGAAGTACGTGCGCAGCACCTGCTCCCCCCCGGGGCGGTTTATCAGATCGAAGGCGGCGAAGCAGGGGAGCTCGATCCCCTCGTGAAACACGAGCGTCGTCTCGAGACCCCCGTCGGTCAGGAAGACACGCCCGTCGAGCTGCGGCAGGTGACTGCGGTAACTGGACATCCTGACCTCGTGAATCGCCGTGAGTGAACTCCTACCCCTCAGGCGAGAACTCCACGCCCATCCCGACACGCTCCCCGATATCTTTGCCCGACCGTCCGACCGTTCTCCCTACCGCCCCCGTTCCCCCGCCCGCCACCCCGTCGGCCGCCGCAGCGGGATCTCCATTCCGCCCGTCGCTGCAAGGCGCTCGAAGAGTCGGGTCCGCATGCGCGTCACCCGTTCCGCCTGCGCGGGGTCGTCGACGAGATTGTGCCGCTCCGCCGGATCCACCTGCAGATCGAACAGCTCCGGCCGATCCCAGACGCCGTGATAGTAGATGTACTTCCAGCGCGCGTCGCGCAGCGCGAACACCGTCGGTGTGTGCGGGAACGCGTCCTCCCAGTAGTACTCGTACAGCAGCTCAGTTTCCGTGACATCGGCGCCGCCCCGGAGGAGCGGGAGGATCGAGCGGCCGTCGACCGCGGCCGGAATGGCGGCGCCCGCGAGCTCCAGCACCGTCGGGGCGACGTCGATGTTCCGCACCAGGGATCCGATGGTCGTGCCCGGCTGCACGAGGCCGGGGGCCCACGCGAGCATCGGCACACGCATCGATTCCTCGTACGCGTGCCGCTTGTCGATCAGGCCATGCTCGCCGAGGGAAAAGCCGTTGTCCCCCATGTAGAGCACGAGCGTGCGTCGATCGAGCTTCGCCGACTCGAGAAAATCGAGGACGCGCCCCACGCCCTCGTCGAGCGCGATCAACGTTTCCGCGTATCGACGATAGAATGCGTCGAACTGCATGGCGCCATGGTACATGAAATCCACGCCGTGCCAGCTGTTGCGCTGTTCGCGTACCCAGCGGGGCAGGCCCGAATCGGCGGGCGACGCCGCCATGGTCGGCGGATAGGGGATCGGTGCGGAGGCGTAGCGGCCGCGATGGCGGGGAGCCGGGATGAACTCCGCGTGGACCGCCTTATGGGAGAGCACGAGGAAGAACGGACGCGCTGGGTCGCTGCGCTGCTGCCTCCGCATCCAGTCGATCGCCTCGCGGGTCAGGACATCCGTGGTGTAGCCGGCATGCCTGCGGCGCACTCCGTCGATGTTGAGCTCGGGGTCTTCGTAGACGCCCTGGCCACGGAAGCTCACCCAGTGGTCGAATCCCGGCTGCGGCGCGTCGCTGTCCTCTCCCATGTGCCACTTCCCGACATACGCGGTCCGGTAGCCGGCGCGCTGCAGGCTCGCCGGGAAGAACGTCGTCCCCTCGGGGATCGGGCTCGTATTGTCCACGACGCCGTGACGATGCGCGTACTGCCCGGTGAAGATGGACGCGCGGCTCGGCGAGCAGAGCGCCGTCGTGACGAACGCGTTGGCGAGGTGCGCTCCGCCCGCGGCCATGCGGTCGAGGCTCGGAGTGTCGAGAAAGTCCGGGGCCGACGCCAGGAATCCCATGAAGTCGTACCGGTGATCGTCGCTCAGGATGAGGATGATGTTGCGAGGAGACGCGGCCTCCTGCCCCGGAGCGGCGGAGGCGGCGGCGATCAGGACGAAGAGGAGCGCAGTCGCCCGCCTCATGGGGCCGTGTCGGCGTCTGCGCGCAGGAGGAGCGACGCACCCCAGTGATCGATCTTCACGCCTTCGGCGGTGCGCTGTCCGTTGATGTTCGTGATGAGGAGCTCGCCGCGTCTCGGTCCGGCCGCCGACTCGATCCGAAGCCGCGCCGCGGGCAGCGCCTGACGCTCCGGAATGGAATCGACGATACGCGCGACGAGGGCAGCGACATCGAAGACGAGGGTGTCTCTGCCCACCCGGATCCGCGCGATCCGCCGGGCCGTGTCGGGCAGGACCTGCACCGTATCGCGTCCCGCGAGCCGCGACGTCGTATCGCTCGACCAGGCGGTCACCATCCAGTCGTAGCCCGAGACGTCCATGGCGATCATCTGGTCGGCATTGACGTGGAACCACCCGTCCGGCCCGGCACGGATGTATTCGGGCACATAGGTGCCGCCGGCCAGCGCCATGATGCGGGCGGCGGTCGAGTCGCGCCGTTCCCCGTAGCGGTCGACCGAGTCGAGGCCAGGGGGAGGAAGTTCCTGTCCGATCGCGGATGCGATCTCCTCCTCGGCGTCGTGATCCATGAGAAACCGGAGGGCGGCGCTCGCTTCCCGCGCGTGCTCGGCGTTCGTACTGCTCGTGGTGACCAGCGACCGGAAGCGGTCCTGCTGGCTCCGGAGTGAAAGATTCGTCAGGCCGAGCGGCCCGTAGAGCATGGCGAGCAGGATGATCGCGAGCGATACGGGAATGACCCTGATGCTCGCCGCGCGACGCACGGTGAACAGGATCGCGATTCCGAGCAGCCAGAGCCCGAGCACGAAGCCGAGCGTCCGCAGCTCGGTGAGTCCGTATGGCAGGATGCGCTTCCAGAACGCGGCCAGGAGCATCAGCGCGGCCGGAATCAGGCCGATGAAGAGCCAGCGCGCGTAGACACGGATCCATCCCTCCTCGGGGTCTGCCCGCAGGGGGTGAACGAGGAGGAAGCCGAGCAGTCCGGTGACCGCCACGCTGGTCACCAGCCACCCGATCCACCCGCTCGGCCACTCGGCGCCCGCCACGATCTTGACGAGGTAGGCGAGGAGGATCACGAGATAGGTGAACGCCAGGGGCGTGAGGATGTACTGCGAAAAGATCTTGAGCGCCTTCGGATACTCGCGATCTTCCGCCAGCGCTTCGAGGTCCTCGGGCACCGCCGCGAGGAAGATCCAGGTATTCACCACGAAGGCGACGATGAGCCAGATACGGAGGTACGTCTCCGTCTCGACGTCCACGCCGAAGAGCTGGTCCACGGCCGCGAGCGCAATGGCGAGCCCGACGAACAGGACGCCGGAGAAGACTGCCGCGCGCAGGAATCCGAGGAAGAGCCGGCGGTTGTATTGCCAGAAGCCGACCGATTCCGGCGCGCCGAGAAACGGCACGAATGCGACGGCCAGGTGGAGCGCGGCGCTCAGCTGGAAATACCGGATGGCATCGTGCCGTTCCTGAATCCCCGGCCAGCTGAACGCGAAGAGGACGAGGAGCGCGATGATCGCGAGCTGGACGAGCAGCGTGCGGCCCGGGGCCCGGCGCGCGCCGGACTTCCCGTTCGGGCGCACGGCGGCGCGCCAGAGCGTGGCGGCGAGCGAGGCCGGTATGCCCAGGGCGGCGACGAACGTGATCCGCGCCCACAGGGCTTCGTCCGCGAAGTCGGCCGTCGCGATCACCCCGGCGGCGGCAGCGATGGTTCCGGCCAGGATCGTCCATGGAAAGCGGCGCAGCACGTCCCGCGCGCGCGCGGCCAGAACGTCGATCGAGGGGAAGCGCATGGCTCGTCCGGTCAGAGTCGCGTGAGGAGCTGCTGAAACCGCGGAAGCGCCCGCAGCGTGTCGAGGTCGCCGTCCTGCTCTATCCACTCGCGATGGCCGAAACCGTACTCCACTGCCTTTTCGATGCAGTCCATCGCGCGCTCCGGCTCGCCCAGCTGGGCATAGGCACAGCCCACGTTGTAGAGGACACCCGTGTCGTCCGGGTCGATCGCGAGGGCGCGCCCGATCCACTCGAGACTCTTGTCGCGCTCGCCGAGCGCCGCGAGATCGGCGGCACCGAGGTAGAGCGCCCGGGCATCGTCGGGATGCAGCTCGAGATGCCGCTCCGCGAGCTGGGCGGCGCGGCGGCGGACGGCGCTCCCCTCGGCGCGCCGTCCGGAGGCCTCGAGTGCCTGCGCCTGGAGGCTCGGGGACTGGTAGTCCTCGGGGCGCACCTCCGATGCGTCCCCGAAGTGCCGCGCGGCGTCTTCGTGCGCGCCCCGCTGCAGGGACGCCCGCCCGTAGAAATAGTGCGCCTCGAAGAGCCTCGGGTCGAGCCGGATCGCGGTCTCGAATTCCCGCGCGGCGCCGTCGTCGTCGCGGAGGAGGGTGAGTGCCAGACCTCGCGACGCGTGCGCTTCGGCCACGTCGGGCCCGAGCTCGAGGGCGCGCAGGCTCGCCGAGCTCGCCTGTTGCAGGTTCGCGTCGCTCGCGTCGTGGTACATGTAGAGGAACGAGCTGCAATCGGCGAGGCCCGCGTAGGCGAGCATGTACCGGGGATCGATCTCGATGGCGCGCTCGAACATCCGGCGAGCGAACTTGAGGCTCTTCTCCCGGAACTGGTGGAGATACTGCCTGCCGCGGAGGTAGTGCTCGTATGCGGCGATGTGCTCGGTGCGGGGCCGGCCGATCGCGCGCTTCATCTCCGAGCTGAGCACGACGCGCAGTGCCTGGACGATGTTCGCCGCGATCTCGTCCTGGATCGCGAACACGTCCTCGAGATCGCGGTCGTACCGCTCCGACCACAGCTGGAAGCCGTCAGCCGCGCTCACCAGCTGCGCGGTGACCCGGAGGCGATTGCCGGCCTTGCGGATGCTTCCCTCGACCACGGCCCCGACCCTGAGCCTGGCGCCGATGGCGGCGATGTCCTCGTTCTTCCCCTTGAACGCGAACGACGAGGTGCGGGCCGCCACGCGGAGCGCGTCGACGCGGGAGAGCGCCGATATGATCTCCTCGGCGATGCCGTCGCCGAAATACTCCTGGTCCCGCTCGGGGCTCATGTCGGCGAACGGAAGCACGGCGACCGATCGCGGTGCATCACCGGCGGGCGCCGCCGCGGACCTCGATTCCAGTGCCGTCGCGAGGTCTGCCGCCGCGGCGAACCGGTCGGCCGGGTCTCGTGCGAGCGCACGGGTCACGGCGGCGTCCACCGCCTCCGGCACCTCAGGGCGCGCCGACCGGACGGGAGCCGGCGATTCGGTGAACCGCCGCATCATCACCGCCTGCGCGTTCGGCCCGCGGAACGGCGCGTCGCCGGTCAGCATCTCATAGACGACGCAGCCGAGCGAGTAGATGTCGCTCCGGGCATCGAGCTCGCGCTCACCCGCGGCCTGCTCGGGACTCATGTACGCAGGCGTCCCGAGGGCGGTGCCCGTCAGCGTGAGTGAGTCGCCTGCGGCGCTCACGGCACGCGCAATGCCGAAGTCGGTGACGAAGGCGCCGCCCTCGTGGAGCATCACATTCTCCGGCTTGATGTCCCGATGCACGATGCCGCGGGCGTGGGCGTAGCCGAGCGCGCTCGCCACCTCGCGCGCGATCCGGAGCGCCGCATCGAGCGGGAGCGCCCGCTCCCGGTCGAGCCGCTGCCGCAGCGACTCGCCCTCGACGTACGGCATGACGAAGTAGAGTGATCCCTCCGTGGCACCGGAGTCGATCAGCGTGAGGATATGCGGGTGGCTGAGCTGGGCGGCGATCTCGATCTCGCGGAGGAACCGCTCGGTTCCCATGTGCGCCGCGAGGTGCGCGTGGAGGATCTTCACGGCCACCGGCCGCCGGTGCTTCATGTCCTCCGCGAGGTGCACCGTGGCCATCCCGCCGCGGCCGATCTCCCGCTCCAGGCGGTAGCGGCCGGCGAGAATCGTGTTCCGGAGCTCGGTCGTGTCCGGCAGGGTGGCTCGCCTTGGAAGAGTCGGCTGAACCTACCGCGGCGCCGCGGCCGCGGCCAGAGTTTGCCGGCAGGTCTGCATGCCCGCACGCGCCAGCGCCGCGACGAAGCGCGGCTCGCTCCTGAGCGGGAGGAAGAGCGGATCGCAGGGGAGCGAGAACTCGGTCACGAACATGTGCCGTTCCTCGACGACCTGCTCGATGGCATCCAGCGCGGCGGCACGATCGCCCGCGGCGGCCGCGGCGAGCGCGACATCGAACGCCATCGCGCGCCCGAGCGCCCGATCGCGGCGGATTGCGGCGTAGATCGAGTCGGCCCTTGCGGTATCGCCGAGCTGCCGGAAGGCCGCGCTCTCATAGCTGCGGATATCCACCGCGGTGCCGAACCGGTGGGCGGCCGCAAGCGCGCTCAGCGCGCTGTCGGCGTTGCGCAGCGCAAGGTGCGCCAGGCCGAGGACGAGCCAGGTGTCGCTCTTGGCGGGATCGAGCTTCAGATTGCGGCGCGCCTCGGCGATCGCGTCCTCGAAGCGGCCCGCTGCCCAGAGCGATGCCGTGTAGTCCGAGGAGAACGCCGTCCCGAACGGATCGAGCCGGGTGGCGAGCCCGAGCTGCTCGACCGATGCCTCCGGCCGCCCAGTCGCGTAGAGGTGGACACCGTACCAGTGCAGCACGGCAGGGTCTTCCGGTGCGAGCGCGAGCGCCAGGCGGAAATGCCGCTCCGCCTCGTCGAAACGCCACCGCATCTTGTGCAGGTTCGCGAGCGCGAGATGCGCATCGGACAGCGTCGAGTCGAGCGCGAGCGCCCGCTCGGCGCTGGCTTCGGCGAGCGGAAGGGCCGAATCGGCCGGGAACGACCGGGCAAAGAAGGGAATCACGACGTACGCCATCGCGAGCCCGGCGTGCCCGCGTGCGAAACCGGGATCGCGCGCGACGGCGGCACCGAAGTAGTCGATCGCATCCCTGAGTCCGCGCTCCCCGCGTTTCGCCCAGGCGAAGCGTCCTTTCAGGTACGCATCGTAGGCCGCGAGGTCGTTCGTGCCGCGGGGAGCGAGCGCGGCCGAGTCGTGTGCGAGGATGCGCCCGCGCAGGGCGGTCACGACTGCCGCGGCGATCTCGTCCTGGACCGCGAACACGTCGGTCACCTCGCGATCGAACCGGTCGCTCCACAGCACGAGCCCGTCCGCGGCATTCGTCAGCTCGACCGAGACCCGGAGCCGGTCGGCCGCGCGGCGCACGGTGCCATCGAGGACGGCGCCCACGCCGAGCGCCTGGCCGATCTCGGTGGCGCGCACGTCGGTGCCGCGATAGCGCGCGGCGGAGCTCCGCGCCGCGACGCGGACGCCAGGCACCTTGGCGAGCGCCGTCGTGAGCTCATCCGCCATTCCCTCCGCGAACCAGGAGTCGGTGGTATCGCCGCCCATGGTCGAGAAGGGGAGCACGGCGACAGTGCTGAGCGGCGCGGCCGCCGGGTCATTCCGGTCCCACGGACGCAGCGCGAACGCCGCCGCGGCAATCGCGATCGCCCCTGCCACGAACAGCGACCACCGCGGCGCGGCGCGGGCCCGAGCGGGCGCCGAGGTGGCAAGCGCTGCCGCGAACTCGGCCGCGGTGCCGTAGCGATCGGCAGGCGCGAGTGCAAGCGCCTTTTCCAGCGCCGAATCGACCGACTCCGGCAGCTGCGGACGAATCGTGCGTACCGGGAGCGGCGCCGACGCGAAGCGCTTGGCGATGACCGCCTGCGCCGACGGGCCGGTGAACGGTGGCTCGCCGGCGAGCATCTCGTGGAGCACGCAGCCAAGGCTGTAGATGTCCGTGCGGGCATCGACCTTCGGGTCCGCGGTCGCCTGCTCGGGACTCATGTAGGCCGGAGTGCCGAGGCTGAGGCCGGTGGCCGTGAGCCGAGGGCCGGCGTCCGCTGCGGCTTTCGCGATGCCGAAGTCGGCGAGCAGGGCGTGCCCGTCGGAAAGGAGGATGTTCTCCGGCTTGACGTCGCGGTGAATGATGCCTTGCCGATGCGCATGGTCGAGCGCATCGGCTACCTCGCGTGCGATCCGCATCGCCTCGTCGGCGGGGAGGGGGCCTTCCCGGTCCATCCGCGCCCTGAGCGATTCCCCGGCTACGAACGGCATGGTGTAGTAGAAAAGCGGCGTGCCCGCGGCTTCGATCTCGCCGGAATCGAGGACGGTGAGGATATGAGGATGCTGCAGACGTGCGGCCAGGCGGATTTCGCGCTTGAAGCGGTCCGCCCCGAGAGCGAGCGCGAGCTCCGGAAGGAGCACCTTGAGCGCGATCGGGCGATCATGCCGAGGATCGTGCGCGAGATAGACGGTCGCCATCCCGCCACGCCCGAGCTCGCGCTCGACGCGATACCGCCCGCCGAACGCTGCGACGACCTGTTCGAGCACGATGAGCCCGCGAAGAGGACGAGAGTTAATGTAGGGACCGTCCGAGGCGCGGCAAGGCAGGTGCGGGCGCGGCGCTCACCGCCGCACGAAGATCGTAGCGTAATGACCGAGAAGCACCAGTGAGCCGGCGAGGAAGGTCAGCGCCCCCGCCCGGGCGAGCACCGCGTCGCCCAGCCCCGCGCCGCCCAGCAACGCCGCGATGCCGGCGACGAGCAGCGCGAGTGTTGCCCAGGCGGTCGGCCGGTGCACGATCTCGGCCGCCGTGCGTGATCGGGTCGCTCCGTCGCGGCCATAGAAGTGGAGCCAGATGAGGAAGGCGAGCAGGCGGTACCAGATGCCGGTGATGAAGACGACCAGCCATCCAAGGAGGGTAAGCCCCGCATAGACGATCGCGCCGCGCGGGCTGAAGCCGGGGATCGCCAGCTGGACCAGCCCGGCGATCACTGCCGCCCCGAGAAAGAGAAAGGCCGCCAGTACATGCCCGAAGGCAGGCTCGAGCCGCCGCACCATCCTGAACCGGAAATACCCGGCGACGAGCCGCAGGAAGAGCGCGGCGGCCGCCAGCGATACTCCCGCACCGGCCCAGGTGAGCGGAGGTCGCGAAAGCGAGAGGCCGGTGCCGATGAGGAGCAGTCCCACCGTGGCGAGCGGCCCGATGTATCTGACCGGCCAGCGGGGGGCCTGGGCCGCCACCATGAACATCGGGAGCATCCGGCTGCCGACGCCTACGGCAGTGAGGCCCGCGAACCCGAAGGCCGCGAGGTGGAAGTGCGCCGCGATCAGGCCGAGCCGGTCGAGCGTCCACCAGCCGAGGGAGTTCCCGATCCTCGCGCCTGCAAGGAAGAACGCCAGTCCGAACAGCATGTG
>JAICNA010000215.1 GCA_025928955.1 Gemmatimonadales bacterium | reverse complement strand
TATGACGTGAAGCGCTCGCAGCAGGTCAAGGTGACGATCGTGGCTACCCTGGGCATCACCCTGGGACCGCTGGTCGCGGCCTGCGGCGGCAAGCAGAGCCAGCCCTCCCAGGCGCTGCATTGCGTCCAGGAACCGGGGGTCGGACCGGATCGGGTCGAGCAGCCGGTGGCATCCGAACCAGGGGTAGATGTCGTTCCAGCTGCGCGCGCCGTCCACGGTTGCGAGCAGGCGCACGAGCGGCTCGCGGTTGCCGAACACGAGCTCGGCCACAGCGGCCTCAACCCTGTTCGTCTCTCCCCCACGAGCGCGCAGCTCCGCGCGAAGCCGCTCCGCATCACTCCACCGGCCGGCCGCCGCATACGAATAGGCCAGCAGCGCGCGCTGCCCGGGATGGTCCGGATGAAGCTCCAGGGTGCGCTCGAGAGTTCGGACCGCGCTGTCCGGCTCGCCACCGAAGGCCTGGATGTAGCCGAGCGCCCACCGGCCGATGGGGAACGCCGAATCGAGTGCGAGCACGCGGCGCGCGACGGCCTCCGCCTCGGCGAATCGCCCCGCGTCGGCGAGCGCGCCGGCATGGGCAGACAGCGCCGATTTCGCGAGCGGATCCAGCTGCGACGCCAGGCTCAGCGTGTCGATCGCCGCATCGATCTCCCCAGCGCTGAGCAGGAGCATGCCGTAGACGTGATACGCAAACGGGTTCGCCGGCTCGAGGGCAATCGCCGTGCGAAGACGCGCCATCGCGGCCGCGAGATCCAGCCGCATGCCGGAGGCGATCCCGAGCGCAAGGTGGGCGTCGGCGAGCGAGGAATCGAGCCGGACCGCCCGCTCTGCACTCGCAACCATCAGCGGCATCGTCGAATCGGCCGCGTTCGGCACATACGAAGGAAGGATTCCGTACACGAGTGCGAGTCCGGCATGCGCGCGGGCGAAGGCGGGATCCCGGTTGATCGCGCGCTGGTAATAGGCAATGGCGCGTGTCAGGTTCGCGGTGCCGCGTTCGTGGACGTGATAGCGGCCCTTGAGGTAGAGGTCGTACGCCTCCTGGTCCCGCGTCCCGCGTTCTGGCGTTATCGGGCCCGGCACCGTGGGCGTTCCGCCCGCGAGTGTCGGGGCGAGCGCGGCCACAATGGCGCGCGTGAGCTCGTCCTGCACCTCGAACACATCGCTCGAGCGGCTCTCGTAGACACTGTCCCACATTACCGTCCCGTCGCCCGCGTTCTCGAGCTGTGCCCTCACCCGTAACCGGCCTCCGGCGCGCCGGACGGTGCCGTTCACGATGGCGCCGACACCGAGTGCGCGCCCGATCTCCTGCGGAGCGACGCGCTTCCCCTTGAACGCGTAGCTCGACGTACGCCCGGCGAGCCGGAGCCCGGGAACCCGCGCGAGGGCGTGCGCCAGCTCGTCGGTGAGCCCGTCGCTGAAGTAGTCGTCGGACGGGTCGCCTCCCGTGTTCTCGAACGGAAGCACGGCCACCGATCGTAACGTTGCCGAGTTCCCTGCGACGCCGCCACTGACGACGGAAGCGCGATCCGCGACGCGGTCGTCCGAGCCCGGCGCTCTCCGCGAGATCACATATCCGGCCACGCCGAGAACGAGGATCGCGGCCGCCGCGAGCATCACCATCCGTCGACCCGGTGGGCGCCGCACGCCGTGCATCGCTTCGATCGGCGACGCCACCGCGTCCAGCGCGCGCAATACGGCCGCCGCGCTTTCCGGACGATCTTCCGGACTCTTGGCCAGGAGCCGCATCACCAGCGCGGCAAGCGCGGGCGGCGTATCCGTGCGCCGAGCGCCGACCGGTTCCGGGACCTCGGTCAGGTGCGCCGCGACGAGCGCCTGCGGCGGGCGGTCGCCGAATGGATGCGAGCCGGAGAGCGCCTCGTACGCGATTACCCCGAGTGCGTAGAGGTCGGCTCGAGAGTCGATAGTGTTGCCGCCCACCGCCTGCTCGGGAGCCATGTAGGCGGGCGTACCGAGCGACATCCCGGTTCCGGTGAGGCCTGCTTCCGGCATGGAGCCGCCCTGCGTCGCCATCGCGATCGCCTTGGCGATCCCGAAGTCGGCAACGACCGCGTGGCCGGCGGAGAGGAGCACATTCTCCGGCTTGAGATCGCGATGGACGATGCCCGCGCCGTGCGCGCACGTGAGCGCCTCGGCGAGCTCGCGCACGAGGCGCTCGACCTCGCGGATCGGCAGGGTGCGTTCCCGCTCGAGTCGCGCGCGCAGCGTCTCGCCCTGCACGTACGGCATGACGTAGTACAGGAACCCTGCGGCCTCGCCCGAATCGTGCACGCCGAGGACGTGAGGATGCGTGAGGCGCGCCGCTATCCGGATCTCGTGCAGAAAGCGCTCGGCCCCGATCGGCCCGAGGTGGCGCGCCAGTACCTTGAGGGCGACCGTACGATCGTGCCGGAGGTCGCGCGCGAGGTACACCGTCGCCATCCCGCCTCGGCCGAGCTCCCGCTCGATCTCGTAGCGTCCGCGCAGCGCCTCGCGGAGCGCGTCGGTCGGCTCTCGACCCATCAATGGAGCCGCAAACGTCGCCGCCGACCCGGCGAGGAGGCCTTCAGCGCTCGCTGCGCGCTCGCACGCGTCGAGCAGCCGCTCCGCGTCGTGGCGCAGCAGCAGGTCGTCACCACAGGCGGACCCGAGGTAGGCCGCACGGGCATCCGGCGGAAGGTCGAGCGCGCCGTCCACGACGCGCTGCAGGTCCGCCCACCGCCGGCCCGCCTCATCCGGCGGCATCACGCAGCTCCTGATAGAGCCACCCCTTCGCCTTGACCCAGTCGCGCGCCACGGTCCGCGGTGTCACGCCGAGTGTCTCAGCGGTTTCGGCCTCGGTGAATCCGCCGAAGAAGCGGCATTCGACGACCTGCGCCTGCCGCGGGTCGAGGCTCGCGAGACGCTCGAGCGCGTCATCGAGGGCGAGCAACACCTCGGCGCGCTCGGCAGCCGCGGGGCTGCCGCCACCCGGACGCTCGAGCGCTTCGAGCGGAATGGCGCGGGCGCGCGGCCCCCCGCGCCGCGCTGCGCGATGCCGGCGCGCGTGATCCATCAGCACCCGCCGCATGACGTGCGCGGCAATGGTGAAGAAATGCGCACGATCGGCCCACTGGGCGCGCGTCTGGTCCACCAGCCGGAGGTATGCCTCATGGACGAGCGCCGTCGTGGACAGGGTGTGCCCGGGACGCTCAAGACCCAGCTGGCGGTGGGCGATGCGTGCGAGGTCCGAGTAGACGAGAGGCACCAGGCGATCGAACGCGCCCGGGACGCCAGCGCGCAGCTCGCCAAGCGCTTCGGTGATTACGTGCTGCGACGCGGATGGCGCCATGCCGTCTCCGTGAATCGCTCGGGAGATCAGGGATGGGTCGGGGAGGATGTCTGAGATCGGGTGGCTTCTGCGCGTATGCCCCGGCGAGGCGATATCACCCGACAGCCGAAGCTACGAGGCTCCGGGACGCCGGGCAATCGGTGTCGCACTCGCCAGCGTGCCGCTCACCGAGACTCGAACCCGTAACCGGAGACTACCCATGCGCACCCTCACCCCCTCGAGCGTGCTGGCCACAATTCTACTCGGCGCCTGTACCGCCGAAGGACCCACAGCTCCCGAATCACCCGCCCTGCGGGCATCAGCTGCAGCGGGCAACTTTCCCGACCTGATCGCGTTGCCCGACGGATTCTGGCCCGAAGGCATCGCCTTCGGCCGCGGCTCGACGTTCTACGTGAGCTCGCTCGCGACCGGGGCGATCTTCCGCGGCGATGCCCGCACCGGCGAGGGCGGCCT
>JAICNA010000116.1 GCA_025928955.1 Gemmatimonadales bacterium | reverse complement strand
CTTCATCGCCGGACCGCCCGAGATCACCTTCTGGCGCGGGGTGGTGGGGGCGGAGCGGTAAGGCGCGCCGCGAGTACGCGCTGCCGGGGGAGGGCGGCGGCGCGGCCCCCGGGCGGCTCGAACCGCTCCGATCCGATTCACTGATCCCACCCGAGCTGACCCATCCCGCCTCCCGGCCTCCCTTGCCATTCACCTACGCCGAAGCGCTCGAGTTTCTCTTCCCTCGCACGACGACCATCAAGTTCGGGCTGGAGACGACCGAGTCGCTCCTCGCCGAGCTGGGCAACCCACACACCGTGTATCCCTCGGTCCACATCGGGGGGACGAACGGAAAAGGGAGCGTCGCAACGCTCGTGGCCGGTGCGCTCGAAGCAGCGGGGTGGCGCACGGGCCTCTACACCTCGCCGCACCTCGTCTCGTTTCGCGAGCGGATGATGGTGAACGGTGTGCCGGTGTCCGCCTCGGCCGTCGCGATGTGGACCGAGCGTCTCGAGCCGCTGGTGCTGGAGCGTGACGCGACCTTCTTCGAGGCCACGACCGCCATGGCGTTCGCCGACTTCGCGGCCCGGGGCGTCGAGATCGCCGTGATCGAGGTCGGCCTCGGCGGGCGGCTCGACAGCACGAACGTCGTCACGCCGCTCGTTGCCGGGATCACGAAGATCGCTCGCGATCACATGAAGTACCTCGGTGACACGCTCGAGGCGATCGCGCGGGAGAAGGCCGGGATCGCCAAGCCGGGCGTGCCGCTCGTGCTCGGCGAAACCGACCCGTCGCTGGTGCAGATACTGCGGCGCGAAGCGGATGCTGCGGTAGCGCGGACGGGTTCCACCGGTACGGCTCATGTTCACGTGGTCCCGCCGGATGCGCGCTGGACCGGCCCGCTGGGGCTCGCCGGCCCCCACCAGCGCCGCAACGCCGCGGTTGCGGCCGCGATCGTCGCCGCATTGCCAGCGCGCTGGCAGCCGGATGCGCGCGCCATCGAGCGGGGGTTCGCAGCGGCGCGGATTCCCGGCCGGCTCGATCGCCGCGGGCGATGGCTCTTCGACGTCGCGCACAACCCGGACGGCATGCGGTCACTGGTCGGCGCCCTCGCCGAGCTGCGCCCCCCCGGGCCCGTCCACGCCCTGGTCTCCATCCTGGGCGACAAGGAGTGGCCGGAGATGCTCGTCACGCTCGACCAGGCCGTCGATCGCGGCATCCTCACGATCGCGCCGAGCACTGCCGGGCGGCGCTGGGACCTCGACTGGCTCCGGCAATGGCTCGAGCGGCCGGACCGGCCACCGGCGCGGGCGTCCTGGACCCTGGTGCCGGACTTCGCCGAGGCGATCCGCACGGTCCAGGAGGGTGCAGGCACGGTCCTCGTCACCGGCTCGTTCCATACCGTCGGCGACGTCATGGCCGTGCTCGGGCTCGCCGATGTGGTCGATCCGTAGCCGGACGATTCGCCGTTTACCGTGGTCCCGGGCGCGGTTAACTTCCCGCCATGCAAACCAGGGCCCTGCCGGGCTTTCGCGATTTCTACCCCGACGATCTGGTCCTCCGCTCGCACATCTTCCGCACCTGGCGTGAGGTGGCTGCCCGGTACGGCTTCGAGGAGTACGACGGTCCGCCGCTCGAGCCGCTCGAGCTCTACACCGGGAAGAGCGGCGCGGAAATCGTCGGTCAGCTCTACTGCTTCAGCGACAAGGGCGGCCGAGAGGTCGCGCTGCGACCGGAGATGACCCCGACGCTCGCGCGGATGGTTGCCGCGCGCGCGAACGGGCTCCGGAAGCCGATCCGGTGGTTTTCGATCCCCCAGCTCTTCCGTTACGAGCGTCAGCAGCGCGGCCGACTGCGCGAGCACTTCCAGCTCAACTGCGACCTGATCGGCGAAGCGGGGCCCCTGGCCGACGCGGAGATCATCGCGCTCGCCATCGACGTCATGCGCGCGTTCGGCCTGGGTGCGGGGGATGTGCGCGTGCGCCTGTCGGACCGGCGGGTGCTGACGGCGCTGCTCCAAGGGGGCGGCGTCGCCGCCGATCAGCTGGGCGACGCATTCCAGGCGATCGACAGGTCCGAGCGGACCCCGCGTGAGGCGCTCGCCGCGCAGCTCGCGGCCGCCGGTCTCGGCGCGGCGGCCGTCGACGAGGTGTTTCGCGTGTCGTCGCTGCGCGGCTGGCCCGCGGTCCAGCAGGCACTCGCGGAATCGGGCGCCCCGGCCGGCGCGAGCGAGCCGCTCGCCCGCACGATCACGGCGCTCGAGGCGATGGGACTCGGCGAGTTCATCGAGGTCGATCTCACCATCGTCCGCGGCCTCGCGTATTACACGGGCACCGTGTTCGAGCTCTTCGACGCGGGCCGCTCGCTGCGCGCCATCTGCGGCGGGGGCCGGTACGACACGCTGCTCGCCGGCCTCGGCGGCGTCGATCTGCCGGCGCTCGGCTTCGGCATGGGCGACGTCGTCCTCGGCGAGCTCCTGCGCGAGCGCGGCCTGGTACCCCCGGCGATCGGCGCGATCGATGTCTTCGTCGCGGGGATCACGGCGGATGACGAGCCGCATGTGCTGTCGGTGGCGCACGAGTTGAGGAACGCGGGCTTCCGGTGCGAGTTCGCCTTCGGCGGCCAGGCGCTGGGCAGGCAGCTCAAGCTCGCCGATGCGCGGAGCGCGGGGCAGGTCGTCGTGATCGGGCCGGAGGAGCGCGCTCGCGGCGAAGTGATCCTGAAGGACCTGAGGAAGCAGGCGCAACGCGCGATCCCGCGCGCTGCGGTGGTTCGGGAAGTCGCGGCCGCGGCTGCGCACGGCTGACAGGAGCAGGAATGGCGGAATCGAAGGCCCTCACGACGCGTACGGCGGATTTCAGCGCCTGGTACAACGAAGTCATCGCCCGGGCGGAGCTCGCGGACTACAGTCCCGTGCGCGGCTGCATGGTCATCCGCCCGAACGGGTACGCCATCTGGGAGCAGATGCAGCAGGCGCTCGACCGCATGTTCAAGGACACGGGCCATCAGAACGCCTACTTCCCGCTGTTCATCCCGCAGAGCTTTCTCTCCCGTGAGGCGGAGCACGTCGAGGGGTTCGCACCCGAGACGGCGGTCGTCACCATCGCCGGCGGCAAGGAGCTCGAGGAGCCGCTGGTGGTGCGGCCCACGTCCGAGACGATCATCTACTCGATGTACGCGAAGTGGATCCAGAGCTACCGCGACCTGCCGCTCCTCATCAACCAGTGGGCAAACGTGGTCCGCTGGGAGCTGCGCACGCGGCTCTTCCTGCGCACCACCGAGTTTCTCTGGCAGGAGGGGCACACCGCGCACGCGTCCGAAGCCGAGGCCGAAGCGGAGACCCGCCAGATGCTCGGCGTCTACCGGCGCTTCGCCGAGGAATGGATGGCGATGCCGGTCATCACGGGACGGAAGACCGACAGCGAAAAGTTCGCGGGGGCGCTGCGCACGTATGCGATCGAGGCGCTCATGCAGGACAACAAGTCGCTGCAGGCCGGGACGAGCCATAATCTCGGCCAGAACTTCGCCCGGGCGTTCGAAGTGACGTACCAGACGTCCGAGGGATCGATCGACTTCGTCTGGAACACGTCGTGGGGAGTGTCCACCCGGCTGATCGGCGGCCTGATCATGACGCACAGCGACGACAGCGGACTCGTCTGCCCGCCGAAGCTCGCACAGTGGCAGGTCGTCATCGTTCCGATCTTCCGCACCGACGAGGAGCGCGGCAGCGTCCTGGACGCGGCGGAACGACTGCTCCGGGAGCTGCGCGCCGCGGGCGTCCGTACGCATCTCGATGCCCGTGAGGGGATGAAGCCGGGCGCGAAGTACTACGAATGGGAAGCGCGCGGGGTGCCGCTCCGGCTGGAGATCGGTCCCCGCGACGTGGCCGCCGAGAGTGCCATGCTCGCGCGCCGTGTCGGCGCGCGGAAGGAGTCGGTCCCGATGGCCGGGCTCGCGAGTCGGATCCAGTCGGAGATGGAGGCGATGCAGATCGCCCTGCTCGAGGCCGCGCGCGAGCGGCGGGAACGGGCGAGCCTGCGTGGGGCCACCCGCGCCGAGTTCATCGCCCGCATGGAAGGCGAAGGCGGCTTCGTCTACGCCGGCTTCTGCGGCGCTCCGACGTGCGAGGCCGAGATCAAGGAGCAGACGAAGGCGACGATCCGCGTGCTGCCCGACGAGGAGTTCCGCTCGCCGAAGCAGCCGACCACATGCATGTGGTGCGGTGCGCCGAGCACCGCGGAGGCGGTATGGGCCAGGGCGTACTGACGCCTCACGGGGAGATCGCACCGGAGTCGCGCCGCGCGCTCTTCGAGGATGCCGGCCTCGAGCGGCGCGGGGCATCGCTCCACCTGGGGGGCATCCCGCTCCTCGACATTGCGGATGGAGTGGGCACGCCGGCCTACGTGTACAATGCCGATGCCGTCCGGCGCCAGTACGCACGGCTCGACGCCGCATTCTCCGGGCTGCCGCACGAGATCTGCTACGCCGTCAAGGCGAACAGCAACCTCGCCGTCCTCCGGGTCCTGCGCGACCTCGGCGCCGGCGCGGACATCGTCTCGGGAGGCGAGCTGCAACGTGCGCTCGCGGCCGGCTTCGATGCGTCGCGCATCGTATTCAGCGGCGTCGGGAAATCGCCGGCCGAGCTCGCCGAAGCCGTGGACGCCGGAGTGGGGCATATCCACCTCGAGTCGGCGGACGAGCTGAGCGCCCTCGCCGAGGTCGTCGACCGCGCGCAAAAGACGATCGCCGTCGGGATCCGGGTCAACCCCGATGTCTCAGCCGATACGCACCCCTTCATCTCGACGGGGCAGGGCGGGATCAAGTTCGGCGTGCCGTTCGACCAGGTCGTCGATCTCGCGCTCGCCGCGCGGCGTCAGGGCCGGCTCCGGGTCGAGAGCATCGCAATGCACATCGGGAGCCAGATCCTGGACCCGCGGCCGTATCGCGAGGGGCTGGGGCGGCTCGCGGGGCTCATCGCCGAGCTGCGCCGGGCAGGCATCGACACCCTCCGCAACCTCGACATCGGCGGCGGGCTCGGCATCCGGTATCGCGACGAGACGCCGCTGGCTCCCGAGCGGCTGGCCGAGGCCATCACGCCGCTGGCGCGCGAAACCGGACTGACGGTCGTGGTGGAGCCGGGCCGGTTCCTCGTCGGAAGCGCGGGGCTCCTGCTCACGACGGTCCTGTCGCGAAAGCATTCGGGCGGGAAAGATCTGGTGCTGGTGGACGCAGGGATGAACGACCTCGTGCGCCCCAGCCACTACATGGCGTATCACGACATCGTCGAGATCGAGGCGAATGAGCGGCCCGGCGGCCGCATGGACATCGTCGGACCGGTGTGCGAGACCGGAGATTTTCTCGCGCTGGACCGCCCGCTGCCGGGTGTCCTCGCCGGTGAGCGGCTCGCGGTGCTCGGAGCGGGCGCCTACGGGTTCGTCATGAGCTCGAACTACAATTCGCGCCCGCGCGCGGCAGAGGTCCTCGTCGACGGCGGGCGCTGGGCCGTGGTGCGTCCGCGCGAGAACGTCGTGGCGCTGCACGAGTCCGAGACGGCGGTACCGCAGTGGATCGGGTGACCGCCACGCCGGTCGACGGCGGTGTCGGCGTCGTGATTCCCTGTTATGCGCAGGAGGGGTATCTCGGAGAAGCGATCGAGAGCGTGCTCGCGCAGACGCACCCTGCCGACGAGATCCTGGTCGTCGACGACGGATCGCCGGGCGACCCCGCCGTCGTCGTGCGCCGCTATCCCGGCGTGCAGCTGGTGCGGCAGGCAAACGCGGGGATCGCCGAGGCCCGCAACACCGGACTGCGGGAGTCGCGGTCGCGGCTGCTCATCTTTCTCGATGCCGACGATCGCCTCCTGCCCCGCGCGATCGCGGCGGGGGTCGACGGCTTCCGACGCCACCCCGACGCAGCGATCATCGCGGGCGTCTGCCGCCGCATCGATGAGCGCGGAGCCCCGTGGGGACCGAAGGTCGAGTTCCAGTGCCCCGGTGGCGACCACTACGATGCGCTCCTCCGCCATAACCACATCTGGCCCCCTGCCGTCGCGATGTGCCGCCGTGAATGCCTCGAGGCGGTTCATGGCTGGCTCTGGAAGCGGCACGTGCAGGATCTCGAGCTCTACCTCCGACTCGCGCGGGAGTATCCCATCCACTGCCATCCGGAGGAGGTCGCGGAGTACCGCATCCAGCAGGGGGGGCGGTCGCAGAATCGCGGGGCCATGCTCGCGGGCATGATGGACGTGCTTCGACTGCAGAAGCCGTACGTCGCGGCGCATCCCGAGTACCTCGATGCCTATCGGGAAGGCGAGCGGCGTTATCCCGAGTACTACTCGGAGCGGCTGTCGGATGAGATGCGCGAGCACTTCCGCGAACGGCGGTGGGGTACGGTGGCGCGGGGGTTCGCCGATCTGATTCGCCACCATCCCGATCGCGCGCGCGAGCTGGTGACCGGGAAGCTCAAGCGATTGTTCCGGCTGTCGGGACGGAGGCGGTGACCCTGCAGGACATCCAGGAGACGTAGTGACCGAGCCGCAACGCATCCTCATCATCGATTTCGGGTCGCAGTACACGCAGCTCATCGCCAGGCGCGTGCGCGAGGCGCACGTGTACTGCGAGATTCATCCGCCGTCACGAACGGTCGAGTGGATCCGCGAATGGGCGCCGAGCGGCATCATCCTCTCCGGCGGCCCGAACTCGGTGTACGGGGAGAATGTCCCGACCGCCGACCCCGCGCTGCTCGAGCTCGGCACGCCGGTGCTGGGGGTCTGCTACGGGATGCAGCTGCTGGCGCAGCTCAGCGGCGGGAAGGTCGAACGAGCCGCCCGTCGCGAGTACGGCCGTGCGGCGCTCACCGTCCTCGGCGGGACCCTCTTCGAGGGCTTCGGCGCAGGGGACGAGACCCCGGTCTGGATGAGCCACGGCGATCATGTCGATTCGCCGCCTCCCGGCTACGACGTGGTGGCGCGAAGCATCAATACCCCGGTCGCCGCATTCCAGCATCGCGAGAAGCCGCTCTTCGGCGTGCAGTTTCACCCCGAAGTCGCGCACACGCCGCGCGGCGGCGAGATCCTCAACAATTTCCTGGTCGCGGTCTGCGGCTGCGCACCGGACTGGACGCCGGGGCATTTCATCGAGCGGGAGATCGCCCGCATCCGGGCGCAGGTCGGTGCGGAGGCGCGCGTCATCTGCGGCCTGTCGGGCGGGGTCGATTCCTCGGTTGCGGCCGCGCTCGTTCACCGCGCGGTCGGCGATCGTCTCACCTGCATCTTCGTGGATCACGGGCTCCTCCGGCTCCACGAGCGGGAACAGGTGGAGCAGACCTTCCGCCGCCATCTGGGCATCGACCTGCGGGTGGTGGATGCGAGCGAGCAGTTCCTCGGCCAGCTCGCGGGGATCGCGGATCCCGAGCTCAAGCGCCGCCGCATCGGTCACACGTTCATCGACGTGTTCGAGGCCGAAGCAAAACAGGTCGGCGAGGACGTCGGATTCCTCGTGCAGGGCACGCTCTACCCCGACGTGATCGAGTCGGTGTCGCCGATGGGGGGGCCCTCGGTCACGATCAAGTCACATCACAACGTGGGCGGGCTGCCCGAGCGCTTGCCGTTCGCGCTGATCGAGCCGCTGCGGGAGCTCTTCAAGGACGAGGTCAGGCAGGTCGGACGGGAGCTGGGGCTCCCCGAGGAGATGGTCGGACGGCACCCGTTCCCGGGCCCGGGCCTCGCGATCCGGATCCTCGGCGAGGTCACGCGACCTGCCCTGGAGGTGCTGCGCAAGTCGGACAACATCTACATCGAAGAGATCCGCGCCGCGAACCTCTACGACGACATCTGGCAGGCGTTTGCCGTGCTGCTTCCGATCCGCTCGGTCGGCGTCCAGGGTGACGAGCGCAGTTACGATCAGGTGATCGCGCTGCGCGCCGTCACGAGCCGCGACGGAATGACGGCCGACTGGTTTCCCTTTCCGCCCGACGTGCTCGCGCACATCTCCAGCCGGATCGCCAACGAGGTGGACGGCGTGAACCGCGTCGTCTACGACGTCAGCTCGAAGCCTCCCGCCACGATCGAGTGGGAGTAGGCCGGCGGGCGCTCACTGGTGTTTCTCCTCGAGCAGCGCGAAGAATTCCGCCGGCTGGCTGAGGCGGCTCAGCCTGTCGATCACGTCCGGCTCCTTGACGAACTGGGCCACCTTCCCGAGCACCGGCAGGTACTGGCTCGACAGCTCGACCGGAGGCGCCACGATGAGAAAGAGATGCCGGACCGGCCTGGCGTCGATCGCGTCGTAGGGCACTCCTTCATCATGCCGGCCGTATGCGAGCCGCACCCGATCGACGGCGAGGGAGCGCGCGTGCGGAATCGCCACGCCGCGTCCGACGCCGGTCGAGCCGTGGGACTCGCGGCGCCGGAGCATCCGGTGCAGCGATGAGGACGCGCGTTCGTCGAGCCCGAGGAGGCCGACGAGCGCAAGGAGGACGTCGTCCTTCGATGCGCCATCGAGGGAGAGCGACACTGATTCGGGAGTGAAGAGGTCGCGAAGCATGCGCCAAGCTACACCGCCCCCGGCACGTGTGTCAAAACGATCCATTGCCCGAGGTCCGGCCGCCAAGTATTTTGTTTCCATGCAGTTGCCCTATCCGTCCGCGCACCCGTTCGCGCTCATGCTCGCCCCGATGGCCGGGGTGTCCGAGGCGCCGTTCCGCCAGATCTGCCGGCGGATGGGTGCGGACGTCGTGTTGTCCGAGTTCCTCTCCTCCGAGGCCATCCGGCGCCGGATCCGAACGACCCTCGAAGGCGCCGAGTTCGAGGAGGTGGAGCGGCCGATCGGGATCCAGATCTACGGTGCGGATCCGGCCGCGATGGCGGAAGCGGCGGCCCTCATCACCGAGCACTACGCCCCCGAGTTCATCGACATCAACTTCGGCTGCCCGGTCAAGAAGGTGGTGCAGCGCAACGGCGGCTCCGGCTGCCTCCGTGATCTCGACCTCGTCACGCGGATCATCCGCGCCGTCGTGGCCGCGACCCACCTGCCGGTCACCGTCAAGACGCGGAGTGGCTGGAACGAAGAAGCGCGCGATCCGGTCACCATCGCGCTGCGCATGCAGGATGCCGGTGCCCGCGCGTTCACCCTCCACGCGCGCACGCGGACCCAGATGTTTTCGGGCAAGGCCAACTGGGACGAGATCGCGCGGGTCGTCGAGGCGCTCGACATTCCCGTGATCGGCAACGGCGACCTCGAGCGCGGCGAAGACATCGTGCGGATGCGTGCGCACACGGGATGCGCCGGCGTGATGGTCGGCCGCGGCGCATTCGGCAACCCGTGGATCTTCCGGGACGCGCAGGCGCTGCTTGCCGGCGAGCCGCGGCCCGCCGCGCCGGACGCCGCCGAGCGATTCCGCGTGGCGCTCGAGCATGCGCGGCTCGCGATCCGGCTCCAGGGCGATACCCGCAAGACGGTCATCGAGTTCCGCAAGCATCTCGGCTGGTACACCCGCGGGCTGCATGGCGCGAGTGAACTGCGCCAGCGG
>JAICNA010000125.1 GCA_025928955.1 Gemmatimonadales bacterium | reverse complement strand
GCTGCGGACTTGCGCTCGATACATGCGTCGCAGAGGAGCTGGATGTTGCGATAGGCGCTGGACCCGCCCAGCGAGCCCGGAATGATCTGGTGAAACTGAAGCTCCGCCGCGCTGCCGCATTCGGTGCAACGCCCCTGGTCCCGCTGCCACACCATGTCCTTCACTTCCTGCGTGACCGATCGATCGGGAGTGCCGGACTCACCCTCGGACAGGCGTCGCCCTTCCTTCGTCTTGAGCAGGTCCGCAGCCCTTCGATCGATGAACCCGTCCATCCGGTAGACGGTATCGAGCGCGCTGACCTGCCGGAGCATCCGGTCCGGATCCGCCTCGGCGCCGCTGCCGGCGCGCTCGAACAGCTCGCTGACCGCCTTGTCGACGAGCGGCCGCGACAGCTCGACGAACTGATCGTAGCTCAACCCCAGCGCTTCCTGGAGCAGGACCTTCTGCGCCGCCTCGTCGCTGTCGACCTCGTGATCCATCAGGATGTGCTGCATCTCCGCGCCGACGAGCTCGGCCACTTCATCGCCGCGCCGCGCCAGCAGATCGCCCTCCTCGATCTGGAAGAGACGGGCGGTAGCGCGGATGCTCCCCATCTCGCCGCCGCTCAGCTGATGATCGGACAGCGAGAGCCGCACATAGTAGAGCAGGAGGTCGAGGAGGTCGTCCGTCGCTTCGGAAATGTCCTGCAGCCCGGCCTCTCGCGCCGCGGTGACGAGGGTGGTCCTGGTGAGGTTCTCGTGCGCCGCGAGCTCCGCGACCCGACGCTGAAATTCGGAGGCGGCGCGGGAACGGACGTACCGCTGAAACGAACTGGCCAGGTTGGTCATGGTTCCACTCCCGCCACCGGCGTTGAGCGTCGGCAGGCGTGCCGGCGAGCCCCAGCATATGTGGCTGCACCCCGGCTCGCCAGTCCGCGACGATGGAGCCCGGCACCCGCCGCGGGTCACTCCGCGCTAGCGGTAGGCCTCGCGCAGCGCGGCGCGGTTCACGACCTGCCCGCCCTGGATCACCTGCGCGATCCGCCGAGTGTTGCGGATGTCCGTCGTCGGGTCCCGGTCGAGGATCACCAGGTCGGCGAGCTTTCCGACCGTGACGGTGCCAAGGTCGCGATCGGCCCCGAGGATCCGTGCCGCGTTGGCGGTCGCGGCGCGGATCGCTTCGAGCGGCGTGAGTCCCGCGGCGACGAGCTCCTCCATCTCCATGTGCACACCCGCGGGATGCTGCCAGATGTCCGTGCCGGTCCCCACCGTCACGCCTGCGCGCGACAGCGTGAACGCGGCCTCGCGCGCGCGGCGCGCCGTGCGTTCCAGGTCGGTGCGCCGCCCACGATCCATGCGGAGCATCCAGCCGAAATTGCCGTACTCCGGCAGAAACGGCCGCAACTCCGCGTCGGCATCCAGTACCTTCGCATCGTCGAGCCGTGCCGCGAACGCGGTATAGGTGATCGTCGGCACGACGGCGATCCCGCCGGCGCGATAGAGCTGGACGATGTCGTCGTACATCAGTCCGCCGCCCCGCGGCGGACAGAATCCGACATGCTCCTGCGCATCGATCCCGGCCGCCACCAGCGGGAGCGGATGAGCGCAATGGCCGGTTGCCCTGAGGCCGCGCCGATGCGCTTCCGCCACGAGCCGGGCATTGATGTCCCAGCGGCGGAACGTACGCGTCTTCACATGCTGGGCCCCGAAGAGCGCCGCGAGCGCGACGCTCCGTGCCGCGTGCCCGGAATCGGCCTCCGGCTCGACGCCGAGACCATCCTCCGTGTCCCACGCCCAGTCCGTATAGAGCTGGAAGCCGCCATAACCGAGCCGCGGCCCCGCGAATGCTCCCGACGCGACTCCCTCCGCATACGACACGAGCGGGGCGAGCGGAGCGCCCTGGTCGCGCATCGTGGTGATTCCGAAATGCAGGAAGCCGGGCAACAGGTCGGGGCGATACAGATGGGCGTGCAGGTCGACGAGTCCCGGCATCACGAACCGGCCCGCGGCGTCGAGGACATCGCGCTCCGCCCCGCGCGAAGCGGCCACGTCGAGCGCGCCGACCGGGGCGATGGCGGCGATGCGGCCACCCTCGACGAGGATGTCGCGCGGCGTGGTCGGGAGCGCGCCGGTGCCATCGACGATGCGTGCGTTCCGGATGAGGAGCGGCTTCGGCGTCGGCGGAGTGTAGGCAAGCGGCCACCCGAGCTGCCGCTCGCTCCCATCCGGCGAGCGGAGGCGTAGCCCACCTTCCGACACGTACAGCAAGGTGCCGTCCGCCGTCGCCGTGAGGAACATCGCGGGATCCGCCCCAAGCGGTCGCGGCGCGCCGATCCTCGTCGCGTCGAACGGCGCGAGCCAGAGTCGCGCATGGCGAATGAACACGAGCCCCGAGCGCGACCAGTGCATGTAGATCGGCGAATCGGGGAACCCGGCTCGCGTCCGCCGCTCCCCGTCGAGCGTCGTCTCGATTCCCTCGGTCGGCGAGCCCGGGCTCCAGCCGCCCGAGGTGCGAAGCATCGCGTCCGAGCGTGGAGACCAGACGGGCATGTCGGCGCTCGACGCCGTCCAGCCAAGCTCGAGGGAATCGAGCAGCGTGGTCCCCGTTACATCATCGAGACTCCGCGCGCGCGCCGCGGCGACTCTGAGCTTCGCTGTCCCCTCCGCGCCCTGGTGCACGAATGCGAGATGCGCGCCGTCGGGTGAGAAGCTCGGAAACACCTCGCGACCGGGAAGTGCCGTCACGCGGTAGGTCACGCCGCTCGCGAGGTCGGCAGCATGAATGTCCTCTTCCCCGAACCGCCCCGCAGACCAGGCGACGACGCCGCCCGGGGACCAGGTGAGATACTTCGCGCTCGGCGGCACATCGGTCACGGCGCGCGGCCGGCCCCCGACGGGCATCACCCAGAGCTTTCCGAGCGCGATCATCGCGATGCGCTCTCCGTCCGGGGCGAGCGCGAGCCCGGTGAAGGCGCGGACCGGCTCCGGGCGGCCTGGCACCGGGAAATGCGCCGGCGGAAGGTCGCGGCGCTGACGCTGGAAGGTGAGTTCCGCCGTGAATGGGAGCTCTGCCGGCCTGCCCGTGGGCACCGGGTGTTTCCAGAGCCGACCGTCGGCCGCATAGACGACGTGGCGACCGTCCGGCGTCCAGCGGACTCGCGTCGGCGAAACGTCGGCGTGGGCAGTCAGTTGTACAGGGTTCCGGCTCTCCGGGGCCGCCTCGCGCACCCAGACCTGCACCGATCCCGCCGAGTCGTGCGCGAAGTAGGCGAGCTGCCGGCCATCCGGTGCGAATGCGGGCGCGTAGACCGCCGTTCCCTCCGCCGTGAGCGGCGTCGCGGTGCCGCCGCTGCGGCCCACGATCCACAGGCGTCCGCCCGCTCCGACGCGCGGCATCGCCTCGACGAACGCGATCCGCTCCCCGTCCGGGTGCCACGCGGGATCGCGGAGGCGAGGCGAGGGGACACCATCGATCCTGAGCGGGCGCGGTGATTCCCCGTCGAGCGGAAGCAGCTGGATCGTGCTCACCCACTCCGACCCGCCCGCGTCGACCGGCGCAACACGCGAGAAGGCGATCGTCCTCCCGTCGGGGGACCATGCCGCGCTTCCGTCGAACCCGTCCGGATGGGAAAGCTGCGTCAGCTGGCGCGGCGGACCGCCCGATCGTTCGAGCAGCCAGAGGCCGGTGCGCCCCCGGCGCTCGGCGCGGAAGGCGATCCGGCTTCCATCGGGCGAGTACGACGGATCGAGGTCTTCGGCCGTGTCCCGCACCGCGTCGGTGAGCGGGCGCGCGGCGCGTCCGCCGCCGTCCGTTTCCCAGAGCTGGCCGAGCAGGTCGAAGACGACCCGGCCGTCACCCGCGACATCGAATGCGAGCGCGGTACCCTCGGAAACGCGGATGGAGATGGTTTCGGTCAGTGGTGCCGCGGGAGCGGGGTCAGCCGGCGCCGGCATCCCGGGACCGGTGCAGGCGGCGAGCAGGATCGTACCCAGGACCATTCGGCGGGGAAGCGGCATGGTCTCCTCTCGGCGGAGTTCATGCGACTCTATGGCGGGATGAATCTGCTGCCGGATCGGGCCGCGGGTAAGGGCACCGTCACTCGGGCCGCTCGTCCACCAGATCGACGTCGAACGGCAGGTCCTCGCTCCCCACGATTTCGTCTTCGCGCAGGTCGACGAAGAGCCGGACCACGCGCGTGTCCCGACCATCGATGACGCGCTCGAACGTGATCGGGCCCTCGCGGCCTCCGCTCCGGATGCGGAGCCGTGCCGTCTCCGGATCGATGCGCGCGAACTCGGCCACGTCCCGGCGGTCCGCGTACGTGTGGACCTCGATTTCTTTCGCGAGGTAGCGATAGTACTTCTCGGCGTACTCGCCGAGCTGCTGCCGGCGAGCCCGGATGCCGCCGACGAGGCGGTCGCGCTCCAGCGCGACGAATGGTGGCGGCAGCTCTTCCACGGCGGCCTCGATGACGGAATCGGTGAGGGTCGACTGGACCTCCCGCACCGCGGAGACGAATTCGCTGCGCTCGAGCTGGTTCAGCACCGTCCGGTCGACCTGCCGTGCCGAGCGCGCGAGGCGGGTCACCGGGGGGAACCTGTCCGAAAAGCCGACGTAGCTCGGGAAGAGCACGCGAGCCATGCCGGCGGTGAATCCGTCGATGTGGCCGAGCGCCCAGTCGCGATCCTCCGGTATCGGGCGCCAGGTGGTCTTTCCATCAACCAGTCGCCGGCCCCACCGCCACTGCCCGGCATGCCGGTCCCAGTCGCCCACGAGGAAATCGATCAGGCGGATGCGCAGGTAGGTCTCGGCGTCGAACGCGCTGTTCGGATCCGTCCGTACCGTGTCGAAGACGACGTCGCTGCCCACGATGCGGGTGTAACCCGCGAACCCCCTGCGCCCGCCGCTCCGCTCGTCCGGATGGACGGCGAGCAGTCCCACGCGTCCGGCGAACATCGCGCGATACTGCCCGAGGCGGGGATCGTTCGGCATGACGACGGGCACGGGCCGTGGTGCCGTGATCTCGAGCGCATCCTGCAGGCTCGCGACGACGACGGCGCTGAACGGCAGCTGGCCGGCCATCTGGTCCTCGAACAGGTCGCCGATCGGCCCGTCGCGCAGCCGCTCGGGAAGCATGAGCGCCTGCTTCACCACCGGGCGGAAATCGTACTCGAGGCCGTCGCGGCCGGCGAACCTGAGTCCCACGGTCTGCTTGCCGCCGACGATCTCCGTCGGATGGAGTCCGCCCGCCACCGAGTCGAGGTCGAGCACCGGGAGGCGCACCGGGACCTGCCACAGATGGCGGTTGAGATCACCGGCGAACATCCGGCGCAGCCGTCCTGCCGGGTACGTTCGTCCCGGCGTCGTCGTCACCGAGTCCGTCCCGTGCAGCAGGACGCGCGCGGGCACGGCGACGGGCGCGGGCTCGGCATCCGCGGTGACGCCGGAATCGACGTTCGCGACGCGCTCTTCATCGGTCCACCACGGCGTCCCGGGTGCCACCGTATCGGGTGAGACCGGCGTCAGCTCGCGCGGGCGCTTCGAAGGGCCGAGCAGCGATGCGGAGTAGACGATCTCGAATGCATTGGTGCCTTCGGCCATGCACTCCCCGACCGCCTCGCCGGGTCCCTCGCACTTGAGCCACTGCTTGTCGCCACCGACCACGAAGAGATCCACGCCGTCGTCCTTGCGGAAGACCAGCATCATGTAGCCCGGCTGCGAGCCGCCCCAGACGAGACCGGGCCCCATCTGGATCGAGGACACCTTGCTGCCGGAGCCGCTCACAACGACGAACCGCGGATCGAAGTCGCCCGCTCCCGTGAGGACCTGGAGGGAATGGTCGTGACCGCCGGCATAGATGAGGGGCGGCTTCCGGCTCGCCTCGAACGTGCGGCGAAGCCCCGCGAGAAGCTCGCTGTACGCGGGCGAGTTCAGGTCCTGGACGAGCGCGCCCGCCTTCTTGAGCGCGTACGCGATGCCGTAGGTGTGATAGCCCGGCACGATCGCGCCGTGGGGCCCGGCCGAGTAGTACGGATGGTGGGACACCAGGATGACTTCGCGGTCACGCGCGCCGTCGAGACTCGCCTTGAGCCGGTCGAAGAAATCGCGGCGGAGCCCCTCCTCGCGCTGCTGCAGGAACCAGTGGGTATCGAAGAAGGCGATGCGGACGTTCCGGCGGAGGTCGCGCACGGAGGGCCCGGGCTCGCCCGCCGCCGGGAACAGCGAAACGAAATAGCCGGCGCGCCGCGCGGCTGCGAGCTGCTCGCTGAGATTGCCGATCCGGTCGAGCCCGATGTCGCCGCTCGTGTTGCCCCAGTCGTGATTGCCGGTGACGAAGAGGCCGACCGTCGCATGCTCCTTCGCGGCGGGCCCGCCGACGAGCCCGATCTGGGCCCAGAGATGCGCCGAGTCGGTCGCGAAGTCCGGATGGTCGCGATCGTGGACCCCGCTCGGATAGACGAGGTCGCCGAGGTAGGCGACGGAAACCGCGGAATCGCGCGCGAGCGCCGCCGACCAGCGTTCCACGTCGGTCTGCATCGCGTCGAGCAGCGGCGATTTCCCCTTCACCGCGGCACCGGCGTCACCGAGGAGGAAAACGACGGCGTCGACGGCGGCGGGCTCGGGTACCGGCACCGCTGCCGGCTGGCCGAATTCGAGCGGATCGAGATCCAGGAGGTTGGTCGCGCCGAACAGCGCGAACGAGACCGCGCCAAGAAAGGCGATGACCGAGGCAGCGGCCGTGATCAACGGATGGCGCGGCACCCTGCGAATGCGCAGCGACGCGACGCTGCCGGCAACGAGCCCGACCGTGGCGCCGATGATACCACCCGCCCAGCGCCCGGTGGAATCGCCCCCGAGCTCCCATCCGAGCATCGAACCCACCGACACGCCGACCAGCAGCCCCCCCACGCCGCACACCGCCGCCCAGCCCATGGAATGCGGCCGTCGCCTGCCGAGACGGAAGCCGGCCACGGCACCGGCAAGCACCGGGACCACTTCCCACCGGAGCGCGAGCAGGTCCTCCATGCCGAAGATGAAATATCCGGCAGCCGCCTTCGCGACCACGATCGCGAGCGTGACCATGAACCCCATGACGGCGCCGCCGAGCGTGGCCAGCGTCGTGACCAGGGCGTGGAAGATTCTGATCCGGGTGCGGTAGCCGCCCGTTACCGGATGGGGCTCGCGGTCGCCCGGGCGGGTCTTCGTGCCAGCACTCATGGTGCGAGGGGCTCAGGGTGTGCGAAAATGGCCGGAGCGCCGAAGCGGTGCGGTTCGCCAGTCGTGAGGGCCCGGAAGCGGGCACGCACCTCGTGACGATCCTCCTCCATGGGAATCCCCTCTTCCGCCGCACGCAGGACGCGCTCGCCGTGCCGCAACAGCAGCGCACGCCGCGCGGGGTCCGAGGTACACGCCGCCACTTCGGCGAGGGTGCGCAGCAGCCGCGCGAGCACGCTCGCGTTCCCGGTGGCGTTCTGCCGGATCTCGTCGAGTGCCGCCGAGAGCAGGCTCTCGAACGACGGGCCGAGCGCGACGACGCGCAGTCTTCCGTCGGTGTCGAGCCGGTGCGGCGGCTCGATCCGCCGCCGGGCGAGGCGCACGAGCACCGCGCCGATGTGATCCACGCTCGTCACCGCTGTGGTCGAGTCGTTCACGCCCGGCGAAAGGGCCTTGAGCGCGATGTCCACCATCTGGCGGATTCCGAACTCCGCATCCTGGTAGACGCTTCGGTACGGGCTCAGCGTGTAGACGCCGTTGACCGCGGCCGTGAGGTCGTTCCCGGTTACCTGCGAGGCGACCGATGCGATCACGGTGTCCCGCACCACGAAGTCGCCGATGCCGCGCTCCATGCGGATAACGGTCCCGTTCCGCTCCGCGACGCGGAGCATCCCCTCCGCATCGACGCTCTGGATGTATCCGGTCCCCGCCGATGGTACAACCACCCATTCTCCCGGCACCGTGTCGGGAGGCCCGTGGTCGGCCGGGATGCCCAACTCGTCGGGGAAGAGCCGATCCACGGCCCCCACCGTCTCCCGACTCACGCGGGCGAGGATGCTCCCTGCCTCGAGCGTGCCGGCGATATGGTGGATGAAGTAGACGAGGAACCCCATCGCCACGACGGCCAGGAGAAACGCCCCGAGGACGGCGAGTGATGGAATGAAGCGCAGCTCTTCGTCACCGCGGATGGTGCGGGCCACGATGAGGCAGTAGACGAAGATGCCGACGAACACGCCCAGCACGATCTGGCTCGCGCGGTCCCGCATGAAGTTCCGCAGGATGCGCGGCGTGTACTGGCTGGAGGCCTGGGAGACCGCCACCACCGTGATCGAGAAGGTGACGCCGGCAACCGTGATCATTGACCCGGCGATGGCCGCGAGCATGCTGCGCGAGCTTTCCGCACCGGCGCCGAAGAGCCGGGGAAACTTCTCGAGCACCTCGTCCCGGACGAGCGCCTCCGCCTCGATGAGCCCCACGGCGAGCAGCGCCGCGGCGGCTGTCATGAGGGCCGGAATGAACCAGAGACTGCCGGTGAGTCGTTGCCAGGTGGCGGCGGCGCGTTTCCACATGTGAAACTCCAGGCGGCGAGTCCACGCAATCTAGGCGCGCCGCAGCGAGCCCTGCCGAGCGAGCGCGATGGCGGAATCGCCGGCAGCATTCCGTGCGTCAGGCTGCGGCACCCAAT
>JAICNA010000211.1 GCA_025928955.1 Gemmatimonadales bacterium | reverse complement strand
TCGCCGAGCGGTGATGCCCGTCCGCCACGTAGGCATGCGGAATCGTGCCGAACTCCTCGATCCATGGCCGCGCGTCGGCGATCCGCCAGACGACGTGGCGGACCCCGTCCACGGCGGTGAAGTCGTAGACGGGGTCGGTCTGCATCGTCCGGTCGGCCAGGCGATCGAGCTCCGGGCGTCCGCGGTACGTCAGGAAGACCGGCTCGGCGTTGGCATTGAGCTCGAGCACGTGCCGGGTGCGGTCGTCCTCCTTGTCCTTCCGCGTCTTCTCGTGCTTGCGGATGACGTCCCGCTCGTAATCGTCGATGTGGACGCAGCCGACGACACCGGTCTGCGCCCGCCCGTCCATCACCAGTCTATAAAGGAAGAGTGACGGCTCCTCGTCGCGGCGGAGCGTGCCCTCGCGCTCGAATCGCTGCAGCGCGGCGCGGGCGCCGGCGTACACCCGGTCGTCATGTGGGTCGGTATCGGCAGGAAGATCGATGTCGGAACGGCCGACGTGGAGAAAACTGTGAGGATTTCCCCGGGCGAGCGCGGCAGCCTCGTCGCGACTGACGACGTCGTACGGCACGGACGCTACCTTCTCGGCCAGCTCGGGAACCGGACGCAGCGCCCGGAACGGGTTCAGACGCATTTCACCGCTTTTCAGGAGTCTACATCGTGCGGGCAACGGGACGCATCCTACTCGCTGGCGGGCCCGGTGGCAACGGCCGGTGCTGGAACCGGGCGAAAAAATGGCCGCCGGCCCGCCGGAAACGAGTCCGGCGGTGCCCGCGGCGCAAACTGCACGGAGCTGGTATTCCCGCCGGCGTCACACGCCGAGCAGGCGACGCTCCGGCCCTTCGTAGGCGGGATCGCTCCACCGCCGCCGCTCCGAGCCCTCGTACGAGAAGTCCGGATCGGCCGACGTGGTTCCCACCTCGTTCTCGAGCGCCCAGGTCGGGCCGAGGTCACCTCCCGCGCCCGTGAGGATGGCGCGCGCCTCCGACTCGCGGCCCGCCGCGTCGACGGTGACGAGCGTGCCCCCCGAGCGGAAGCCGGCATCGAAATGCTCGGCCTCCTCGCGAGAAGCGCCAGCTCCGATCAACGCGCCGATCAGTCCGCCGGTGAGCGCGCCGACGCCGGCGCCCGTCAGCGTCGAGGCGAGGAGCCCACCGACCACGATCGGGCCCAGACCCGGAATGACCAGCGACCCGAGCAGCCCTACCAGCCCGCCCACCACACCGCCGCTCACCGCGCCGGTCTTTGCGCCCTCCGCGGCCTCGGAGCCGGTGGCGTCGATGATCTCCGCCTGCACGGCGCGATCCTGCATGGCGATGCCGATGCGGCTCGCGTCGAAGCCTGCCGCCTGCAGCGCGCGAATGGCCGCAATCGCGTCCGCGCTGTCGGTGAACATGCCGAACACCCGCCCGGCCTCCGGTGCTGCCCCGTCGTTATGAAATGCCATGGTCTTCCTCCGGTTCTATCGAATGAGCGGCCGACGGCCACGTCCAAGGCAACCTATGCGGGCGCAGGCGCCGCGGGTGTGAGCGCGCTCACCCCTTTGGCCTCGTGCGCCTATTCTTCTGCATGCCCCGGCTCGATACCATCGTGCGCCGATTCCAGCAGGCCGATCGCGATACGCGCCTCGAAACGCTGCTCGACTATTCGAGGAAGCTCCCGCCGCTCCCGGAACGCTATGCCGATGCGCGCGCGGCCGGGCTGAATCGCGTGCACGAGTGCCAGACGCCCGTCTTCCTCTGGGTGGACGCCGGCGAGCGTGACGGCGACCCTGTGGAGATCCACGCCGATGTTCCCCGCGAATCGCCGACGGTGCGGGGATTCGTCGCGCTGCTCATTCACGGCCTGCAGGGGATGACGCGCGCGGAGGTGGCCACCCTTCCGGTGGACCTGCTCGACCAGCTGCGCCTCGGCGAAACGATCGGAATGAACCGCACCCAGGGGCTCTCCGCCATCGTCGGACGCATTCGGCGGGCGGCCGGCGGCTGAGGCCGGTGCTTGCCGCGCTTCCCGGCGTCCGCTAATCTCCTGCAGCACCGCTCCCTCGAACAAGGCACACTCCTGTTGACCGATCAGGCTCCGCTCGGCGTGCTCGAGCTGACCAACCGCGGCGCCGGCTTCCTGCGCCGCGCCGAGACAGGCTACCTCCCGGCCCCTACTGACGTGCACGTGCCCGACCGGCTCATCCGCTCGGCGCGCCTGCGCGCGGGCGATGAGATCGCCGGCAGGACGGCACCGGGCGGCCGGGGCCGCAGTGCGTCGCTCACGAGCGTCGAAGCGATCAATGGCCGCGATCCCGCCTCGATCGCGCAGCGCCCTGATTTCTCGCGCCTTGGCGCGGTCCATCCCAACGAAATGCTGCCCCTCGCCTGCGACATCCGGCGCGGAGGGCAGCCCGACTTCACCAACCGCGTGATCGACCTGCTCTGCCCCTTCGGCAAGGGCCAGCGGGCACTGGTCGTGGCCCCGGCGAAGGCGGGCAAGACGACGGTGCTTCAGAACATCGCGCAGGGCATCAGCACCAACCATCCGGCCGCCGCGCTCTTCATCCTGCTCGTCGACGAGCGGCCCGAAGAGGTGTTCGAGATGGAAGGCGCCGGGTTCGGCGAGGTGATCGCGTCGAGCTTCGACCAGCCCGCCGCGAGCCATGTGGCGGTCGCAGAGCTCACGCTCGAGCGCGCGCGGCGCCGCGTCGAGCTCGGCGAGGATGTCGTGCTCGTGATGGACTCGCTCACGCGGCTTGCCCGGGCGTACAACACCGTCGAGCGCGGCACCGGACGAACGCTCTCGGGCGGACTCGACGCGAATTCGCTCGAGAAGCCGAAGCGTTTTCTGGGCAGCGCGAGGCGCATCGATCCGTCGCAGGGTGGCGGCTCGCTCACGATCATCGCCACGGCACTCGTGGACACCGGCAGCAAGATGGACCAGGTGATCTTCGAGGAGTTCAAGGGCACCGGCAACAGCGAGCTCGTGCTCAGCCGGGAGCTCGCCGAGCGCCGCGTCTTTCCGGCAGTGGACCTCATCGCGAGCGCGACGAGGCGCGAGGAGCTGCTGCTCTCGCCCGAGGCGCTCGACGCGTCGCATCGGGTGCGCGCACGGATCGCCGGCATGACGCCGCTCAATGCGATGAACGACCTCCTCACCGACCTCCGCCGCACGAGCAGCAACGAGGAGCTCGTTCGATCACTCGCCACGGTCGGGCCGAGGTAGCCGGGGCGCGGCGTGTATCGCATCCGCCTTCCCTCCGGACGCGAGGCCGAGTTCCCCACGATCGAGGAGCTGGCGCTCGCGCTTCGGCGAGGTGACGTGAGCCGCGAAGCACTCATCTATCATCGCCGGACCGATCAGTGGGTTCCCATCGAGCAGCATCCGCGCTTCCAGGGCCAGGTCGAGCCCGACGAGCCGGAAGCTCCCCCGCGGCCCACGCCGGCCGAGACCCAGGCCCCGCCGCGGCCCACGCCAGCCGAGCCGCAGACCCCTTCGCGGCCGACCCCTGTCGAGCCGGCGGCTCCGGAGCGTTCGGCCCGGTCCGGGGATAGCACGCCGCCCACGTCGCCACAGCCTCCACGCCCGGTCGAGCCTGCGGCCAGGGACGCCGCGCCGAAGGACAGTCCGAAACAGGTCGCCGCCCCCACGCCGACGGAGCCCGACCCCGCGCCTCGACCGGTTGCGCCGACTCCGCCCCCGCCGACGACGCCTCCATCATCGCGAATTCACGCGGCACCGCCGGTGGCACCGACCCCCTACCCGGTGCGGCCACCCCCGGCCCGCCAGGCGCCGCCTCCGCCACCACCGCTCACGCCGCGACCGGTCGCGCCCGATGCGACGCGCGTTGCGGCGCATGGGGACGAGGAACCGAGGGGGAGAGGTCGCGGTCTCCTTGGCAGGCTCACCCGGCTGCTGTTCTTCGCGGCGCTGCTCGCTGCCGGCTACTTCGCCTGGCAGCGCTGGGGAGATCGCCTCCTCGCCGGTCGGAGCGGGACCGCGCC
>JAICNA010000105.1 GCA_025928955.1 Gemmatimonadales bacterium | reverse complement strand
GGGAGGGCGGGAAAGCGGGAAGACTGGCAGGGCGGGAAAGCGGGAGAGCGGGAAAGCGGGAAAGCGGGAGAGCGGGAAAGCGGGATGTACGGTGGCCCCGAGCGCCGTTGCGGGACCCGCTCCCGCTCTCCCGATTTCCCGCTCTCCCGCCGTCCGCCCCCCTACCCCCGATTCGTCAGCTCGTAACTCAGCGTCTCGAGCTCCAGGGCAAGATTCACGGTCTTCACGACGACGTCATGCGGAACGGTCAGCTGTACGGGCGCAAAGTTGAGGATCGCCTTGACGCCGAGCGCGACGAGCCGGTCTGCCAGCGGCTGCGCAGCTTCCCCCGGCGTGACGAGGACCGCCATGTCGATCTTTTCGTGGGCGAGCGCGGTCTCGAGCGCAGCACTGTCCTGGACGACGAGGCCGTTCCACTCGCGGCCGATCTTCGCCGGATCGACGTCGAAGATGGCGACGATGTCGAAGCCCCGCTGGCGGAAGCCGCGATACTGGACCAGCGCGCTCCCGATCTTCCCCGCCCCGATGAGTGCGACCTGATACCGGCGATCGAGCCCGAGAATGGCGCGAAGCTCCGTGACCAGCTCGGGAACCGAGTACCCGAGTCCCCGCTTGCCGAACGAGCCGAAGAAGGAAAGGTCCTTCCGCACCTGGGCGGATGTGGTTCCCCCTCGGCCCGCCAGCGCCTCGGAACTGACGGTGGCGATCCCCTGCGCTTCAAACTCTTCCAGCAGCCGCAGATAGAGGGACAGGCGGCGGATGGTGGACTCGGCGACTTTTCGCATACGGCTTTGTGAAATGATTCACAAAGCTAGCGCCACGCGGCAGGGGCGTCAATCGGTGAACGGGTGGGTCGGTGTCCTCCGCGGTTTGTCCGTCGTTTCCCACCCTTCGCGAGTCTCCACCGCCCTGCCAGACCAACCGACTCTCCCCCGCTCCCAGCCCTTTTCGTGCCTGGCCAACCATTACCCTGCAACGATCTCCGCAACGCGTGCGTGCAGTTCCGCGAATTGCGCCGGCGTGAGCGTCTCCGCCCGCGCGACCGGGTCGATCCGCATCGAGCCGAGCAGCGCAACCACGCGCTCGCCGGGCTGGCCGGTGAGTTCCCGCAGGGCGCGCTGAAGCTGCTTGCGTCGCAGGCCGAAGAGCGCGACCACGAAGCGACGGAAGCCGTCACGCCGGTTCACCGGAACGAGCGGCCGCTCGAGCGGAGTCAGCCGGATCACCGCGGAGTCCACCTTCGGTGGCGGCTGGAACGCGCCCGCCGGGACGGTGAAGAGCTGCTCCACGCGCGCGACGGCCTGCACCCCGACCGAAAGCGCTCCGTACGCGCGCGATCCAGGACTCGATGCGATCCGTTCCGCCACTTCCTTCTGCACGAGGAACACGATGCGCGCGGGCATCGGAGGGACCAGCGCCTTGTCGATGAGCGGGGACGTGATGTTGTAGGGAATGTTGCCCGCGATGATGAACCGGAGCGGCTCGGGATGGCCTGCCGCCGCGTGCCAGTCGGCGCCGAGCGCGTCCGCCTCGAGGATCACCGCCGCGGGCGCACGCTCGCGGAGCGCGGGAAGCACATCGGGATCCTTCTCGATCGCGACGACCCGGCCAGCGCGTGAGACGAGCGCCGCCGTGAGCCCGCCCGGCCCTGGGCCGATCTCCAGCACGGTGTCGTTTGGGCCGGCGAGCGTCGCGTCGGCGATCCTCGCCAGCAGGCGAGGATCGAACAGGAAATGCTGCCCGAGCCGCCGCTTCGGGCGCGAACCGCTCATCGCTGCGTAGTCAGCGCATGCGGAGCACGAGGAGCGTGCGATCATCGCCCCCCGCACCCGCAAACGCATTCACCTCGTCCATGACGGCGGCGACGATCGCGTCGGGTGCGGCTTCCCGGAGCCGCGAGAGCGTGGCGAGGAGTCGCTCTTCGCCGAACGCCTCGCCGCTCGACGAGCGCGCGTCGACCAGGCCGTCGGTCCACAGGCAGAGGAGATCCTCCTTCGACCATGGGACCAGCGCACGCCGGATGCTTTCCGCCGTGGCGAGGCCGAGCGGCGGCGCCGTGGCTTCGAGCCGCGCGCGGCCCGCCGCGCCGATGCGGAACGCGTGCGGATGGCCGGCGTTCGCGTAGCAGAGCCGCTGTGTCTTCGGATCGATCACGCCGTAGAAGACGGAGAGGTACATCTCGGTGCGCGCGAGCTCGCCGGCGAGGCTCTCGAGGAGCGCAGCCAGCGTCTCGTCGGGCGTCGACGCGGCGCCCGAGTGGATGCCGGCAGCGCTCAGGACGAGCGCCATGACGAGGGCGGCCGAGAAGCCGTGCGAGGAGATGTCGCCGAGCATCACGCCGACGCGGCCGTGGCCGAGCCGGCTGAAGGTGTAGAAGTCGCCGCCGACCCATTCGGCGGGAACGCATCGCGCGGCCACGTCCGCGTCGCCGTGCAGGACCGCGGGCGAGGGGAGCAGGCGAAGCTGCAGGTCGGCGGCGAGCTCCAGCTCCCGCCGGAGGCGCTGCTGCTTCCGTTCCCGGCCGACCAGACGTGCGTTCTCGATGGCCACGGCGACCATGTTCGCGATGGCCGTGACGAGCCGGCGATCGGCCTCGGAGAAGCGGGCGCCGCTCGCCCGCTCGGTGAAGCTGAGCACGCCGACGCACCTGGGTGCGGCGCCCGGTGCCGCATACCGGATCGGGACACTGAGGAAGGGACCGCCCGAGTAGACCCGCTCGGGAAACGGCGACACGCCGTCGTCCGCCACCGAATCGGGGTCGTGCATGATGACGCACTGATCGCGGAAGACGCGCGCCGCCACCGACCGCGGGTCGTCGATCGGCACGGGCGGGACGTCGCCGACACTGAAGCCCTCGGCGGCGACGTTCCGGAGCTCGTGCGCACGCTCGTCGTACACCATGAGCGACGCGCGGCGCGCGCCGACCACGGCGCTCACCTCGCGGACGATCCGCTCGGCGGCGACGCGGAGACTCACCGTGCGGCCGAGGACCTCGCTGAGCGAATACAGCAGCTCGAGCTCCTTCCGGCGCGCCTCGAGCTCGTCGAGCGCGGCGTCGAGGCGGTTTACTGTCGGCGCAGGGTGATGCAGATGGAGTTCCCCCGGGGGGTGAAGGTCACGGCGTCCGACAGGTGCCGGATGAGGAAGAGCCCGCGGCCGTGCGCCTCCTGCAATCGCATGGGTGTGTCGGGATCGGGAACCGTCGCGGGATCGAAGCCGGGTCCTTCATCCGTCACGTGGAGGCGGACTTCGGTCGGGACGAGAATGGCGCGGACCTCGACACACTTGCCCGCGTCTTCGCAGTTGCCGCGCAGGATCGCGTTGGCGATCGCTTCCGCGAGCACCACCTGCAGGCGGAAGCGGAGCCGCTCGCTGGTGCGCGCGCCGGTGGTGCAATGGTAGGTGAGCAGCGCGACTGCCTCCTCGATGCAGTCGACGTCGCTCGGGAGCCTGAGCGTCACTGCCGTGGCGGGGCCGTCGGGCTCCTGGACCGGAGCGCGTCTGATGCAGAGGCGGAGCGAGGTCATCGCGCGCGCCGGTCAGAACGCCGCGAGCGCCTGCTCCGCGGTATCGGAGATCGTGAAGAGGGTGTCGAGCTTGGTGAGCTCGAACAGGGCGCGCAGGTCGTCATTGAGGCCGGCGATCCGGAGCTCGCCGCCGTGCTCGCGCACCTGCTTCGACATGGTGACGAGCGCGCCGAGTCCCGACGAGTCGATGTAGCCCGTGTTGGCGAAATCGATCACGAACCGCCGGTCGGCGGCCGCGAGCCGGCGCGCCACGAGGTCCTTGAGCTCGTGGCGGTTCCCGACGATGAGCTGCCCGTCGGCCCGCACCACCACGACGCCGTTCTGCCTGGTCTCACTGAAGCCCATCACACCGCTCCCGTTGTGGCGTTGGATTCTCCCTGAAGGGCGACCATCGCCGCCACCTCGACAATATCATCGGCCGTCGCGCCGCGCGAGAGGTCCGACATCGGCCGCGGCAGCCCCTGCAGGATGGGACCGAGCGCGATGGCCCCACCCAGGTGCTGCACGAGCTTGTAGCCGATGTTGCCCGCATCCAGGTCGGGAAACACGAGGACGTTCGCCCGGCCCGCGAGCGGCGAGCCCGGCGCCTTGCGCTCCCCGATCGACGCATTCAGCGCGGCGTCGACCTGAATTTCGCCGTCCGAGACGATCCCCGGCGCGAGCGTTCGAAACCGTGCGGCCGCTTCCCGGATCCGCTCCACGCGCGGTCCCTGCGCGCTCCCCCGCGTGCAGAACGACAGGAACGCCACGCGTGGTGCGTCACCGACCAGCCGCACCCGGTCGCGCGCCGCCGAAAGCGCGATCTCCGCGAGCTGCGCGGTGCTCGGTTCCGGCACGACGGCGCAATCCGTGAAGGTGAAGACGCGGCCATCAGGCACGACCAAGTAGAACGCCGAGCTCACGACGCTCACGCCGGGGGCGGTGCCGAGCACCCAGAGTGCGGACCGGATCACCTCGGCCGTGGTCCGGACCGCGCCGGCGACGCAGCCGTCCGCCTCCCCGAAAGCGACGAGGGCCGCCCCGAAATTCAGCGGATCCGAGGCGAGATCGAGCGCGTGCACGCCGTCGTGGACGCGCTCCGGCCGCCGGCTGCGGAGAAATTCCGCAACGCGCGGAAGGCGCGGATCCTTGCCCGGGTCGATCCCGCCGAGGCCGAGCAGCACCGGCTCCAGGATTCCCTCGCCCCGGAGGCGCTCCGCCGCCGCCTGCACACGGGGATCCTCGCCCTCGGCGAAGACGATCCGTGCGCGCCGCGCCTTCGCGCGGGCGAGGAGCTCGGCGCGAAAGCTCATCGCGCGAACCGGCGAACGAGCGCGGCTTCCACGTCCGGGTGCACGATCGACGACACGTCGCCGCCGTACCGGGCCACCTCGCGGACGAGGCTCGAGCTCAGGTAGGTGAGGTCGACCGCCGGCACGAGGAACACCGTCTCGACGTTCTGGTTGAGCTGGCGATTCATGAGCGCCATCTGGAACTCATAATCGAAATCGCTCACGGCGCGGAGGCCGCGGACCACCATCGTCGCCCCCCGCGCGCGCGCGAAATCCACGAGGAGCCCGTCGAACGTCTCGAACGTCACGCGACCGTCGACGCCGACCGTGCGCCGCAGGAGGTCGAGCCGCTCCTCTACGGTGAAGAGCGGCTGCTTCGACGAGTTGATCGCCACGGCCACGATGAGATGGTCGCAGAGGGCGAGGCTCCGGCGGATCAGGTCCTCGTGGCCGCGGGTCGGCGGGTCGAACGAGCCCGGATAGAGCGCGATGCGCGTCATGAGGCGTGGAAGAAGGTGATGGCCGTGTCGCCGTAGCGGCGGGTCTCGCCGCCGGGAAGCGCCAGGCCGGCGCGGTGCTCGATCGAAAGAATGCGCGCGAACGGGGCGCGATGGAAGTGCGCGGCGAGGCGAGTCGCGTAATCGATCGAGTAGGGCGGGTCGGCGAACGCGACGTCGAACGCGCCCTCCGTGAGCCCCGCGACGAAGCGCTCGGCGTCTCCGCGGTGCACCCTGGTGCGATCGGCGACGCCGAGCGCTTCGATGTTGGCGACGAGTGCCGCGAGCGAGGCCCGGTGCAGCTCCACGAAATCCGCGGCCGCAGCGCCGCGGGAAAGTGCCTCGAGCCCGAGCGCCCCGCTCCCGGCAAAAAGATCGAGCACGCGCGCCCCCGGCAGCTCTGCCGCGAGGATGCTCATCCACGCCTCTCGGACCCGGTCGGACGTCGGCCGGACGCGCGTGTCCTTCGGCGTGGCGATGCGTCGGCCGCCGTAGACGCCGGCCACGATCCTCATCCGTCCCGGCAGGGCGAGAGCGCGACCAGGCGGGCCTGCAGCGATGCGGTTCCGTTGAAGACATTCTCCTCGACGCGAAAGGCCGCGTCGAGCCGTCCGCTCGACTCGGCGAGCCAGGGGACGCGGTCGGCCCACTGGAAGCCGATCGCCCCGAGTCGCCCGCGCCCGTCGTCGAGCGTTCCCTTGAGGTGGTTCGCACCGACGCGACCGTGCCCGGTCAGCCGCGCACCACGCACCCCGAAGACCGGACCGGGGTTCCCTGTGCCGCAGGGTTCGAGATAGCGGCAGAGCCGCTCGAAATCCGGGGTGACCTCCTCGAGTCCCACGACCAGGTCGACCCGCTGTTCCGGCCCGAGATCGTCGGGAGAGAGCCGCGCGCGAACGGCGGTGGCGAATCGGTCGCGGAACTCGTCGAGGTGCTCGCGCCGGATGGTGAGACCCGCCGCCATCCGGTGCCCGCCATATCGCTCGAGCAGATCGGCGCAGGCGCGGAGGCCTTCGTGCAGGTCGAAGCGGGAGATGCTCCGGCCCGAGCCCTTGCCGATGCCGCCGTCGAACGCGACGAGGAAGGTCGGTCGGCCGTAGCGCTCGACGATCCGGGAGGCGACGATGCCGACGACTCCCGGATGCCACTGATCACCGCTGAGCACGAGGCCGGGATGCCGCTCCGGATCACCGTACTGCTCCACCTGCTCGAGCGCTTCCTCCAGCATCCGCTGGTCGAGCGCCTGGCGCTGTCCGTTGAGCTCGTCGAGCCGGCGCGCGAGCAGCGAGGCTTCGCCCGGGTCGTCGGTGAGGAGAAGGCGCACGCCGTCACCCGCGTCGCCGATGCGGCCGGCGGCATTGAGGCGCGGCCCCAGGATGAAGCCGAGCTGTCCGGCGCGCAGGTCGCGGCCCGTGAGGCCGCAGCACTCGACCAGCGCGCGGATCCCGGGCCAGCGGCTGTCCGACAGGACGCGGAGCCCGTGCTTGACGAGGATGCGGTTCTCGCCGACGAGCGGCACGACGTCGGCGACCGTCGCGAGCGCGACGTAGTCCAGCAGGTGAAGGTGCAGGTTCGCGGGAAGCCCGAGCGCCGGCACGAGGGCCTGGACGAGCTTGAACGCGATGCCGGTGCCACAGAGGGCGTTGAGACCGGACGTATCGCCCTGCTGCTGCGCATCGACGATCGCGGCAGCCTCGGGAAGCTCCGGGCCGGGGAGATGGTGATCGGTGATGACCACCTCGATACCGGCGTCGCGTGCCTCGCGGACCGCGTCGACCGCCGTGATGCCGCAGTCGCAGGTGATCACGAGCCGGGCGCCTGCGTCCCTCGCGGCGCGCACGCCTGCCGCGCCGAAGTCGTAGCCGTCGCGAAGGCGATGCGGCACGAAGGGCGTGACCCGGGCTCCCGCCGTCCGGAGCGCTCGCGTGAGCACCGCGGAGGCGCATTGACCGTCCACGTCATAGTCGCCGTGCACGAGGATCCCGTCGTTCCGGCGGACCGCGCGTACGATGGTCTCCACCGCGCGGTCCATGCCAAGGAGCGTCCGGGGCTCGGCCAGGTCGGCAAACGAAGGACGGAGGAACCGGCGTGCCGCCTCGGGCGAGGCGTGCCCGCGCTGCACCAGCAGCGCCGCGAGCGCGTGCGGCAGCTGCAGCTCGGCGACGAGCCGTGCCACGGCCGTCTCGTCCGGAGGCGGCGCGACGACCCAGCGCAGCGCCGGCGACTGATGTGTCTCGTTCACTTCTTCTTCCTCACCTTGCGCTGCAGCCACCGCGCCTGCTCGGCCTTCGGGTACCGGCGCCGCAGGTCCTCCTCCCGGCGCCGCCGTTCGACCGGGTCGATGATCCGCTCGATCTCGCGCCGCTCGAAGCGGGAGAGGATCATGGCGGACGTCGCGGTGAAGATGGCGTCGAGATCGGCCCCCTCGAGGCGATAAGCGGCCCGCCGGAGCTCGATCCACTTGAGCTCCGCCTCGTGGCTCAGCGACGACGGCAGCTGTGTGGCGGGCTCCGCCGGGGGCAGGCTCGAGAGTGCGGCGAAGAGCTCCGCGTGCGCGCCCACGTCGAAGTGGTCGGGCTGATGCAGCTCGCGCGCGCGCTCGCGCCAGAGCGGCGAGTGAATCATCAGCCGGAGGAGCTCTTCCTCGGCACGAGCGCCGTCCGGCTCGGAGGCGGGCTGCACATCGGTCCGCGCCGGCGCCCGCGGGGCGGCCGGACCCTCGTAGCGCCGCGGCTGCAGGCGGAGCTCCTGCTCCAGCACCACGCGGCTCACGCCGCTCCGTTCCGCTACGCGGGTGAGGTAGAGCTCCCGGGTGATCGGATCGGCTGCCGCCCGAATGGTCGGCAGGAGCCGGTCGAGCGCGTTCCGGCGATGCTCCGTATCCTCGAACCAGCCGCGCGCCGCAAGCAGCTGGATCTTCCGGTCGAGCAGGTCGACGGCGTCGTCGAGTATCGGCTGAAGGGCCCCCGCCCCGCCTGATCGAACGATCGTGTCCGGATCTTCGCCCGCCGGCATCGTAGCGACGCGGACCCGCACGCCCTGACGCAGGAGCTCGTCGCCCGCGCGGAACGTGGCGCGCAATCCGGCCTGGTCGCTGTCGTAGAGGAGGGTGACGGCAGGCGCGTACTTCCGCAGCAGCTGCGCCTGGTCGGGCGTGAGCGCCGTGCCCAGCGGGGCGACGACGTGTTCGATGCCGGCAAGGACGAGGCGGATGACGTCGAAATAGCCCTCGACGAGGATCGCCGTTTCCTCCTTGCGGATCGCGTTTCGCGCCGCATTCAGATTGTAGAGGCTCTTCCCCTTCGAGAAGATCGGCGATTCCGGCGAGTTGAGGTACTTCGGCTCCCCCTCGCCGAGGATGCGCCCCCCGAATGCGACGATCCGGCCACGCTGATCGCTGATCGGGAAGATGAGCCGGCCGCGGAAGCGGGCGGCCACGCTGCCGTCGTCGCGTCGCACGGCGAGGCCGGCATCGAGGAGCGTCTCGTCGCTGATCCCGAGCCGGTGCATTTCCTCGAGCAGCGCCTTGCCGCGTGGAGCGTAGCCGAGGCCGAGGCGCTTCGCCGTGGGGAGATCGATGTCGCGGCCGGCGAGATAGGTACGGGCGATCTCGCCTTCGGGAAGTGATTCCAGCTGCCTGGTGAACCACTCGTGCGCCGACGCGACGGCCGTATGGAGATGTTCGTTCGGATCCGGCCCCGCCTGTACGGTCCGCTCCGGGATCACGATCCCCGAGCGTCGAGCCACATCGCGAACCGCGGTCGGATAGTCCATGCCGAACCGCTTCATCAGGTAGGAGAACACGTCGCCTGCCTCGTGGCAGACGTAGCAGTAGAAGAGTCCCTTCTTCGGGATCACGGCGAAGTTGCGGTTCTTCCCGCCATGGAACGGGCAGGGCCCACGCCAGTCCGCGCCGGTCCGCTTGAGCTGCACCGATTCCCCGATGATGCCGAGGACGTCGGCACTCTCGCGCACCTGGTCGATCACGTCCTCGGGGATCATTCAGTCGAACTCGACGATGGTGACGCCGGTGCCGCCGAGATTCCGCGGCGCGAAGGCGAAGGACTTGATCCGCCGATCGGACGACACGACGCGGCGGACGCGCTCCCGGACGACCCCTGTGCCCATCCCATGGATGATCCGAAGATAAGGATGCTCGGCGAGGACGGCGGCATCCACCGCTGCAAGGGTCGCCGACTCCGCCTCGTCGCCCGTCATGCCGCGGAGGTCGACTTCCAGCGCCGCGTCGGGCGGCGGGGCATCGCCCCGGAGCGGTTCGCTCCGCTCCGGCTTCCCGCCCCCGCTCGTCCGGGTGAGCGAGCGTGCCTCCACGACGAGCTTCATTCCTCCGATCCGGACCACTGCACGCCCGTCCCCGCGGATCTCGAGCACGTCACCGACGGCCCCGGTCGCGGTGCGGACCCGCTGACCCGGCTCGAGCGGAGCGCCATCGTCCGCCACCGGCCCGGCGCCGGCGTTCGCGTTGGCGGCGAGCGCAGCGCCCTCGACCCGGATCGCCTCTTCGAGCGTGCGACGCGCGTCTTTCGCCGCGGCATCGTCCGCCGCCGCGCGCGCTGCGCCCAGCGCCTCCTCAACCTTGGCGCGCGCTTCGAGGAGATAGGTTCGCGCCTGCTCTCGCGCTCGCCGATCCGCTTCCTTCTCGCGCCGCCTGAGCTCGGCGTCGCGCGCTTCCTGCGCCGCCTGCTGCGCCGCGAGCTGCGCCGCGAGCGCTTCGGACTCGGCCGTGAGGGCCTCCACGCGCTCCTGCTGCCGTGCGACAGACTGCTGCCGCTCCTCGACCACCGCGAGCAGCGCGTCGAGCCCTCGCTCCGCCTCCGGGACCCGCGTCTCCGCATCCGCCACGACCTCGCCCGGAAGGCCGAGACGCCGCGCGATGGCGAGGCCGTACGACCGCCCGGGGACGCCCTTCTCGAAACGGTAGGTGGGCGTGAGCGTCGCCGCGTCGAACTGGAGCGAGGCGTTCACGACCCCGGGCTCGCGGGCAGCGAGAGTCTTGAGTGAGCCGAGGTGGGTGGTCGCGAGCGTCACCGCGCCGCGCCGCGTGAGCGAGACGAGGGTCGCGGCAG
>JAICNA010000123.1 GCA_025928955.1 Gemmatimonadales bacterium | reverse complement strand
GCGTTGACCTCGTCCTCGAGATCGAGCGATGTGCCGAACAGCCGCCAGAGCGTGGTATTCGCCGCCTTGAGGTACGGATCCTTCTCGTACGCCTCGGTGGCCGCGACCTGGGCTTCGGCGACGCGCCCGCGATTGACCAGGAGGTGGCTCATCGAGGTGAGCGCCGAGGCCTGGCCGGGATTGGCGGCGATGGAGGCGCGGAAGTCGGCTTCGGCCGCGTCCAGGATCGCCTCGCCCTTTGTCGCATCCGGCTCGAGGCCGAGCAGCCAGCGCCAGTAGGTGAGCGTGGCGCGAGCCTCGAGCGCGTCGGCATCCGGGGTCCGGCCTGCGAGCTCGACGGCCTTCTGTGCGTGACCGATTCCTTCTTCGAGCCAGCGTCCGGCCGCCGTCCGGTCTCCTCCGCCGATCGCGATCCGGACGCGCTGGAACGCGATCCAGGCGCGCTCCGTGTGTGGAGTGGCCCAGCGCTCGTCGGTCGTGCCGGCCAGGGCAAAGAGCGAATCGGTGCGCTCGAACTGGCGCGTGACGGCGTCCATGTCCCCGGTGGCCACGAGCTGGTCGATCCGGTCCCCCTCTTCGCGGGCACGCTGCAGCTGCTCCCACGCCGCCACGTTGCGCGTGCCGGCCCTGCTTTCCATCGCATCGACTGACAGACCGACCTTCGTCCGCAGGAATGCCGCGACTTCGCTCGCGAGCGAGTCCTGCAGGGCGAAGACTTCGCTGCGCGGCCGGTCGATCGTCTTGCGCGTTCCGCGGATCTCCTGTCCTTCGGCGTCGAGCATGGCCACCGTGAGGCGGAGCAGGTCCCCCGCCTGCTCGACCTTTCCCTCGACCAGCGTGCCCACATTGAGTGCGCGCGCCACGCTGTCGGGTTCGGCGTCCCGGTAGCCATCCACGCCGTTCCGCGAGATGACGGTGAGCGGCTCCACCTGGCTCAGCTGGCTGATGAGCGCCTCGGTGAGACCGTCGGCAATGAACTGCAGCGAGTCCCCGCCGCGCGTGTCGAAGTACATGACCGCGATCCGCTTCGGATCGGGCCCCGCCGACGGGGATCCCGAGGCCTTGAGCTTCCACGCGAAGCTCCCGCCCCCGATGAGGATCACCGCGGCGACGCCGGCGATGGCGAACATGCGGCGGCGGCCGGACGCAGGCGCCGCCTCCGCGAACCGCCCGGTGTTGCGCCGGACGGCAGCGCCGCTCGGTCGCCGGATCCCTCCGCGCGTCGGTGTGCGGCGCGCGGCCGTGCTGATGTCGGCGGCGCCGAGTGCGTCGCCGAACTCCTTCATGCTCCGGAAACGGTCGGCCGGCGTCTTCTCGAGCGACCGCATCACGACGTCCTCGACGTCGTCCGGGACCGAGCTCCGGACCACCTGGAGGCTCGGCACCGCCTCCATCGAATGCTTGGCGAGGATCGCCATCGTGTTGTTGCCGTCGAACGGCGGCTGCCCCGCCAGCAGCTCGTAGAGCACGCAGCCCAGGCTGTACTGGTCGCTCCGGCCGTCGATCTGGTCGCCGCCCATCGACTGCTCGGGGCTCATGTAGGTCGGCGTGCCGACCGACATGCCGGTTTCGGTGAGCTTGTTGCCCGACTCGCTCGCCGCGCGCGCGATGCCGAAGTCGGCGAGGATCGCGTGGCCCTGCTCGATCAGGATGTTCTCGGGCTTGATGTCGCGGTGGACGATCCCCTTGCCGTGCGCGTAGTGGAGCGCGTCCGCGATCTCCCGCGTGATCATGATCGCGTCTTCGAGGGAGAGCTGCTTCTCGCGGTCGAGCCGGTCACGCAGCGATTCGCCCGTGACGAAGGGCATCACGAAATAGAGGATGCCGTCGGCGTCGCCCGAGTCCCAGACGGCGAGGATGTTCGGATGCTGGAGGTGCGAGGCGAGCTTGATCTCGCGGAGGAAGCGGTCGCCGCCCAGCGCGAGCGCGACCTCGCCGCGCAGCACCTTGATGGCAACGGTGCGGTCGAGGCGGACGTCCCGCGCGAGGTAGACGATCGCCATTCCCCCTTCGCCGAGCTTGCGCTCGATCTCATAGCGACCGGCGAGAGCCGCCCGGATGCGCTCGAGGGAATCGGAATTCGTGGCCATCGTCTTGTCCGCAGGGAAGAGATGTGGAGTATAGGGGTTATGTACGGGCTACGGGAGGGGTTTGTGTCGTAAATCAGCCCCGATTCCGGGGTGGGAGACGCTGCTCGATCCACCCGGAAATGTCGGCCAGGACGCGCTCCTTTCCGGTATCCGCCGTGAGCGCGTGGTACCCCCCGGGATACTCGACGTACACATGGTCCCCGCCGGTGAGCCCGGCATCGAAGGCGCGCGTTCCCTCCGGCGGCACCATGCGGTCGGCGCCGCCGTGGACGAGGAGGAGGGGCACCGGAAACCGGCTCATCCGGCGCACCCGGGCGATCGTCTCCTCGACCTCAGTGGCGAGGCGGGCCGTCCCGAGTCGGTGGAACAGGGGGTCCCCGAGCACCGTGGCCGCCACGGCGGGATCCCGGGCCAGGCCGCTCAGGTCCATCCCCGCCTCCAGCGAGAACCGGGGCCAGACTCTCGACAGGACCCGTCCGAGCGCCAAGAGGTACCCCGGCACCGCCAGCTTGCCGAGCGGGGGCGAGACGGCGACCACGCCCGCGACGCCTTCCGGGTGCTCTGCCGCATAGTCGAGCGCGATGAGGCCGCCGAGACTCGTGCCGACGAGGAAAGGGTCTCCTGCCGACTCGGCGCGCACGATCTCGAGAAAGATCCGGAGATCGCTCCGCAGCTCCGCCCACCGCTCGATGTACGCCCGCTGGCCTTCGGAGCGCCCGTTGCCCCGCGCATCGTACGAGTAGACCGCGAACCCGGCGCCGACCATGTGCTCGACGAGCGGCTCGTACAGCCCCGAGTGGTCGCCGAGTCCGTGGAGGTTGACCACGACGGCCCGGGGCGGCGTATCGGGCACCCAGCTCTGGCGGAAGAGGCGGAGCCCGCCCTCGCCGGCGAAGTAGTCGGTCGAATGCCGCATGCTATCGCGCCACGACCGTCGGCTGCCCCTCGGCGAGCCAGGTGCCCGGCTGCTCGAGCACCTGCGCGAGCGACATCGCGACCGGCGGATTCGGGGGATCGGCCAACCCTCCCGCACTCACCTCCCGATAGTACAGCGTCGGCCCGGCGTTCCGTGCGTGCTCCGCGACGAATCCGGCGAGATGCATTCCCCATTCAGCCGGGGTGCGGTGCTCGGGGCCTCGGCGGCGGTGCCGCTCGAGGGCGCGGATCCGCGTGTCACGCTCGACGCCGAGGGCGCGGTAGCGGCGCCGCAACTCGGCTTCCTCGCTGCGGCCGGTGAGGTCGCGGCGGAGGTAGAGATCGCAGGAGCACGCGCCGGCGAGGAGCCGGGCGGCGGTCCGGGAGCGGGGGAGGAGCGCCAGGAGGCGGGAGGACTCGCCGGGCGAGAGGAGGTCGGCCGACAGGCCGGCCGGGAGCATCGAGCGGAGCTCGCTCAGCGTGAGGGGTGTCGCGATGTAGAGGAAGTGGCACATGGGACGTGGCCGCGGGCGGGCAGGCGCGCCCCCGGACTCAGATGGGGATCTCGTCCCTGACGAGCACGAGGATCGCCCCCTGCGGCACGACGAGGTACTTCCGCTCCTCGAACGTGATCTCGACCGCGGCCTTGCGGAAGAAGATGGCGTGGTCGCCGACCCGGGTCTGCATGCCCGAGCGGCGGCCTTCGCGGCGCTCCGCCTTCCACGGCTCCTCGTCGAAGGAACCGAGATCCGCGACCGGCTCACCGGGACCGACGGCGACGACGAGCCCGCTCTGGACCTGCTGGGTCTCGAGGGCGGTCGCCGGCAGGTAGAGCCCGACGCGCGTCCGGTCTTCCCCTTCCTCCGGAGTGATGAGGACGCGGTCGCCGACGACGAGGAGCCGCTTCGGGGGGAACTCCATGGCGCCTACCGGGCGCTCTCCTGGTGCACGGTTATCAGCTGCATGATCCGGAGCCGCCGCGAGCCGTGCGGGAGGCGGATCGAGATCTCGTCGCCGACCCTCCCGTTCGACAGCGCGCGTCCGAGGGGCGAGGCGAGCGAGATATGGCCCGCGTCGATGTCCATCATCTCGGCGAGGACCACCATGTACTCGTCGGTGTCGTTCGACTCGAGGTCGAGCACGGTGACGCGCGAGCCGAGTCCCACGCGGTCCATCGGCGCCTCGGTGCTGGCGAGCTGGCTCAGCTGGTTGAGGCGCTGGTGCAGCTGGCCGAGCCGCGCCTGGACGAACTGCTGCCGCTCGAGGGCCGCCTTGTATTCGGAGTTCTCGCGCAGGTCGCCGAGCTCCACCGCCTGGGCGATGGCCTGCGGGAGTAGGACATTGAGCTCGTGGCTGAGCTGGTCGATTTCCCGACTCAGCTTCTCGCGCATCTCGCTGATCATGGTCCACAGGGGCAAAAAGAGTCTGCCCGGGGAGCGGAAAGGCATCCCCGGGCGCCGATGGAAGCGTCTGATCGGATAATACGCCTCCCGGGGCGTCCCGACCAGAGGGGCGGTCGGGGGGCATCGATCGGCGAGAGCAGGCGTCGATCCGGGAGGGGCGGGAATGGGCGGAATCGCGAAACCGGCGGAACGACGGGAAAGCCGCGAAAGGCTCGGAGCCGGCGGGGTCAATGACGGCACACGAAAACACGAAAGGACGAAAGGTTCTGTGATCGGGCGGGGTGGCGGCTCGTGTGCGGTTATCCGGAGAATTGATTGTGGGTTCCCGGCGCGTTCGACCTGCGGAACCGCCTCGGCCGCCCACCACAACAACTCGGTTCCGTCTCGAGCGCCGACGCCGCCGACGGCTGCTTCCGCGATTTCCCTTTCATTCCGCGGCTTCGCGATTCCGCCGGCGCCCGGCCCGACCCACCGCCACCCCGCCCAACCCATGCCCTTTCGTTCTTTCGTGTTTTCGTGTGATGGAGTTTGCTCGACCCTCGCCGAATTCTCGCCCTCGCTGATCGCTGAAGCGCCTCCCGCATTGCCAGCCGGCGAGCCCGCCCCTTACGTTTCGACAGCACGAATTCGATCGAAGGAGATTGCCGTGTTCACATCGCTCCGGCGCCGGGCGGTTCCGGTCGCCCTTGCCGCCATGGTCGGGTTTCCGATGGTGGCGCCATTCCATACTGCGCTCAAGTCGAGCAGCCCGGCAAAGGACGAGGTGCTCCGGACCGCGCCGCGCGAGATCCGGCTGACCTTCACCGCGCGCCCCGAGCTGGCGCTTTCCGATATCAAGGTGACGACGGCAGCCGGTGCCGCCGTGGCGATGGGCAAGGTCGCGCAGGGAGCGGACTCGCTGACGATCGTCGCGCCCGTGCGCGGCGCGATGGCCGACGGCGCATTCGTCATCGCCTGGCGCACCGCGGGCAAGGACGGCCACGTGATCCGGGGCCGCATCCCGTTCAGCGTCTCCGCCTCCGCCGAGGCCGCCGTGTCGTCCGCGCGGCCGTGTGCCTCCGCCGACGACGAGCATAGCCACTGATGGATGAGCCGCTGGTCGATGTCGCCGCCTGGGTGCGGTGGCTCGGCTACGCGGCTCTGTTCGCGGTGGTCGGCGCGTGCACCTTCCGGGTGCTGGTGGCCCGGACGGTGCCGGATCCGGTCCTTCGGCTCTCTCTCGCCCGGCGAGGCGCGCTGATCGGCGCGATCGCGGCGGTGGTCCTGCTCGGCACCCTCCTTCTCCGTCTCTATCTGCAGCTCGAGGCGTTCTCCGATCCCGAGTCCCCTGTCTCGTTCGAGATGGCGGGCCCCATCATCACGACGACGGCCTGGGGGAGCGGCTGGCGCTGGCAGGTCGCTGGTGCGCTCGTCGCGCTCATCGGGCTTGCGGCAGCGATCCGATGGCGGACGGCGTGGGCAATCGCGGCCATCGGCGCAGCGCTCTCGGTCTATGCCACCGTTCGCACCGGCCACGCCATCGAGCATCCGTGGGGCGCGCTCGGCACGGCGCTCCAGCTCGCCCATCTCGGCGCTGGCGCCGTCTGGCTCGGGACGCTGCTCCTCATCGTCGCCGCCGCATATCCCGCACTGCGGCAGCGGCCGGACGACAGGGAGCCGCTGCTCGCCGCCCTCGTTCAGGGCTACTCGCCGATGGCGCTCACCGCCGGTCTCGTCACGATCGGGCTCGGGCTGCTGCTCGGCTGGACCTACGTCGGCGGGTTCGGGCCGCTGTTCTCGTCGACCTACGGGCGCACGCTGCTCGTGAAGGTCCTGCTCCTCGGTGGAGTGGCGGCGACGGGTGCGTGGAACTGGCGGCGCGTGCGTCCCGCGCTCGGTGCCGCGCCCGGCGCAGCGCGGCTTCGGCGCTCCGCCACGATCGAGCTGGTGTTCGGGACGCTCCTGCTCGCCGTCACCGCCGTCCTCGTCGCCCTTCCCGCGCCGGAGCTCTGATGCGCCCGATCCGACTCACGACAGCCGTCCTCCTGCTCATGGCCGCTGCCTGCGCCCGGCCGGGTGCCGCGCCGCCGGACGCGGGCTACGCCATCGCGCCGGACCGGGTCGCGGATTCGCTCCTCGTGGATGTCCGGAGCGTGGACTCGACGATCCAGGTCGAGATGCGGTACCAGACGGCGGACAACTTCACCGGCGCGCCGCTCCCGGGTTACGACGCGAACCGGGCGTTTCTGCGCCGCGAGGCAGCCGAAGCGCTCGCCCGGGTACAGGCGCGCCTCCGCGCCCGCGAGCTCGGCCTCCGCGTCTACGACGCCTACCGCCCGTTCCGCGCGACCACCGCCATGGTCGAATGGGCGGAGCGCACCGGGCAGGCGCACCTCCTCGACGACGGCTACATCGCGCGCCGGAGCCGCCACAACTTGGGCGTCGCGATCGACCTGACGCTCGTCTACCTGCCGACCGGTGCGGTGCTCGAGATGGGCACGCCGTACGACACCTTCTCGGAGGCCGCCCACACCGCGAACGCGGACGGCGAGATCCGGCGCAACCGGCAGACGCTGGTCGAGGCGATGGCGGCGGCGGGCTTCGAGAACTACGACATGGAGTGGTGGCACTTCAGCTATACCGTCGAGAACCCGGTGCCCTTCGACCGCCCGATTACGGCCTCGCAGTAGCCATCCGCGCGTGGAACCTTCGGGCGCGCCGCGACGTACGGGACGCGGATGCCAATCCCTTCCACCTCACCAGGATCGACCATGTTTTCTGCGCGAACGAATTCCGCGCTCCTTTTTCTCGCGCTCGCCGGCGCGCCACTCGCGGCGCAGGCCGGATCTCCGGCCGGCGCGGTCCCGGTGCAGACGCTCGAAGCCCGCCGCTCCGCGCTCGCGCGCGCGATCGGAACCGGCGTCGCGATTCTCCGTTCCGCCGAAGAGCGGAGCATCGAGGGGGACTACCCGCAGGACAGCGACTACCGCGAGAACAACGACTTCTTCTACCTCACCGGCCTCGAGGCGCCGGGCGGCTGGCTCGCGGTCTTCGCGAAGGACAGTGCCCTCACCGAAGCGCGGCTCTTCATTCCGGCCCGGCAGCCCGAGAGCGAGCGGTGGACCGGCCCGAAACTCGGTCCTGATTCAGCCGCGACCCGGCTCACCGGCATCGCCCAGGTCCATTCGGCCGACAGCGTGCAGGGCGTGCTCCAGCGCCTCGTCTTTCAGCCGAACGGGCCCGGCCGCACCGGCGCGGTCTACCTGGTCAAGACGGAAGCGTCGCTCGAGGACGCATTCCTCAAGGGCCTGCTGCTGAGCAGCCTCAACGTCCGGGACATCCGGCCGCTCACGGCGCAACTCCGGCTCGTGAAGGACGCCGACGAGATCGCGCGGCTCCGCCGCGCCATCGACATCACCGCGGAGGCGCACCGCGAGGCGATGCGCGCGGCCCGGCCCGGGATGTGGGAGTACGAGATAGAGGGGATCATCGAGGGCACCTTCCGGCGGCGCGGCGCCGAGCGCGTCGGCTTCCCGAGCATCGTCGGCTCCGGCCCAAACTCGACCATCCTGCACTACGACAAGAGCCGCCGGCAGACGGCGGCGGGTGATCTCGTCGTGATGGATATCGGCGCCGAGTACGGGTACTACTCGGCGGACGTGACGCGGACGATCCCGATCTCGGGGAAGTTCACCGACCGCCAGCGCCGGATCTACGAGCTGGTCCTCGGGACACAGCAGATCGCGATCGACTCCACGCGTCCCGGCCGGACGATCGGCCAGATCACCCAGATCGCCCGCGACTACATGGAGAAGAATTCGGGCAACCTCTGCGGCGAGGCGTCGTGCGTGCGGTACTTCATCCATGGACTCTCGCACTGGCTCGGCATGGACGTGCACGACGTGGGGAACTACGGAACGCCGCTCGCTCCGGGCATGGTCTTCACCATCGAGCCGGGCATCTACATCCCCGACGAGAACCTCGGTGTCCGGATCGAGGATGACATCCTGGTGACGGCGAACGGCGCGGAAAATCTCTCCGCGAAGGCGCCGCGGACGGTGGCGGAGGTGGAGCGGGCGATGCGGTAGCCACCTACCGCTTTCCCCACGCGTCGAGGTTCCGGCCGATCTGCCGCACGTGGACGTGCAGGTGCTCGCCGTAGGTGCGCAGCCAGTCGGCCACGCCGTATGCGCCGGACTCGGTGTGGTGCCCCATGATGGCGAGCTGGGTGTCGGTGAGCCGGCGGAGGAGGGGAAGGGTGTTGCGCCGGACGGCCTCGATCGCCTGGAACGCGGGCTCGATGGGGAGGGCGTGGTAGTCGATGAGTTCGGCCCAGCGGTCCTGGTCGTAGCCGAGGATCCT
>JAICNA010000067.1 GCA_025928955.1 Gemmatimonadales bacterium | reverse complement strand
TCCTTCAGCATCCGGCCCTCGCCTGGAAAGGGAGTGGTGATGTCACGCCTGGGTCGCGAGGAACTCCTTCGCCTCGTCGAGATCGTCGAATGCCCGGAGCGAGCGGCCCGTCAGATGGACGACCGTGGAAAAGGCGACTTTCATGAGCGGGTTCATGCCCACGACCGCGCCCGCCTTCACGTAGGGTGCGTTGTGCTCCGCGAGCGCACGCATGGCGCGGAGGACCGTCGTGTCGAAGTGCGAGTCGCGTACGTGCGTGAGCGAAAGGAGCGAACGGCGGGGGGCCTCCCCCGCCACGATCCGCCGGGTTTCATCGATCAGGCGGAGGGCGGCCTCGGTGTCGCTGACGCCGGCATAGTCCAGGAAAAGGATCCGGACGCCACGGTGGACGATGAACGAGGTGCCGGGCATCAGCGTGCTCTGTCTCGGACCGGGGAAGCTGAGGAAAGGGGGACGGGGCGTCCGTCCTACGTTGAGTGAATGTGGCCGGGCCCGGGTCAGGGTCAAGGGCCGCGGCTGTGCGCGCGCAGGCTTCGCAGGCGTCCCCAACGAATCCACCGGCCCGCGAAGGAACCGTCGCGCATGAACGGCTTCATCCGAATCGCACGCCGCCACGCCGCGCTCGCCCGCACCCTTGCCGGCGCCCGACCCGCGCCCGTCGCACTCGACGATCCCAGCATTCGCGTTCCGCCCGTGGCCGGTGCGACCGGCAGGCCGGCCGGCTCGCGCGATCGGTTCCGCGGCGGGTGATGGCGCACGGCCCCGGCGCGCTGCACATTCCCGATCTCCCTGACCTCATCGCCATCGGCCCCGGGGTTCCGGCACGCTCCGTTCGCGAGGGAACGATGCTCAACCCCGACAACACGCACCCGACCATATCATGAGCGTCCGATACCTCACGCTGCTGCTCCTGGGGGCCGCCTGCGCACACAGCGAGCCGTTCGAGGCGCCCGACGACGCCCTCGAGGGTCCGCTCGTCGGCGGCGAACCGCTCCAGCTCACTTACGCCGATGGAGGGCCGTCTGCGCCCGCGTGGATCCCGGGCGGAGATACGATCATCTACTCCTATCCTCGGCGCGGGGGGGGATTCGCCGTGAACGAGGAAGGCTGCCTCGCGGTGCTCTCCTCCGATGGCGGAACGATCCGGCGCGAGATCTGCAGCCGCACCATCTTCGCGACCCAGGCCGAAGATCAGTTCTCGCTCCCGAGCGTCTCGGCGGGCAGGCGCCTCGCCTTCATGCACGTGGGCCAGGCCACGGCCGGCGACGCGGTGCGCGAAGCGATCCTCGCCGCTCCGCTCGATACCCCGTCGGCGTACACCATCGTCCGCTCGTTTCCCTTCCAGGGTGACGCCTTCTACCTCGCCGCCGAGGATGTGCAGTGGCTCGGCGAATCGAGGATCGCCCTGCTCGGCATCGCGCAGGAGGAGCTGCCGCGGCCCTGCCCGACCTGCGATCCGGAGACCGTCCGCTATCCTCGCGCGGTCCTGCTCGCCGACGCCGGGGGATCGGGCGCGACGGCGCCCGTCCCGGGCACCATGCTCGCCACCTCGGTGTCCGCGGGTGAATCCGAGGATGTCATCTATTACACGCTCGCCGGGGACTCCCGCATCTATCGCCAGGTGCTTTCGACCGGCCAGGTCATGGTCGCGCACGACTTCGGCGCTTCGATCGTCGCGCGCGGAGTCCACTACGCGGCCGGCCGGATCGTCGCGATGATCGACGGGCGGTTTACCGTCGCCGAGGATGAGATCGGCTCGGTGCACACGTCCGAATCAGGCGGCATGCTTCAGGTCGTGACCCCCGGTGCGGGGGTGGCCCAGGCCGTCGTGACGGCGACGCCGATGTGGTTCCGGCGTCCCGCCCTGTCGGCCGACGGGCGCACGATCGTCGCCGAAGGCGAGCGGCTCCAGTTGAACGCGATCCGCAATTCGGTGGGCACGATCATCGGCTACGATACCGTGCCCGGCCCCACGAGTATCTGGAGGATCGCCGCGCCGTGAGGCGCCTCCTCGTCGCACTCTCGTGTGTGGCCGGCGCCTGCTCGCACGAGGAGCCGTTTGCGGTCACCGATCCCCATGTGCAGGGGCCGCGGACCTCCGGCTCGCCCATCCGGCTCACCTACAACGACGCCGACGATCGCACCGCCGCGTGGCTGCCGGACGGGAGCGCGGTGCTCTATTCGAGTGAGCGGCCGGACCTGCCCGATGCGGACCGGTGCCTCCGCCTCATGCCCGCCGGCGGGGGCGCGGTGTTCCGGGAGATCTGCCCCCGCGGGGTCGGGCAGGCGGACAGCACCCACCGGCTCGAGTCCGCCGCGGTGAGCGACGACGGGCGCCTCGTGTTCCTGCACTCGGCGAGCGTCGTCGGGAATCCGAAGGGCGCGTTCATGCACCTCATGCTCGGCACGCTCGCCGATCCGCACTCGGCGATCCAGGTCACGAACGTTCCCTACTTCGTGCCCGAGAGCGGGCGGACGCACGGGCAGGTGTCGCACGTGCAGTGGCTCAGTCCGACGCGCGTCGTCTTCCTCGGTGAGGATCTCTTCTACCAGGGCTCGACCTTCCTTCCCGACACGTTCTCGACCGGCCTCGAGATCATGCGCGGCGAAGTCACGGGCGAGACATTGACGCTCTCCCTCGTGCCGGGCACCGAATACGCGTCCTCGGTCGCCGCGGGAGGTGACGACGACACGATCGTCTTCACCCTTGGCGGCGATTCGCGCGTGCATCGCATGAGCCTTTCCACCGGCACCGCATCCGTGCTCCACGACTTCGGCCCCGCGGGGATCGCGCGGGACGTGCAGCTGCGGGGCAGCACGCTGGTGGCCATCGTGGGTGGGAGTGTTCTCTTCCAGTTCGAGGACGCGCACGGCTGGGTTCAGCGCGACGAAGGCGGGGCGTTGCACGTCGTCGACCTGGCCACCGGCACCGCCGTCGTCCACACCCTTCCGGACCTGCTGTTCCGCCGGCCCGCGCTCTCTCCTGACGGCACCGCACTCGTCGTCGAAGTGTCGCCGGAGGTGCCGGTGCACGTGGGCCCCCAATCCGACTACAACGCGACCAACCACCGCCCGGACCTATGGCTCTTCGACCTGCAGTGATCGCGCGCCGCTCGCTCTGGCTCGTCGCGCTTCTCGCGAGCCTCGGGGGTGCCACTCCCGCTGCCGCCCAGGCCTCCGGCGCCGTGGCCGGTACGGTGAGCGACGCCGAATCGGGCCGCCCGATCGCCGGCGCGCTCGTCACGGTGAGCGACGGACGGCGCGGCAACGTCACCGACACCAGTGGCGCGTACCGCATCCGCGAAGTGCGCAGCGGCACCTACTCGGTGCACGTCCGCGCCATCGGCTACGCGCCGATCCGGCGCGACGGGCTCGTGGTGTCGGCGGGATCCACGACTCTCGCCGATTTCCGGATGCAGCCGTCGGCGGTCGAGGTCGCGCCGATCGTCGTGGAGACGGCGGACCCGGTGCTCGATCCGCTGCGGACGGCCACGGAGCAGACCGTGACGGCAGAGGACCTGCGCACGCTCCCCGTGAGCACGCTCGAGGAGGCGCTCGCACTTTCGGCGGGCGCGGTGGGAGAGAGCTATCGCGGCGGGCGCATCGGGCAGGAGTCGTTCATCATCGACGGACTCGGCGTCAAGAACCAGCTCGATGCATCCACCGGCTCGCTCGGCATCCGGCTGCCGCCGGACATCCTCACCGAAGCCGCGCTCGTCACGAACGGCTTCTCGGCCCGGTACGGCCAGGCGCTGTCCGGCCTCATCAACGTGGTCACCAAGGACGGCGGCGAGGAGTGGCGCGGGCGGGCGGCGTTCGAGACCGACCGCCCCTTCGGTGCGGGCTGGGATCACGGACTCGATCGGACCGTCTTCGAGGCCGATGGTCCGCTGTTCGGGGGCATCCGCGCGCTCATCGCGGCCGATCTCTCCGCGCGGCTCGACGCCGAGCCGGTGAGCGCGCCGCCGCCCGAGAATCCGCTGGATCCGCGGTACGACAATCCGCACCTGCTGCCGCACAATGCCGGGGAGCAGTACAACTTCGCAGGGAAGCTCACGGTGCCGATCGGCTCGCGCCAGACGCTTCGGCTCTTCGGCCTCCGGTCGATCGATCAGCGCCAGCTCTTCGATCCCGCATTCAAGTACGATCCCGACTTCGGCCCGGCGCGGCGCACCGCGGGCACGCTCGCCAGTGCGCACCTGCAGCACGCGACGGGCCCGACCGCAGGCCTGCCGCTGGTTGCCGACCTGCGCGTCGCACTCTTCTCGCGCGACTTCATCCGCGGAACGCTCACCGAAGTACCCGAGTACCAGTTCGGTGCGTTCACCGGGGACCGGTTCCACTTCGTGGGCGAGGACATCGCGCGCGCGCAGGATACCGCGGCGGCGCGCACGCCGATCGCCGGGCTCGGCGCGCCCCTCCCGAGCAACAACTCGCCCTGGGGCGTGCCGGCGTTCTTCCTCACCGAAGGCAGCCGCGGCGAGCTCGCGTGGAACGAGTTCCGCGAGATCCGCTCGCAGCTCGACCTCACGTTCGGCGCGGGGCAGACCGGCGATATCTTCGCCGGCGTCGAGCTCGTGAACCAGCGCGTGCGGACCTTCCAGCGCGCGCTCGGCTACCTGCCGGTCGGCACGGGCGACAGCGTCCCGCCGGCGACGGCCTCGGAGTTCACCCCGCTCGCCGGTGCCGCCTACCTCGAGGGCCAGTTCCGGGTCTCCGACCTCGGCATCACGACGGGGCTCCGGTACGATCGCTTCGACACCCGCAGCGATCTCCCCGGCTCCAACGGCGAGGCCCAGTCGAAGTTCAATCCGCGCATCGCGGTGTCGACCGTCCTCCGAGGCGCGACGTTCGTGGCGAGCATCGGCCGCTTCAGCCAGGCCCCGGATTACCAGTATCTGGTGGATGCGGCATTCGACGACACGACCCGCACCGGCCGCTTCCGCCAGGGCAACCCGAACCTCGGCTTCGAGGGATCGTGGCAGTACGAGTTCAGCGTTCGCGCCCGGCCGCAGCCGGGAATCGCCGTGCGCGTGAATGCCTTCGTGAAGCGACTCGAGGGGCTCGTGAGCTCGGTGCCGCTCGGGGTCGACCCCGATTCGTCCATCTTCGGCAATGCCGACAACGGCACCGTTCGCGGCGGTGAGGTCCTCTTCGAGCGCGAGATGCGGCAGGGCTGGGGCGTTCGGGCGTCGTACACGCTGCAGCAGGCCCTGGCGACGTCGACGAGTGCCTTTCTCCTGCGGCGCGTCATCCGGATCGATCCCTTCACCGGCGACACGATCATTCCGGCCAAGGTCGAGTTCCCCCTCGACTACGACCGCCGCCACAACCTGACGCTCATCGTGCAGGGCCAGGTGCCTGACAGCAGCGGGCCCGCGCTCCTCGGCGTTCGGCCGCTCAGCGGTCTCGAGGCCGCGCTGATCGGCCGGCTCTCGTCGGGACTTCCGTTCACGCGCTATCAGCCGGGGACGGACACGCTCGTCGGGGAGCCGAACAGCGCGCGGCTGCCGGCGACGTCCACGTTCGACATGCTCCTGCGCCGGCCGCTCATCCTCGGCGGCGTGCGGGGCAGCGTGTACATGGACGTGCGCAATCTGCTCGGCCGGCGCAACGTCATCGCGGTCCGCCGCGACACCGGCGAGCCGGGGCCCGACAATCAGGTGATCGAGGGGATGGTCGAGAGTGCCTTCGAGGCGCACCCGGAGCGGATTCCCTACGAGTCGCCCCGGTACCGGACGCATGCGGACGTGGATGGAAACGGCTACGTCGAAGGGGAGGAGCTCCGGTCGATGTATCGCGCCGCCGCCATCGACGCGACGCAGCCGATCTTCTCCTACGGCTCGCCGCGGCTTGCGCGCGTGGGGATCGAGGTGCTGTTCTAGCGGCCCTCGCCCGCGAGGTCCCGCCTCGTGAGCTCGGTGTTGATCGCGATGGCGGCTTCCGCCCCCTCCGCGGCCGCCACGATCACCAGCTGTGCGTCCTTCGACGCATCGCCCGCGACATAGAGGCCGGGAATCGCCGTCCGCTCGGCGGTCCCCGTCTTGACCGCGCCGTGGGGCGTGAAGCGCGCGCCGAAGTGCGCCGCGAACCCCGAGCCCTGGCGCTGACCGGTGCAGAAGAAGAGCGCTTTCCGCGCGAGCGGCTCCCCGTCGTCGAAGACGATCCGCTCCAGCCGCCCTTCCCTTCCCTCGAGCCGCACCACTTTCTCCACGCGGATCCCGATCGCATGCCGGTCCAGCTCGGCGACGAGGTCGTCGTCGTAGTGGTGCGGCCCGTCCGTGCAGAGGACGATGTCCGCGGTCCATGTCGTCATGCCGAGCGCGTACTTTGCGGCGTGCTCGCCGCAGCCGAACACCGCGATCGGCTCGTCGCGATGCTCCCACCCGTCGCAATAGGGGCAGTGATGCACGCTCCGGCCGTACAGCGCCTCGATCCCGTCGATGACGGGGATGTCGTCCACGACACCGGTGCAGATGAGCAGCGTCCGCGAGCGCGCCTCCGTGCCGTCGGCCAGGCGCACGGAAAAGCCGTCGTCGGCCTGATCGGCCTCGACGGCTTCGACGTTCCTCAGCTCGACGGACGGGTAGGCGGCGAGCTCGCGGCGCGCCAGGTCGAGGAACCCCGCCGGCGCGATGCCGTCCCGCGTGAGGTAGCCGTGCATCGCCGCGGACCGGCGATTGCGCTGCGCTCCGGCGTCCACGACCAGCACGCGGCGGCGTGAACGGCCGAGGAGCAGTGCGGCGCTCAGCCCGGCGGGTCCGCCGCCGATGACGAGCGTGTCGTACAGATCAGAGACCCGTGGCCGGGTGCCGCGCGAGAGCGGCCTCGCTCTCCTCGTCCTCCATGACCTCCTTGAATCGTCCGAGGTCGTCGGCGACCTGCTGTGACGGCTCCTCACCGAACAGCCGCGCGATCGCGGCGCCAAGGCGGCCGGCCGGCGGCTCGTAGCTGAGCACCACACGGACCTCGGTGCTGCGCCCCTCCGCAATCGGCGTGAAGTGCACCGATCCGGCATTCCCGACCTCGGAGCCCGGGAGCGATCGCCACGCGATGAGCTCGTTCTCGATCTCGTTGTGGATCTCGGCATCCCACTCGATCCGCGTCCCGGCCGGGCCCTTCGCCACCCAGTGCGAGCGGTCGGCGTCCAGCACGGTCACCGACTCGAGATGGTCCATGAAGCGGGGGAGATTCTCGAAATTCCGCCAGTAGGCATAGAGCTCGTCGGGCGTCCGGTCGATGACGATGCTCTCCTCGACCTTGATGCCTTCACCGCGGTTGATGCTCGCCACCGGGCTCACGGCATCGAGCCGCCTCGCCGAGTTCCGCCCGATTGCCCGGTTGACGGCGCAGCGCCCGCTGACGGCGCGCGCGATCAGGCCGGTGCCCATCGGGAGGAGGAGACCGCGCATGCGCCCGCGCCTCAGGCTGAACCCGATGATCGCCGCCCCGGCGAGGCCCGAAAGCAGGCGCTCTGCCGGGCCGACGTTGATATCCGATGAGGTGTAGCGGCTACCGACCCGCCGGTCGGTGACCGGGGTCGTGTCGAGGGCATCGCGCATCGGTGGTCCTCCTGGTCGCACGGAATATGGTCACGAGTCATCGAGTCTACTGCTTCCCGCACTCTGTCGCTGTGTCCGCCACCACAGGCCGATCATTTCTCCTTCCGGCGGGTGCGGCGCTCGTGCGCCGCGTCATCGAGCTGCGCGGCAAGACCGTCGCGGTGCTCCGGATCGGCCTCTTCAGTCTCCTGGTCGACCTGGCTGTGGCCCTGGTTCTCCTCGTTCCGCGGCTCCGTGAAATCCAGCTCCGCCGGCACGTCACCCCCCGGCGCGCGCTGCGCGAAGCGCCGCCGCTCGTCCTCGTCCATCGTCGCGTAGTCCTGCGAGATATTGCGGGCCATGCACACCTCCGGTACGGGTCGGTGCAGGCCGGACGACCCGCACGTCTGGATCAGTGGATGATGCGTGGACGCTCAGGCGTCCGACCGGCGGCGGCCCGGTCGCCGCGTGCGCCGCTCCGGTCCCGGCCACGGCGCAGGCGCCCCCGCGATCCCGGGGACGAGTGCATGGTCGACCGGCATTGCACTCGTTCTGTGCTCCCCGATGCGAGCTGTACGCGCCGGGAGCGCGCCGAGCGAGGCGCCATGCGACCTGAGGGTCTCGCGCGCCTCCGCCTCGCGGCGCGCGGCGTGCACGGTCACGAGAGTGCCGCCCTCCCGCACCCCGCGCTCGAAGAACCGTGCGTCCTCGTGTGGCACGCCCATGCCGATCAGCGCGCCGAGGATGCCGCCCGTCGCCGCCCCGATGCCGGCGCCCGCCGCAGCAGTGCCTCCGATGACGCCGAGCGTCGAAGCGAGGACGCCGCCAGCGACCACCGGGCCGACGCCCGGAATCGCGAGGACGCCGGCTCCGACCAGCATGCCGATGACGCCGCCCAGGACGCCGCCTCCGGCGGCACCCGAGGCGGCAGCGCCGGCCGCCCGCACGGCTGAGTCCGCGATCAGCTCGCCCTGCTCGGAGCGGTCGCGCATCGCCGCGCCGATCTCTTCCGGAGAGAATCCGTGCTCGCGCAGGTCGTGAATGGCGCGGGCGGCCCGATCGCGGTCGCTGAACAGGCCCGCCACCACACCACGGTCATCATCGCTTCGATAGGTCATTCCACCTCCCGCGCCGCGTTTCGGCCGTTCGCGTGCATCGAGGTCAAGTTGGCGCACGCGCAGGCGGAAACCTGTGATGGCACTCACACCGGATTCGCAATGCAGCGCATGGCGACGCTGCTGCACATGACCGACCTTGTGGTCCGTCGCCCGGGCAGGCATCGACGCCGGGTCCGACTCGCGGTACCGGAGATGCGCCCGTCTCCGCAACGTGCCACAACTCGCTCGTATTTTCCACGGAGATGCGCATGCAGCATCCGCTTCCGGTTGTCGTTTTCTCCCACTTGCGGTGGGATTTCGTCTACCAGCGCCCGCAGCACCTGCTCAGCCGCATCGCCGCACGTCGCCGCGTCCTCTTCATCGAAGAGCCGATTCCCGATGCCGTGTCTGCGCGCTGGGAGCGAAGCGCGCCAGCGCCGGGGGTCGAGGTATTCCGCCCTCACACGCCGGTCTCGTCCCACGGGTTTTCCGAGGAACAGCTCTCGGTGCTCCTCGGCATGGTCCGGGACCTGGTCAACGAACAGGATGCGGCGGGCAGCATCGCGTGGATGTACACCCCGCTCGCCCTCCCGCTTCTCGGCGCGGTCAGGCCGGTCACCACGGTGTACGACTGCATGGACGAGCTGTCGCTGTTCCTCAACGCGCCACCCCAGCTGCTCGCGCGGGAAGCGGCGCTGCTGCGACGGGCGGACGTCGTCTTTACCGGCGGGCCGAGCCTGTACGAGGCCAAGCGGGAGCGGCACGGCAACATCCACTGCTTTCCGAGCAGTGTGGACGCCGACCATTTCCGGCAGGGCGCCGCGCTCGGTGAGCCGGCGGACCAGGCGGGAATTCCCCGACCGCGGTTCGGGTTCTACGGCGTCATCGACGAGCGGATCGACCTGCCACTGATCGATGCGCTCGCCGAGCGCCATCCCGCGTGGCAGATCGTCATGGTCGGTCCGATCGTCAAGATCGACCCGGCCACCTTGCCGCGCCGTCCCAACATTCATTGGCTCGGGCAGCGCACGTACGGCGAGCTTCCGGCATATCTGGGCGGATGGGATGTCACGCTCCTGCCCTTTGCCCGCAACGATGCCACCCGCTTCATCAGTCCCACCAAGACGCTCGAGTACATGGCGCTCGAGCGACCGATCGTGAGTACGCCCATCGCCGATGTCGCGGGCCCCTACGGGGACATCGTGTATCTCGGCGGAGATCGTGAGGAATTCGTTGCCGCCTGCGAGGCGGCCCTGCAATCGTCCGCCGCTGAGCGCGCCCGCCGGGCCCGCGCGATGCGGCATGTGCTCGCGCGCACCTCGTGGGATGCGACAGCGGCAGCGATGGAGCAGTTGATCGAGGAGGCCGTGCGCCGGAGCATCGGGGCGAACCCGATGGCGGCGCAGGCGTCCTGACGCATGCAACGGAAAGGAATTGCGCGCCACATGTCATCCCAGCAAACCCCCGGGCGCGAGCCGCCCGTTGTCGTCATAGGCGCCGGCCCCACGGGCCTGAGCGCCGCATATCACCTCGGCTCCGACGCCCTGCTGATCGAGGGGCGGAGCGAGGTCGGTGGGTGGTGCCGGTCGATCACCGATCACGGCTTCACCTTCGATTATGCCGGCCACATCATGTTCACCAACGATCCCTACGTGCTGCAACTCTACGACATGCTGCTCGGGGAGAACATGCACTGGCAGGACCGCGAGGCGTGGATCTACAGCAAGGGCACGTACACCCGCTATCCGTTCCAGGGCGCCCTCTATGGCCTGCCGCCCGAGGTCATCAAGGAGTGCATCGTCGGCGCCATCGAGGCGCGCTTCGGGAGTCTCAGCAATCCTCGCCATGGCGACACGGCGCCGGCGCAGGCGGATTACACCGGTCCGGATCGGAGGGGCATGTTCGAGCCGCTGCTCCGGAAGGAGGGAGAGATCGCGGGATCGGTACGCCCGGGATATCACGGGACCGATCGCCGGCGCCGGACGCTCCCGAAGGGCCCGCCGCGCAACTTCGAGGAGTTCATCTACAAGGTCTGGGGCGCCGGCATCGCGAAGCACTTCGCGATTCCGTACAACCAGAAGCTGTGGGCGGTGCCGCTCTCCGAAATGGAGACGTCGTGGCTGGGCGGGCGGGTTCCGCTGCCGAACCTCGAGGAAATGATCGACGGCGCGCTGCAGCCGGTCGGAAAGCCGATGGGGCCGAACGCGCGCTTCGGCTATCCGCTCCGCGGCGGCTTCCAGGCGCTGATGGACGGCTTCCTGCCGCACCTCCAGGGCGAGCTGAGGCTCGGCACCCGGGTCGTCGAGATCTCGCCGAAGCAGCGCACGCTTCGCACCGGTGATGGGCGCACGGTCGCGTACGAGCAGCTCATCAGCACCATGCCGCTTCCCGCGCTCGTCGCCGTCATCGGGAAGGAGGCTCCCCCCGAGATTCAGGCCGCCGCGAAGGCGCTGCGTCACGTGTCCGTGCGGTGCGTGAACATCGGCGTCGGCCGCGAAGCGCTCACCGAGAAGCACTGGATCTACTATCCGGAGGATACGGTCTTCCACCGCATCTTCGTTCAGGGCAACGCGAGCCCGCACTGCAATCCGCCCGGTGGCTTCGGCCTCACCTGCGAGATCACCTACTCGGAGGCCAAGCCCCTGCCATGGGAGGGCGAGGCGCTGATCCAGCGCTGCATCGAGGATTGCATCCGGGTCGGGATCTTCAACGCGGACGACCCGATCATCTGCGCCAACCAGGTGGACATGCCGGTGGCCTACGTGGTCTACGATCATGACCGTGCCGCCAACGTCAACCTGATCCGGGAGTGGCTCTCGAATTACGACATCATCCTGGCGGGACGGTACAGCGAGTGGGAGTACTACAACTCCGACCACGCATTCATCGCGGGAAAGAAGGCGGCAGATCAGGCGCGCGCCGCGCAGCAGGAGCAGTTCATGGCGTTTCCCCGCACCGCACAGCTCAGCGAGCGCTGAGCGTCCCGGAGGGCGGCCGGAACACCGCGGTCACGCTTCGAGCGCGATCGCGGTCTCCGGTTCGCCCCGGGTCACGTCCTCCATCGCCGCGACGTAGCGGACCAGCGCATCGCCGAGGGGCGGGAGGAGCTGCCCCCGCTGGCTTCCCAGCACGCAATACGTCGGGCGCGCCGCCCGGAGCCTCATCTCCTCGAGCCGCCTCGGCTCCAGCCGCCCCGTAGCGACCCCCGCGACGTCCGCAGCCCACTCCGCAAGCGCGAGCCAGGTGACCGGCTCGGCATGGCTCAGGTGCCAGACCCCCGATTCGCCATCGATCAGGATATCGAGACTCGCGTTCACGAGATCGGGAACGTACGTCGCCGTGATCGTCACGTCGGAAAGCACCGGCACGGCCTTCCCGTCCCTCAGCTCCCTGAGCGTCGTCGTGACGAAGTTGTACGGATCCCATGGGCCGAAGAATGCACTCGTCCGCACCACGAGGGCGCCGGCATGGCGAGCGAGAATCGCGGTCTCCGCGTCCGCCTTGCTTGCGCCATAGACGTTGAGTGGGCGCGGCGTATCGCCCTCGACGTACGGGGAGCCCTTCGCGCCGTCGAAGACGAGGTCGGAAGAGAACGACAGCAGGCGGACGGCTCGCGCCGCGCACGCATCGGCCAGCAGCACCGCGCCTGCCGTGTTTTCGCGGCGGCAGCGATCCGCATCGGTCTCGGCATCGTCCACGCGCACATATCCAGCTGCATTCACGACGGCCCACGGCTCGTGTTTCGCCATCACGTCCGCGACAGCGCGGCCATCGGCGATGTCGAGATCGTTGCGTGAGAGGACGACGTGCTGCAGCCCGCGCAGCTCGGCGATGCGCGCGAAGGCGCGGCCCAGGGTGCCGGTGGCGCCGAGGATCATGAGGGGCCGCGCCGAGCCGGCGCGATGAGGTCCCGGCTCCTCCGCGCAGGCGCGCACCGGCGGGTGCAGGAAGCGCGAAGGCCGCCGCCACCACCCGTGCGTCGCGAGCACCGGGTGATCCGGCCGCTCGCCCCCGGCGAGCGCCGCCATGACCGGCGCGAGCAGTGTCGGCCGAGGCGGGGACGACCGCACGTCGAAGACGCCGGCCTCGTAGTGTCCACGCGGCTTCGTGACCAGTGAGTCCCAGTCGAACGAGCCGAGGAGCGCCCACGCGGTGACCGCGCGCAGGTCGACTCCCGAATCCCGGAGGCGTTTCGCCGTGTCCCAGACCTCGATGAACCAGCGGGCCTGTTCCTCGCGCGTACAACCATTGTGGGCCTCGGTGACGGCGAGCGGCAGGCGGTAGCGGTCCCACGCTTCGAGGAAGAGCCGCTCCGGCCCCGCGGCGCTCTCGGGCACCCGGATGGCGGCCACATCGACGTACTGATGGCGTCCGTTCCCGCCGACCGGGACGCCGGGGTAGAGCGTCGTGCGGTGGTCGAGAAACCGTTCGCTGCTCAGGTAATGGTTCAGCCCGAGCACATCGGGTGGGCAGGCGTGTTCCTGAAACCACGCCAGCTCGCGCGCCCCGATGCCGAGGTCGCGCAGGTGGCGCCACATGCGCGCGGCCGGATCGAGGCGTCCCGTCAGCAGATCGAACGTGATCCAGCGCCGGTCGTTCTCGAACGCCGCCTGGTACGAGAGCAGGCGCGTCGCGTGGGTCTTCGCCAGGTCCTCCGTCTGGATGAGCCTGGCTGCCGGGTTCACGGCGCGTATCGCCCGCATCGACAGCACCACGCCCCTGATCTGGTTGACCAGGGCGCGGGCGAAGGCACGCCCGCTCCGGAGATGCGGGTACCAGTGGCCGTACAGGCAGCTGAAGCGTGCGGTGGTGAGCGGCTCGTTGACCGGGGTGTAGTCGCGCACCCACGGATACCGCTCGGCAACGGCCTGCGCGAACTCCGCGAGTCGATCCGGCAGGGCGGGATCGACCAGGCTGGTCGATGCCGGGCCGCTCCCGTGGTGAAGGAGGCCCACGATCGGCGCGATGCCGAGCTCCCGCAGGCGGCCCAGCCGCTCGTCCGCCCAGCTCCAGTCCGCGGTCCCGAGGCCGCCGGGCGCGGTCCGTTCCCAGAGCACCGGGTACCTGAGCGAGGTGATGCCGAGCGCGGCGAAGCGGTCGAGGTCGTCGAGGCGGTCCTCGTGCCCGGAGCGGCGGACCTGATCGATGTAGTCGTTGCCGATCCGGTTGACCGTGCACTCGACCCCGCCCCACAGCTCGAGCGGCAGGGGGCTATGCATTCTTCGACCCCGGCGGGCCGGCCATGACGCGGCCGTGCGGGTGGATCGGCCGCGCGAGCCGGGCAATCATGTCGCGGACCATGACGGTCGCCACCGGATGCGTGCCGAGGTGCTCCCGGAGACGGAAGGTGCACGCCATCAGTCGCCCGCGGTCCACCGGGCGCTCCGCGACGAGCGCCACGACCTGGTGCACCCACCCGACGAACAGTCCTGCGTAGACGTGCGACGCGAAATCGCGCGGGGTGAGTCCCACGATCACCGCTTCCGGCGTGAGGTCGGCGAAGGCGAAGTCCACGGTGCCGCCGGTCGGAATGTCCTTGAAGATGCGGTCCTGGCGGAGCCAGCTCATGCTGCTGGCCCAGTCTCCCTGCCAGGCGCGGCCGTGGCGCTGCGCGATGCCGACATTGCCGAGGTGTGCCTGTTGCGACTCACTCGACTCCGCGAGCCAGAGTACCCGCCCGCCATTCTGCGCTTGCCCCCGCATCTCGTCGGTCATCGTCTCGACCACGACCATGTCGGACTCTGCCACTTCCTCGGTGACCTCGTAGCCCATCGCGGCGAGGCGCGCGGCGAGACGCGGAAGG
>JAICNA010000228.1 GCA_025928955.1 Gemmatimonadales bacterium | reverse complement strand
GCGCCGGACCGACGCGCGCGGCAGCCCAGCCGCGGGGACGGCTCGATCATCATGGTCGTCGCTACCGATGCGCCCGTCTCCGACCGGAACCTGCGCCGCCTCGCGTCGCGGGCGATGCTCGGCCTGGCGCGCACGGGCTCGTCGGCGTCCAACGGTTCGGGCGACTACGTGATCGCCTTCTCGACGGCGCGCGAGGTCCGCCGTGACCCGATGGCGGGGACCGTCGTGCAGACCGAGCTCGCCAACGAGGCGATCTCTCCGCTCTTCGAGGGTGTGGTCGAAGCGACGGAGGAAGCCATCTACAACTCGATCTTCATGGCGACGAGCGTGACGAGCAGGGGGGGAACGGTGGAGGCGATACCGCTGGCGGAGCTGCGCCGGATCCTGTCCCGTTATCGGGCCGAGGGACGATAGCGCGTCCGGTCGTGCGGCCGGGGAGCCTCCGGCGCCGCGGCTCGGAGCGGCAGAGGCGCCCCCGGGGCGCGCCGGGCGCGCGAGAGGAGCTCCGCCACGAGGCGGTGCAGCTCGTCGGACGTGAACGGCTTTCGAAGGAAGGGAACCTGCGGCGCGCCGCGCAGGGCCGCGCCATCGCCGGACATGAGCACGACGGGGATCTCCGGGCGCCGGCGGCCTAGAACCTCGACGACCGCGAGCCCGCCGACCCGCGGCATGGCCAGGTCGGTGAGGACGAGGTCGACCGTGACGCCAGCCTCCAGCGCCAGGAGGCCCTCGATTCCATTCGCCGCCTCCAGGACGCGGCAGCCACTCTCCGCCAGCATGCGGCGCACGACCCGGCGCACGCCTTCCTCATCGTCGATGACGAGGAGGCAGGTGCCGCCGAGATCGCACCCGGGCGAGTGGTTCGGGCCAGCGGTCATGGGGCTTTCGATTGGGGGTTGGGTTCCCGAATCTACCCCGCGCCGGCCGCTCCGCCAGACCTGCTTCGCCGTGCTAGCGCCGCTTCAGGACCCCGCCGAGCATACCCCCGATATCGTCGATGGCGGAGCCGTCGCCATCGCGGTCGAGGAGCCCGGAGAGCGTGCCCACGAGGCCGGGAGCGCGCTGCTGGATCTGCGCCTGCTCCCCGCCGAGGACCGTCGCGAGGCCGCCGGCATCGAGCCCCCGCTGGCGCTTGGCCTTGCCCAGCGCCGCCATGACCAGAGGCGCGAGGAGCGGCAGCAGTTGGGCCATCTGCGACGCGCCCAGTCCTGTGCCCTGGCCGAGCCGTTGCTCGACCGCTCCACGGCGATTGCCCAGCACGTGCTCCAGAATGCCGTTCCCGTCGGCTGCGCGGCCCTGCGGTGCACCGAGGAAGCCGGAAAGATCGTCGAGCAGGCCGCCGTCGTGATCCTCGTCGATCGCGCGCGCGAGGCCCTGCGCCTGGTTCGGATCGGCGGCATTGCGCGCCATGGCCGCGATGAGCAGCGGGAGCGCCGCATTGATGGCCTGCGTGGTCTGGGCAGGCTCGGCACCGATCCGGCGGCCGATCTGCTCTACTGTATCGGGACGAAGCTGTCCCTGGATCATCTCGAGAAGTGCCATGATGTAGCCTCATGAAGTAGACTGCGCATCATACCTCATCCGGCACGGACGCGCGCACGGGGAGGACTGCGTCGGGCACGTGTCGCCCATTACCTTCCGGCCCATGCTGACGACCAATGCGGCGCGGCTGCGACTGGTGCTGGCGGCGATCCTCTTCTCGACCGGCGGCGCCGCCATCAAGGCGACGACGCTTACGGCGTGGCAGGTCGCCGGCTTCCGCTCCGGCATCGCGGCGCTCGCGCTGGTGCTGCTCCTGCCCGAATCCCGCCGTGGATGGAGCTGGAGGACGTTGCTGGTCGGTGTCGCCTACGCGGCGACGCTGCTGCTCTTCGTCGTCGCCAACAAGCTCACGACCTCCGCCAACACGATCTTCCTGCAGTCCACCTCGCCGCTCTACATCCTCATCCTGGGGCCGCTGCTGCTGCACGAGCGGATCAAGTCGCGCGACGTCGTCTTCATGGCGGCCGTGGGACTCGGCCTCGCACTCTTCTTCATCGAGCGCGAAGCGCCGCTCGCCACCGCGCCGGACCCGGTGCTGGGGAACATCCTGGCTGCCGTCAGCGGCTTCACGTGGGCGCTCACGGTCATCGGCCTCCGCTGGCTCGGCACGCACGGCGAGCAGGGAAGCGCCTTTCCGGCCATGGTGTCCGGCAATCTCACGGTCCTCCTGATCTCGCTGCCGCTCGCCCTGCCCGTCGGGTCGTCCACGCCGACCGACTGGATCGTCATCGCGTTCCTGGGGCTCTTCCAGATCGCGTTCGCCTACATGCTGCTCGCCCGCGGGATCCGCCATGTGTCCGCGCTCGAGGCATCGGTCCTCCTGCTCGTCGAGCCGGCGCTCAACCCGCTCTGGTCGTGGGCGGTTCACGCCGAGACCCCCGGGCTCTGGGCACTCGCGGGCGCGGCGGTGATCTTCGGCGCGACCACGCTGCGGACCTGGTACGAGGCGCGCCTCGCGCCGGCATGACCGGTCGGCTGCCGCACCTGATCGAGACCGTGCGCGTGTCGCGCGGGCGCGCCCCGCTCTGGCACCTCCATCACTCGAGGCTGCAGGCCTCCGCAGACGCGCTCGGCCTTCGGCTGGCGCACCTCGCTGAGCCGTCGGGGGCCGACCGCGTCGTGCGGATTCTCGCAGGGAACGGCGAGGCGACGATCGAAGAACGGCTCCCCGGGCCGGCCGGACCGTTGCCAGTCGCTTTCTCCGGTCTGCCGCATCCGGGATACCCACACAAGACCGACCGCCGAGAAGCATTTGTCCGTGCGCTCGCGGAAGTTGCGGTGGACGGAGCATCCGAGGCCATTCTCTCGACGACCGAGGGATGGGTGGCGGAAGGGTCGTTCACCGCGGTCCTCTGGTGGGAAGGAGAGCGGATCGCAGCGCCACCGCTCGGTCTCCGCATCCTCCCGAGTGTGGCGCGCCGGCGGATCGCCGAAATCGCGGGCCCGATCGCCGAAATGCGGATCGATCCGCAGGGGCTCGCCGCGCGGTCGTTCTTTCTCGCGAACGCGGCGCGCGGCATCGTGGAAGTGGCGGCGCTGCAGGGAGAAAGCACGTGTCGCGACGCGCGAACGGCGGCGCTCGCACGTCGTTTCTGGCCTTGACCCGGGGGGTAATC
>JAICNA010000051.1 GCA_025928955.1 Gemmatimonadales bacterium | reverse complement strand
GTGTTTCAACCGCATCTCTATTCACGAACGCAGCAGCACGGCGCGGCGATGGGTCTCGCGCTCGCGGCGGCGGATGTCGTCGTGGTCACCGAGGTCTACGCCGCGCGCGAGCAACCGATCGCCGGCGTCAGCGGGCGACAGGTCGCCGACGCGGCAACCGAGGCCGGCGCCACGACCTTCTTCGAGAGCGACCGCGCCGCCCTCGGCGCGCGCGTCGCCTCGGTCCTTCGCTCCGGCGACGTCGTCCTGACGCTCGGCGCCGGCGACATCACCCGGCTCGGACCCGAGCTCGCCGCGCGGCTTCGCGCGGCATAGCCGGGGGCCGATGAAGCGGCGATGGCGCCTCCTCGGCGCCGCCCTCGCGGCGGGCGTCCTCTGGTGGGGCGCGCCGACGCTCGCGCGGCGCATGGAATTCTTCCGGGTGCGGCGGGTCGAGTTCGTCGGGATGCGCTACCTGGCGCCGGAGACCGCGCTCGCAGCGCTGCAGCTGCCGAACCGGCTCAACATCTTCGAGGAGCTCGATTCGGTCGCAGTGCGGGCGCGGGGGATTCCCGGCGTGGCGCGTGCCGACGTTTCGCGCCGGATGCCGGGAACGCTCGTGGTGGAGCTCGAGGAGACGCCGCCGGTCGCGCTGATCCACCGGCGTGGACGACTCGTCCTCATGGATTCGGCCGGACGCGTGCTCCCCTACGATCCCCGGCGCACGGCGGCCGAGTTGCCGCTCGCGGCCGGACCCGATGCAACGGTCGCCAGGCTGCTCCGGCGAATCCAGGTGCTCGATGCCGACCTCTTCGGGCAGGTCGACGGTGCCGCGCGGCAGGGGCGGGACGTGGTGCTACTGATGGGCAACCGGCGGGTGCTGTTCCGGCCGGATGCCTCCTTCGAGGAGATGCGAGCCGTGAAGGCAGCCGCAGAGGACCTGGCCCGCAAGGGCATCGGATACGAAGAGCTCGACGGCCGCTTCCGCGGCTACGTCGTCGTCCGGGGTCGCGGCGCGTGAGCGTCCAGCCCAGCCAGCTGGTCGCGGCACTCGATCTCGGATCCACCAAAGTCGTCGCGCTCATCGCCGAGGTCGGCGGCGATGCGCGGGATCCGGTCGCGAAGATCCTCGGGTTCGGGCTCGAGCGGAGCAACGGCGTCCGCCGCGGCGTGGTGCGGGACATCGAGGAAACGACGCGCGCCATCGCGAAGGCAATGAAGGACGCGCAGCGGATGGCGGGCGTCGAGGTGGGGACCGTCTACTGCGGCATCGCCGGCGAGCACGTGGCAGGGCGGAGCTCGCACGGAATGGTGAGCGTCACCGGCGACGAGATCCGGACGAGCGACGTGGCGCGCGTCAACGACATGGCCAGCAACGTGTCGTTCGGCCGCGACCATGAGCTCCTGCACGCGATTCCGCAGGATTACCTGATCGACCAGCAGGCGGGCATCAGCGAGCCGATCGGCATGACCGGCTCCCGGCTCGAGGCGGAGGTGTACCTCGTGACCGTGCTCTCGAGCGCGATGCAGAACCTGCGGCGCTGCGTCGAGCGCGCCGGGTACCACGTTGGGGAGTTCGTGCTCGAGCCGCTGGCCGCCTCGCTCGCGGTGCTCACGCCGGACGAGCGCGAGCTCGGCTGCGCGATCGTCGAGCTGGGCGGAGGCTCGACCAACGTCGCGATCTTCCACAACGGCAAGATCCGGCACACCGCGTCGCTCCTCTGCGCCGGCGGGCACGTGACCGGCGACATCGTTCACGGCCTCCAGGTCACGCAGCACGACGCCGAGCGGCTCAAGGAGCGCTACGGCGCGGCCTACGAGCCCCTCGTCGCCGAACAGGACGTCTTCGATCTGCCGAGCACGCCCGCGCAGGGCGCCCGGTCGGCGCACCGCCGGGTGCTCGCGCACATCATGCACATGCGGCTGCAGGAGATCCTCGAGTACGCGCTCGACGAGGTGACCCGGGCGGGCTACCACCAGCGGCTGCCCGCCGGCGTGATCCTGACGGGGGGCGGGGCGCAGGCGCCGGGGATCGTCGAGCTCGCACGCGATGTCTTCGCGCTTCCCGCGCGGATCGGCGTGCCGGGCGAGCGGCTCCGCGGGCTCGCCGACAGCGTCGAGTCGCCCGTGATGGCGGTGCCGGTGGGCCTGGTGCTCTACGGGGCGCGGCAGGTGGCGGGCAGCGGGTTCGGAACGGGCGGCCGGCGGTCGCTCGGGGTGGACAAATACTTCGCTCCAGTGAAACGTTGGCTGCAGGACTTCTTCTGAGTCGTGCCGAGAGAGGACGCCCATGATATTCGAGCTTGAAGAGAGTGGCGCGCAGAATGCGCAGATGAAGGTGGTCGGCGTCGGAGGCGGCGGCGGCAACGCAGTGAACCGGATGATCGAGGAAGGGCTTCAGGGGGTCGAGTTCATTTCGGTGAATACCGACTCGCAGGCGCTCGCCACCTCGAAGTCCGACATCAAGCTGCAGATCGGCAAGAAGCTGACGCGCGGCCTCGGTGCCGGCGCGCGGCCCGAGATCGGGCGGCAGGCGATCGAGGAAAACCGGGACGAGATCGGCCCGATGCTCACCGGAGCCGACATGGTCTTCGTCACCTGCGGGATGGGGGGCGGGACCGGCACCGGCGCCGCGCCGGTGATCGCGCAGATGGCGCGCGAGGCGGGCGCGCTCACCGTCGGAATCGTCACCAAGCCCTTCCTCTTCGAAGGCCGCAAGCGCATGCGGCAGGCGGAGACCGGCATCAGCGAGATGCGCAAGAGCGTCGACACGATGATCGTGGTGCCGAACGAGCGGCTCCTCGCCGTGGTCGGCAAGGGGATTCCGTTCCAGGACGCGCTCAAGAAGGCCGATGAAGTGCTGCTGCACGCGACGCAGGGGATCGCGAGCCTCATCACCGCCACCGGCATCATCAACGTGGACTTCGCCGACGTCCGGACCGTGATGCAGAACGGCGGGGCGGCCCTCATGGGCACCGGGATCGGCCGGGGAGAGAACCGCGCGCTCGAGGCCGCGCAGCAGGCGATCTCCAGCCCGCTGCTCGACAATGTCTCGATCGCCGGCGCACTCGGCGTGCTCATCAACATCATCGGCGGCGACGACCTCACGCTCGGCGAGGTCACCCAGATCAACGACATCATCCACGACGCGGTGGGCGATGAGGCGGAGATCATTTTCGGCGCCGGGAAGGATCCGGCCATGCACGGGGAAGTCCGGGTCACGGTCATCGCTACGGGGTTCGATCGGGCCGTTACGGGCACGGAGCCCGCGGCGGCGACGCGACAGGGGGCCGGAGGGAGCGTCCTCCCGTTCCCCAGGCTTGGCACGAAGCGTGCACCCGATGCACCCCAGCAGACCGCAGCGGGCAGTGCGTCGCGGGCCGTTCCTCGTCCCAGCGCACCGACGCCGGCACCGATTCCTCCGGCCGGCGCGGGCTCCACGCACGACATGCCCGAGATGGAGATCCCGACCTTCATCCGAAGGCAGATGGACTGATGACTCGATACAGGCTTCCGCTCGCCGTAGCGGTCTTCACGGTTGCCGCGTATTTCGCGGCAACCGGGAGCTGGCCATGGCGGCGGCTCGATCCCTCGACCGCGCCGGCGCTGGCGACCGTCGTCGAAGCAGCGCGCATCACGCACACCGAGCTCGCCGACACGCTGCATCGCGGCGAGACGCTTTCCGAGCTCTTCGAGCGGCAGCGGGTGGCGGGGATCGACCTGGGCTCGCTCACCGGCGCACTCGATCCCCGCCGCCTCCGTGCGGGAATGGTGTTCAACTTCCGCCGGCCCGTCGAGGACTCGGTCCCGGATCGCATCACGGTGCGCACCGGACCCGAACAGCGTGTGCGCTTCGTTCGTGCCTCGACCGGCTGGAACATGGACGTCGAGCCGATTGCCTGGCAGCCGGAGATCGTGCGTGTCGCCGGCCGCATCGATGCCTCGCTCTATGTGGCGCTCGACGAGCAGATTCCCGACTCGCTCCTGAGCGGTCCGGAGCGTGAGCGACTCGCGTGGGGCATCGCGGATGTCTTCGCCTGGCAGGTGGACTTCTCGCGCGACATCCAGCCCGGGGACCGTTTTCAGGTGCTGGTGGAGCGCCTCGTGTCGGAAGAGGGTGAAGTCCGCTACGGCCGCGTGCTCGCATCGGACCTGAGCGTCGGCGGCAAGCAGCTCACGGCGTTCCGCTTCGCCGGCGACGACGCGTCGCGTTTCTACGACAAGGACGGCAACTCCCTCAAGCGCGCCTTCCTCCGTGCGCCGGTCGAGTTCCGGCGGATCTCTTCGAACTTTTCCCGGGCGCGGTTTCACCCCGTACTCGGGCGGACTCGCCGGCACGAGGGCACCGATTACGCGGCAGGCACCGGGACGCCGGTCGTCGCGGCCGGCGAGGGCACCGTCATTCGCGCGGGCCGCGCCGGCGGGTACGGCAACCTCGTCGAGATCCGCCACCGCAACGGAATCACGACCCGCTACGCGCACCTGAGCCGCATCCGGACGCGGACCGGCGCACGGGTGAGCCAGGGCCAGCTCATCGGCAACGTCGGCGCGACCGGGCTCGCGAGCGGACCGCACCTGCATTACGAGTTCCGGGTGAACGGCGTGGCGAAGGACTCCCGCCGCGTCGAGCTCGGCAATGGCGCGCCGGTGGCCCGCAGCGAGCGTGACGCATTCGAGGCCGAGCGCGAGCGGCTCGCGGCAATGCTCTACCAGGTCGAGATGGCTCCCCAGCCCCAGCTGATCGCGCAGCTCGCGAACTGACGTGCAGGTGAAACCGGCCCCGGCACGGGGCCGTACCCTCCCGTAGTGAATCTTCTCGCCATCGGCGTCATCGTCGCGGCGGCAACGCTTGCCGCCGCTACCTATCTCGGGCTCGAGCGCCTCGGGCGCCGCGGGATCGCCCCAGCGGTAGCGCGTGCCATCGCGTGGGCGGCGCTCGGGCTGCTGCTCCTCAACGTGAGCTGCCCCCGCTCCCCGGAAGCGGGCCGCCCGCTCGTGCTGCTCGATGCCTCCCTCAGCATGACGGCCGCCGGCGCCCGGTGGGACTCCGCGATGTCGCGAGCACGCGCCTTGGGCGATGTGCGCTTCTTCGGTGACGAGCGGGATGACGGCGACTCGCTTCCCACGCGTGGGCGCTCGCTCCTTCGGCCCGCCCTTGCGGCGGCGGCCGCGTCGGACCGGCCCGTCGTCGTGATCACCGACGGAGAGATCGACGACGTTCCCGACCTGCCGCCCGACCTGCTCGACCGTGCGACCGTCGAAGTACGTGCGCGCCAGGCGGTCGCCGATCTGGCGCTCACGGCGCTCGCGGGGCCGACCCGTGTCACCGCGGGGGATTCAATCGTGCTCGAGGCGGAGGTACGCGCGAGCGGCGATGCCCCGCGCGAAGGCGTGACGGTCGCGGTCGCTGCCGGACGCGGCGAGCTCGCGCGCCGGGCGGTGCCGTTCGATGCGTCGGGCGTGGCCCTCGTGCGTATCGCCGTACCCTCCGCCGGACTCGCCGCCGGGGATCACGTGCTTCGTGCGTCCGTGGCGGGAAGCGGCGACGGCGAGCCGCGGACCGATGCGCGACTCCACCTCGTCACGATCGCTGCGACGCCGGGCGTGGTGCTCGTTGCCGCCCCGGGCGACTGGGATGCGCGCGCGCTCTACCGCGCGCTCCGCGACGTCGCCGAGCTTCCCGTGCGCGGGTACGTGCGCCTCGGCCGGGACAGCTGGCACTCGATGTCCGACCTTGGCACCGTGCCATCCGATGCGGTGAGGCGTGCCGCGCGCGGGGCGGACCTGCTGGTGCTCAAGGGATCGGCCAATGGATTCACGGAGGGACTGCGCGCGCGCGGCATCTGGAGCTGGCCCAGCGGGGAGAACGGCGAGACGCTCCTCGCGGGGGACTGGTACCTGAGCGCAGTGGAGAGCTCCCCCGTGGCCGGTGCCTTTCTCGGTCTGCCCGTCGATTCCTTTCCCCCGGCCACGCGCGTCACGCCGATCGAGCCCCAGCCCGGAACCTGGGTGGCATTGGAGGCGCAGGATCGGCGGCGGGGTGCCAGCCGAGCCGTCGTGACGGGGCGGGACGAGGGGCGCGTGCGCCGGGTGACGGTCGCGGCGGACGGGCTCTGGCGCTGGGCATTCCGCGGCGGCTCGAGCGAGCAGGGCTACCGCGCCTGGGTCGCAGCGACGGCGAGCTGGCTCCTGGGCGGGGCCGACTCGGTGCGCGGAGCCGCGCGGCCCGTGCGTGCGGTGGTCCAGAACGGCCGGCCCATCGTCTTCGAGTGGGCGCAGCCCGGCGCGCCCCGGGAGCTCGGCATCGGGCTCAACGGAGGTGGCGGTGGACGTACGGACACGCTCCGGTTCGACGGGTCCGGCCGCGCGCTGCTGCGCCTCCCGCCGGGGAGCTACCAGTACCGCCTCAGCGACGGCGGGACCGGGACGCTCGCCGTCGAGGAGTATTCCGATGAATTCGTCACCCGGAGCCCGGGGCTGCTCGCACGCGAGAGCCGCGCACCCCGGCCCTCGGCTCGCACGCTCGCGCGCGACTGGATCTGGCTGTTCGGCCTCGCCGTTGCCGCGCTCGCCGCGGAATGGCTGCTGCGCCGGCGCCTCGGCCTGCGCTGATGGGCCCGTGAGCAGATCGGCGTCCCTGCGGCGGCTCCGCGGTGGACATGGGGGCCCCGCACGCCTTTCTTACCCGCAGCATCCGACCGCCGCTCAACCGCCTCCCGCTCACCCCCGAATCAATGACCGGACGCATTACCGAAGACAAACGCAGTCTCTGGCAGCGCATCAAGCGATTCGCCATGACCGATGTCGGGGCGCTCGTGCGCGGACTCAACGCCGACGATATCGAGAACATGGAGCGGGTGCTGCTCGAGGCGGACTTCGGGGTGCCGGCCACGATGGAGCTGGTCGAGGCGCTGGAGCTTGGCGTGCGGGATGGAAAGCTGCGCAACGAGGCGGACCTCCGCGAGGCGCTCGTGACACGCCTCGCGACGATGCTCGAGGCGCCTGGCGAGCCGGGCGCCATCGCGCGAGCCGTGCAGGGCCCGACGGTCGTGCTGGTGGTCGGCGTGAATGGCGTGGGCAAGACCACGACGGTCGCAAAGCTCGCGCATCGGCTGCGTCGGGAGGGGCGCTCCGTCCTGCTGGCGGCGGCGGACACGTACCGCGCCGGGGCCATCGCACAGCTCGAGATCTGGGCGGAGCGGCTCGGCATTCCGTGCGTGAGCGGAAGCGCCGGCGGGGATCCGGCGGCCGTGGCGTTCGACGCCATCGGCGCGGCGATCGCGCGCGGCGCGGATACGGTGGTGGTGGACACCGCAGGTCGCCTGCACACCCAGGAAGGCCTGATGGAGGAGCTGCGAAAGGTGACGCGCGTGATCGCGCGGCGGCTTCCCGGCGCACCGCACGAGACGCTGCTCGTGCTCGACGGGACGGTAGGGCAGAATGCGCTCCAGCAGGGCAAGCTCTTCTCGCAGGCGGTCACCCCGACCGGCATCATCGTCACCAAGCTCGACGGGAGCGCGCGCGGCGGCGCGGTCACTGCGCTGCGACGCGAGCTCGGGCTCCCGATCCGGTTCCTCGGCACCGGCGAGGAGCTCGGCGATCTCGAGCCGTTCGATCCCGTCCGATTCGCCGAGGGGCTTCTGGCCTGATGCCGGCGCGGGCGGGCAGCTTGCGCCTGGATACCCCGGTCAAGTTCCTCAAAGGGGTGGGCGAACGGCGCGCCGATGCGCTCGCCCGGCTCGGCATCCGCACCGCGCAGGACCTCCTCTGGCACCTCCCGCATCGGTACATCGACGCGTCCACCGTCACCCCGGTCGCGCGCGCGCGCGTGGGCGACGAGGTCGCGTGCGTCGGGAAGGTGGTCGCGAAGCAGGTGTCGCCGACCCGGAAGGGGCTCAGGATCTTCAGTGCCGTCATTCGCGACGACAGCGGCGTGCTCGAATGCGTGTGGCCGGGCCAGCCGTTCCTCGATCGCACGATTGCCGTGGGGCAGACGGTCCTCGTCTCTGGGCCGATCCGCTTCTACCACGGCCGGCAGATGGCCCCGCGCGAGCACATCATCCTGATCGAGGCCGAAGGCGAGTCCGATCCGCTCGCCGCGGGCAAGGTCCTGCCGGTCTATCCCGCGACCGAAGGGCTGAGCCACAAGATCATCCGCTCGCTCGTCGAGCGTCATCTCGACGAGCTCGTGCCGCTCGCACCCGACCTGCTGTCCGATCCGCTCAGGCGATCGCTCGAGCTCCTCCCGCTGGCCGAGGCGCTGCTCGCGGTCCACCGGCCGACCTCGCTCGCGCAGGCGGAGCGCGGCCGGCGCCGGCTCGCTTTCGACGAGCTGTTCGATCTCCAGCTCACGCTGTCGCGCGCGCGCGCCATCGCGCGGCGCGGCCGGTCCGCCGGGATGCGCTTCGAGCTGCGGCGCACGCTCACCACGCAGCTCCGCGAGAGCCTGCCCTGGCAGCTGACCGACGACCAGCGGCGTGCCGTGGCGGACATCGTCGCGGACATGACTTCGGAGCGACGCATGCACCGCCTGCTCATGGGCGATGTCGGCACCGGCAAGACGGTCGTCGCGCTCTTCGGCATGCTGCTCGCGCTGGAGAACGATTTCCAGGCCGCGCTCATGGCGCCGACCGAGCTGCTCGCGGAGCAGCATGCGGCGACGCTCACCCGGCTCGCGGAGCCGCTCACGATTGCTCCGGAGCTGCTCATCGGGCGGCTGAGCGCGGGGGAGAAGGCGGCCGCGCGGAAACGCATCGCTGCCGGCGGAGCCCGCCTCGTGGTGGGCACCCACGCACTCGTCCAGGAGAGCGTGCAGTTCCAGCGGCTCGGGCTCGCCGTGATCGACGAACAGCACCGCTTCGGGGTGGAGCAGCGCTCGGCGCTGATCGGGAAGGGGGCCGCGCCGGACGTGCTGCTCCTGTCGGCCACGCCCATCCCGCGCTCGCTCGCGCTCACGCGTTACGGCGACCTGGACGTTTCGATCCTCCGGGACCGGCCGCCGGGCCGCGGGACGATCCGTACCGCACTCCGGACCGAGGCGCAGCGCGAGCGCGTGCTCGACTTCGTCGAGCGCGAGTCGGCGGCGGGGAGGCAGGCGTACGTCGTGCTGCCCGTGATCGAGGAGTCGGAGCGCGCCGACCTGCGCGCCGCGACGACGATGGCCGAGCGCCTTGCGGAGCGATGGCCCGCGCTCGAGGTGGGACTGGTTCACGGACGGATGAAGTCCGAAGAGCGTGACGAGGTGATGCGCCGATTCCGCGCGAACGCGATCCAGGTGCTCGTCGCCACGACCGTGATCGAGGTCGGCATCGACGTGCCGAATGCCACCACGATGGTGATCGAGCATCCCGAGCGGTTCGGCCTCGCGCAGCTGCACCAGCTCCGCGGCCGCGTCGGGCGGGGGGGCTCCGACAGCTACTGCGTGCTGATGGCGGGGGACGACGTGCCCGACCGGCTTCGCGCGTTCGCAGAGACCGAGGACGGTTTCAGGATCGCCGAGCTGGACCTTGCCGAGCGGGGAATGGGAGATCTCATCGGCGCACGCCAGTCGGGCGGATTCGAGGTCCGGCACGCGCGGCTCCCCGACGACGAGGACCTGCTCGCGCGCACCCGCTCGCTCGCGGACGAGATCATCGAGGCGGACCCGGTCCTCGTCCGGACCGAGCACCAGCGTCTCCGCGAGCGGGTGCTGGCTCGCTATCCACGCGCTGTGGAATTCTTCCGGACCGGCTGACGGCGCAGCCCCACTCGCCGGACCGACCGGCACACCGTACCTTGCAGCATTCCCGGACAGTCGATGGCAAACGGCACAGGCCCGCAGACGCGGCACGACGTCACGTCCGCAATCACTCCTGATCGGAGGAACGCCCGATGGAAGCTCGGTCCCCGGCGAATGCGATGACGCAGGGCGCGCTGGTCAAGGCGACGATCACCGGTACGCTGCTGCAGTGTGCGATGGTCATCCTGGGCCACTTCGTTCCCTCGATCGCGGCGAGCTTTCCGATCGTCGGGACCGCGCTCGGTGCGGTGACCGGGTTTCTGTTCGCGAAATGGGGCGGGCGCGCCACGCGGCTCGGATCGGCGACCGGCGGCGCGCTGGCAGGTGGGGTGGCCGGGATGCTCGGATCGGTCGTTTCCCTGGCGCTCGGCGACGTCGGGGTCGATACGGTCGGCGTGGCGACGATCAGCACGGTCGTGGCGGGCCTCCTGGGCGGTGCAGTCGGGCACCGCAGTCAGCCGTAGCGCCGAGCGGGCTACCAGGCCATCTGCACGCCGAGCCGCGTCACGCCGTTCCGGTAACTCACGGCCGGCTCGAACGGGATGTTCTCCGGCCTGCCGCGCGGGCGGGCGAACTCCCACACGAACAGCGTGGCGGCCCCGAGGAGGGCCGCCTCGCCGCCGATCAGCAGCTTCCGTGACCGCCGGTCGTTGCGGAGCGCCTCCTGGTAGAGCGCCTCACTGTCGGCATCGAGGTATTGCCCTCCCGTGATCGTGCAGAGGGCAGGGTCCACAGCGCAGCGATCGCGAAGCGTGTCGTACGCGCGGTCCGCGTCCCTGTGGGCATCCGCGGCAGACACATTGAGGCCGAGCGACCCGGCGAGCAGGAGCCACTTGCCGTACTTGATGGGAGCCGGACTCGACTGCGCCTCGAGCGGCGCTGCCAGGAGGGCCGCGAGGCCGAGGCAGCTCGCGAGCCGGATGAGTCGCTGGATCATTCGGTGAACCGGTGAAGGTCGCCGTCGCCCCCCGCCGCGAGGAAGCCGCCCGGTACCGCGACGGGATCGACCGTGATGTTCCATGAGAGATTGACCCGCCACGCCACCTCCCCTTCGCGCGTGATGCCGCGCAGCACGCCGTCCGCACCGCCCACCACCAGATGCTCGTCGATCGGGGTCACGCCCGTGGTGATCGGTGCACCGAGGCCTGCGATCCGGCGCGCGGCCGCCGTCCCGAGGTCGACCTGATACAGGGTCCCGCGGCGGGTGATGGCCCAGGCCGTATCGCCGCGCACGCCGATGCGCCCGAGTACGGGGGCATCGAGCTCGCTGCGCCACGCGATCTCGAACGTCTCCGGATCGAGCCGGGCGAGCGCAGAATCCGCCGCCGCAAGGACCAGGACGCCATCCATCCGCTGCCAGCCGATGATCGCGAAGGGGAGTCGCCACCGCGCGGCAGTTCGGCCACTCGCGGCGTCGATGCGGAGAATCGAATCGCCGGCCGCGACGAGAAAGGCCCCGTCCACCGCGAGCGGTGCGAGGCGCGAGACCCCGATGCGCCGGCGCCAGCGCAGCGCACCTCGATCGAGATCGAGCGCGACGAGCTCCCCGCGGCGATTGACGGCCGCGATGGCGCCGCCCGCAATTGCGAGGGGTGTCGCGATGTCCCCGGCCGAGCTGCGCCACCGCGTGCGACCGGTCGTCGCATCGAGCGCGTGGACCTTTCCGTCCGGGCGGGAGGTCGCCACATAGAGGACGGAATCGCGCAGCAGCACGCCGCCGAGGATGGTACCGGTGAGGCGCCGGTGCCAGACTTCGCCGCCGGATTCGATGTCGATCGCACGCACCTGCCGATCGGCGCCCGCGAGGAACACCCGCCCACCTTCGGCGATCATCGGCGCCGTGGCGCCGCGGCCGCCGTCCACGGTCCACGACTCGATGGGGGCGTTGCCCGCCGCCTCGACCGGAATGGCTGCGGGATCCGGCCGGAAATTCATGCACGCCGCGTTGACGCTCACCAGTGCCGCCGCTAGACTCCAGCCTCCGATGCGCACCCCCCTATCGAAGACGGACGCTGCATGACACCACCGGTACAGATCGCTGATCTCGGTCAGCATGCCGACCGCGACGTGACTGTTCGCGGGTGGGTGGCCACCACCCGCTCGAGCGGGAAGATCGCGTTTCTCGTCATGCGGGATGGCTCCGGTCTGCTGCAGTGCGTGATCTCGAAAAAGGACGTGGCCCCGGGGGTCTGGGAGGCGTTCCAGTCGCTGACGCAGGAGGCGAGCGTGGCCGTGACGGGCGCGGTGCGCGCCGATGCCCGGGCGCCGGGCGGATACGAGCTGCTCGCCACCGATCTCGTCCTGCTCGGGGCGAGCCCCGAGTTTCCGATCTCTCCCAAAGAACATGGGACGACTTTCCTCTTCGAGCATAGACACCTCTGGCTCCGGAGCCGCCGGCAGGTGGCCATTGCCCGGGTGCGGCACGAAGTGGTCCAGGCGATCCGGGACTTCTTCCATCAGCGGGGGTTCACGCTGGTCGACACGCCGATCCTCACCGGCGCCATCGGCGAAGAGGCAGGGAATCTCTTCGCCACCGATTACTTCGATCTCGGCAAGGCGTACCTCGCACAGACCGGCCAGCTCTACGTCGAGGCCGCCGCGGCCGCACTCGGCAAGGTGTACTGTTTCGGGCCCACGTTCCGCGCGGAAAAGTCGAAGACCCGGCGGCACCTCACGGAGTTCTGGATGGTCGAGCCGGAGGTCGCCTTCAACGACTCAAACGATAACATGCGGCTGCAGGAGGAGTTCGTCAGTTACGTCGTCGGCCGTGCGCTGGACGCGCGGCGCGCGGAGCTGCGCGAGCTCGAGCGTGACACCTCCCCGCTCGAGCGGGTGCAGGCGCCGTTCCCGCGGATTTCCTATTCGGACGCCGTCGCCCGGCTCAACGCCCTCGGCTCGGACATCCGGTGGGGAAGCGATCTCGGCGGTGACGACGAAACCCTGCTCGCGAAGGAGTACGACCGCCCGGTCTTCGTGTTCAACTATCCGAGGGAGGTCAAGGCCTTCTACATGAAGGAGAATCCCGACGACCCGCGGACGGTGCTGAACAACGACTGCCTGGCGCCGGAGGGATACGGGGAGATCATCGGCGGCTCGCAGCGCGAGGACGACCATGATCGCCTGCTCGCCCGCATCGAGGCGCAGGGACTCGATCCCGCGTCCTACGGGTGGTACCTCGACCTCCGGAAGTACGGGACCTTCGTGCACTCGGGCTTCGGTCTGGGCGTCGAGCGCACGGTGGCATGGATCTGCGGGATCCCGCACATCCGCGAAGCCATCGCGTTCCCGCGACAGATCCACAGGCTCCATCCCTGACCTCGCGCAGCCGGCGTGGGTCGACACCAACCAGGGCGGTGACCCGATGAGACCAGCGGACGACGAACGGAAGGAACGCCCCCTCAAGCCCGAAGAGCTCAAGTCCCGGCTCGCGCTCGTGCAGGACATGGTGAAGAAGATCGAGGCTGAAGTGGCCGCCGGGACGATCCCATCCGAGGGGATGGAGGATTTCAAGCGTGCGATCGACGAGGCCCGGATGCGCATCTGGGCCGTGCTCATGTCCGCCACCGACTCGGATCCTGCGGCCTACCTCGAGCGTTTCCGGCTGCGGCGCGCCATCGAGATCTGCCGTGCGATCCATCGGGATCTCGATGAGGGTACCATGCGTACGGGTCATGCCGAATCCCGCGAGCTGCTCCAGGTGACGCGCGCGCTCGGCAACGCGCTCGAGGATCGCTAGCTCGGCCCGTCGGTGGCGGGGTCGGCGAGCTCGCGCGCCTTCGACTCCTCCCAGAGCCGGTCGAGCGCTTCGAGCCCCGCGTCATGCAGCTCCTGGCCGCGTTCGCTCGCGAGCGCTTCCACCAGGGCGAACCGCCTCAGGAACTTCCGGTTTGCGGCCTCCAGCGCTCCGGACGGTTCGACGCCGGCCTTCCGGGCGAGGTTGACGACCGCGAAGAGCAGGTCGCCGATCTCGGCCGACAGGAGGGCACGACCGCCCTCCTCGCCCCCCGGGCGAGTGTCACCGATCTTCTCCAGCTCCCGCTCCACCTCTGCGAGCTCTTCCCGCACCTTGCCGGCCGGGCCCGTGGTATCCGGCCAGTCGAACCCCACCGAGGCAGCGCGCTCCTGGAGGCGGTAGGCCATCAGCAGGGCCGGAAGGGTCGGCGGGAGGCCGTCGAGGACGCCGCGCTGGCGCTCCCGCCGCTTGACCTCCTCCCATCCGCCCCGCGGGCCAAGCTCGAAGAGGTGCGGATGGCGCCGCTGCATTTTCCTCTCGGTCGCGCGCGCGAGCTCGTCGGCCGTGAATTCCCCGAGCTCTTCGGCCAGCACCAGCTGCCATGCGAGGTGCAGAAGGAAGTCTCCCATCTCTTCGCGGATCGCGGACCGGTCCTCGTTCCCGATGGCGTGATCGAGCTCCAGCACTTCCTCGACGAGATAGGGCCGGAGCGTCTCGCGGGTCTGGACCCGGTCCCAGTCACAGCGGAGCCGCAGATCCCGCACGACCGCCATGACACGCTCAAGCGCTGATGTTTCTTGCATTTATGCTCCGAGGACGGATATCATTCGCGCCGCCGTGACCACCGAATCCATGCCTGCAGACCGCGCCTGGGTGGACGTCGACCTCGACGCCGTGCTGGCGAATGCGCGCCGCGTCGCGGCCGTCTCCGGTGCGCGACTGATGCCCATGGTGAAAGCTAACGGCTACGGCCTTGGCGCCGTGGCGGTGGCGCGCGCGCTCGAGGCGATCGATCCGTGGGGGTTCGGGGTGGCGACGGTCGAGGAGGGCGCCGAGCTGCGAGCGGCAGGAATCGACCGGCCGATCGTCCTCTTCTCACCTCCACTCGTATCGTGGCTCCCGCTCATCCGGCGCCACCGCCTCCGGCCGGCACTGGGCGATCTGGACGCCCTGCAGGCGTGGATCGCCGGGGGCGCCGAGCCGTTTCATCTGGCGGTCGACACCGGAATGTCCCGGGCCGGCTTTCCGGCGGCGGATCGGGCGCTGCTCGCGGAAGTCCGGGAAGTGGTGCGCGGCGCGGCGGGCTACGAGGGCGCCTTCACGCATTTTCACTCTGCGGATACCGACCCGCAGTCGGTCGACGAGGGGTGGCGCGCGTTCCATGACGCGGTCTCGGCGCTGGGCACGCGCCCGGCGCTCCTCCATGCCGCCAACAGCGCGGCCGCCCTTGCCGGACACGCCTATGCCGCCGACCTCGTCCGGCCGGGCATCTTCCTGTATGGCGGCCGGGCCGGCGCTCACGAGCCGAGGCCGGTCGCGACGCTGCGCGCGAAGGTCGTGTCGGTCCGGAAGCTCGCGGCCGGCGAGACGGTGAGCTACGGGGCGACCTGGCGCGCGGAACGGCCGGCGACGGTGGCGACGATCGCGCTCGGCTATGCCGACGGATTGCCCCGCGCCTTCGCCGCCCGCGGCATCGTCCGGCTCGCGGGCGGGAATGCGCCGGTCCGCGGCCGAATCACTATGGACATGACAGTCTTAGAGACGAACGACACGACGCGGGTCGGCGACGAGGCGCTCGTGTTCGGAGAGGAACTGCTCCTCGATGCGCAGGCGGACCGGGCCGGGACGATCTCCTACGAACTCCTGACGTCGCTGAGCCGCCGCGTCGAGCGGCGGTACCGGGGCGGGTGATGCGTCGCGCCGCGATCATCGTCCTCGACGGACTCGGAATCGGGCCAGCTCCGGACAGCGCCGCCTACGGCGACGAGGGAAGCGATACGCTGGGGAACGTCGCGCGTGCCGCCGGCCCGCTCACGCTGCCGAATCTCGCGGCGCTCGGACTCGGGCATTGCGCGCCGATCGCGGGTGTGACTCCGGTCGAATCTCCCCGCGGCGCGTCGGGCGTGTGCGAACCCGTGAGCGCCGGCAAGGACAGCACGACCGGCCACTGGGAGATCTGCGGCGTGGTGCTCGACCGGCCGTTCCCGACCTATCCGGACGGATTCCCGGAGGCGGTGATCGCCGAGTTCGCTGCGCGGACGGGCCGCGGGGTGCTGGGAAACGTCGCGGGCTCGGGGACCGCGATCCTCGACCGCTTCGGCGCGGAGCACGCCGCCACCGGCCGGTGGATCGTCTACACCTCGGCCGACAGTGTCTTCCAGGTGGCTGCGCACGAGGCGGTCGTGCCGCTCCACGAGCTGTACGCCGCGTGCTCGGCGGCGCGCGAAATCCTGCGGGGGGAGCATGCCGTTTCTCGCGTCATCGCGCGCCCGTTCACGGGCGAAGCGGGTCGCTGGCAGCGGACGCCCCGGCGCAAGGACTTCAGCGTCGAGCCGGTGTCG